>DASWIX010000054.1:0-16076 GCA_036397455.1 Gemmatimonadales bacterium | reverse complement strand
TGCTCCAACGGGTGTTCAAGCGATGCAAGCGGCATAGCCGGCGAGGCACCTATCAGCGACAACATCGGCAAGCAGTCATGCGGAAACATATGCACCTCCTCGCTCATGTCGAAAAATGAGCCTGGCCCGGCCGCCCAACGAGCTGGAATTCAGCGGCGAACACCCGCCCGAGCGGAGCGAGGAAGGGTGGTCGTCCGCTGCAATTCCGTGTTATGCCGCGGTCGGCTCCGCGAGTGCCCGGAGCATATCGATCGAGGCGATGCCCTCGTCATTCGTGAATTGCCCGATCTCTGTGAATCCGACCTTGCGGTAATAGCGGACCGCAACGGCGTTCGCAGATTGAACGCCACCCCAGAGGATAACCCTATCTCGGCCAAATCGCCTCGCGAGGTCGAAACTGGGAGCAGCGAGCGCCGTCCCAACTCCGCGTCCCTGCCACTCATCGGTCACGCACAACCCCCAACGACAATCGCGACCTGGACGCAGAGTTACCCCGTACCGCGTGAAGCGCTCAATGTCGGTGGCCACGAGATCGAAACTGAATTCCGCGAGAGCCAAGATCCGACCTCCTCCCCGAAGCAGCAGGCGGAGCTTGTCATATCGGGCGATTGCGGAGCGGCGGTCACGCGCTTCGGTTCGGGGATCGGTCACTGAATACCACTGGCGGGTCCGGCTTGACAGGCCGTCGAAGAAGGAGGCAAGGGCCACCTCGTCTGACGGGCGGAGCGGTGAAAGGACGGCTCCTGAGGGCGTGGCTAGGCAGAACGTGGCAGAGGCTGGATCGGCGGCGATTCCCTCGAGGGTCATTATCGAGCTCCGTTCCATCCGACCCCCGGTTTCCAGTCGGCATAACCTGTGCTTGGCTTGCGTCAACCTGCTCACCCGCAGTCGTTTTCGCAAGCGAAATCCTTATCCTGGTGGAGCACGCCGGGCATCGCCGAGCGCGTCCGCTGGGCTCCGCACCCCCAGCCCACCCCGCCGGAGGACATGGGTGTACAGCATCGTCGTGCTCACGTCCTTGTGGCCCAGGAGCTCCTGAACCGTCCGGATGTCGTACCCCGTTTCCAACAACTGCGTGGCGAAGCTGTGGCGCAGGGAGTGACACGTGGCGCGCTTCCCGATCCCGCTGCCGACCACCGCCTCCTTGACCGCCCGCTGCACCGCGCTCTCGTGCAAGTGGTGCCGCCGCCGTTGGCCCGTTGCCCGGTCCACGTAGTACCGCGCGGCCGGAAAGACCCACTGCCACGCCCACTCCCGCGCCGCACCGGGATACTTGGTCGCCAGCGCGCCCGGGAGCTCGACGTAGCCCGCCCCGCCGGCCACATCCCGCGCGTGACGGCCCCGCACTACCTCGAGGTGCGCACGCAACGGCTCGAGCACCGCGTCCGGCAACACGGTGACCCGCGGCGTCCCGCCCTTCGTATCCCGCAGCCGCAGCTCTCGGCGCGCCAGGTCCACGTCTTTCACCCGCAGCCGCAAGCACTCGAGCAGGCGCAACCCGCTGCCGTACAACAGCATCCCCACCAACCACCGCACACCGGTCAGCCTGGCCAACACTCGCGTCACCTCCTCGCCGGTCAACACCACCGGCAAACGCACACGCGGGCGCGCCCAACGCAGGTCCGGAAGCTTCCCCAACCGGCGCCCCAAGACGTGTTCATACAGGAACAACAGCGCGCACAGGGCCTGCATCTGCGTCGACGGCGCGAGCTCGCGCTCCGCCAGGTGCGTCACGAATGCGGCGACCTCGCGCTCACCCAGAGCCGCGGGATGGCGGAGTCCGTGATACCGGATAAACCGCCTTATCCACGCGACGTAGGCCCGCTCAGTTCGCGGGCTAAGCCGACGCGCCCGAGCCTTCTGCCGCACGGTCTGCAGAAATAAGGACTTCTGTCCCATCGCGCCTCCGCCCCACGCTTGCCCAGCAAGGCGGAAACGGCAACGCCAAAACGTCGCGGCTCGGTGCAGAATCCATCTGTCCTCCGCGCGCTGCACGAAGCGGAGGTCATCGTGCCGGTTGGGGCGGGACGCCACCCCGACACGGGGCCGCGTACTATGGAACGGAAGCACGATCCGGAGCCGCAGGCCGCGGCGACAAGCCCGCGCGATGAACCGCGAGTGAACTCGCGGCTCGGCTCTGGCCGGTAAACCGGCCTGGGGACACCGCTTGCCGCGGCAGGGCCGAGCGGCGGGTTGACCCGCCGTCTTCCGCGCGCCGGGCGTTTCCGGGTTCTCGGAACGTGCGCAGCGCTTTCCTAACGCGACAACCGCAGCCGGGCCGTGACCGGAAAGTGGTCCGACGGGTAGCGCCCGTCGCGCGCCGTCCGGTCGATCCAGGCGTCTGACACGTCCCATTCGGGCGCTATCAGTATCGCGTCGATCATCTCGCCGGTGCGGATGCCGTCGAATCCGTTGAACGTGCCGACCTCGGTGGCATCCGGGTGCACGACGCGGATGGCGTCGCGCAGGGACGCCGCGGCGAGCAGATGCCGTCGCGCGGGGTTGTCTTCGCCGGCATTGAAATCGCCGAGCACCACCACGGGGTCGCGCGGCGCTCGCACCCGGATCCGCCGGCTCACCAGCTCCGCCGCGCGTTCGCGCGACGGCTGCGATTCGTGATCGAAGTGCATGTTGAGAACGTAGAAGGAGCGGCCCGACGCACGATCGGTGAACCGGGCCCACGTGCAGATGCGGGTGATGCGGTTGCCCCAACCCGCCGACGCTACCACCGACGGGGTCGGGGAGAGCCAGAAGGTGCCGTGCTCGCTGACGGCGAGGCGCTCGCGCCGGTAGAGAATCGCCGCGTACTCCCCCAGCGTCTCGCCGTCGTCACGACCCACGCCCAGCTCACCGTACTCCGGGAACGCGCGGCCGATCTCGTCGAGCTGAAACCTGAGCGCTTCCTGGAGCCCCACGATGTCGGCGTCCTGGGCCCGCAGCACCTCGAGCGCCAGCTGGCGTCGTAACGCCCACCGGTTCTCGCCGTCCGCGGCGGTGCCGTAGCGGATGTTGAACGTGGTGACCGTGAGGTCCGGGCTCTGGGCGGTGAGGGCCAGGAGAAGTGCCAGCATGCCTGGAATATAGGCCGCTCGCGCCGGCGCCCGTTTCCGAGGGCGGGGACGCTCACGGCGCATCCATCAGGTCATTTGGTTGGTGGCCGGAAACGACGGCCACCTCTATCGCTGTTGCGCCGCGGCCTTTCCCTTGCCTTTCCCGCCCGCCTCTTCGATCACGGCCGTCACGTCTTCGTTCACCCTGCCGAGCACCGACGGCAACTCGATACCCGCCTGCCGCGCCAGTTCGTGTACCGCGGGGAGCGAGCCAATCAGGCTGGACAGGAAATCCGCCGTCGAGCCTCCACCTTGGCCGTTGCCACGGCCACCTTCCCAGACGGTGATCTTGTCGATCTTGAGGTTCTGGATCGCCTTCACCTGTTCCTGGACCAGTTGCGGCAGCTGTTCGATCAGCAGCAACGTCGGCGCAATCTCGGGGTTGGTGGCGCACGCCGCGACTAAACGCCGATAGCCCTCCGCCTTGGCCTCGAGCACTTTCAAGGTACCCGCCGCTTCCGCTTCGTATTTCGCGAGCATCGCGTCGGCCATACCTCTCGCCTCACGCCGGGAACGTTCCGCGATCGCTTCCGCGTTGATTTCGACGCGTCGCTTGTCGATCTCCTGCGGCGCGAGTTGTTCCTTCGACAGCCGGGCCAACTCCCGCTCCCGTTCGGCGATGAGAATCGCTTCCTGCGCGGCGGCGGCCGCGACCTGCGCGCGCCGGCTCGCGGCGGCTTGAATTTCAGCCAGCTTTGCGTTGGAGTCCGCAATCGCCGCCCGCGATTCGTTCTCACCCTGCACAGCCAACGACTCGGCCGCGGCAACACGGATACGCTGTTCCCGTTCCGCGTCCTTTTGGGCCGCCACGGTCTCCGCCGCGCGCTGGGCGGTGGCGATCTCCGCGTCCCGCCTTGCCTGCACCTCGCCGGTGACCGCGTCGGCCTCGAACGCGGCCACCGCGATGCGCTGCCGTTGTTCCGCGTTCTTCTGGCCCTCGGCCGCGGAGGCATACTCGAGCGCTACGCTCACATCACGCTCGCGGTCGGCCTTGGCCTGTCCCATGGCGCCGTCACGTTCCTGCTGCGCCACTTCAACCTTGGCCCGGTTGATGGCCTCGGCGGCCGCGCGCTTGCCGATCGCTTCGATGTACCCGCTCTCGTCGGTGATGTCGCGGATGTTCACGTTGATCAACGCCAGCCCGATCTTGTTGATCTCTTCGGTCACGTTGGTGTTGATCAGCGACATGAACTTCTCGCGGTCCTTGTTGATTTCCTCGATCGACAACGTCGCGATGACCAGACGAAGCTGGCCGAGGATGATGTCCTGCGCCTGTTCCTGGATCTTTTTCTCGGGCAGGTACAGCAACCGCTCGGCGGCCGCGTTCATCAGGACCGGATCGGTCGAGATGCCGACCGTGAACGTCGAGGGCACGTTCACCCGGATGTTGTTCAACGACAGCGCGCCCTGGAGCGGGATATCGATCACCATCGGTTCGAGCGGCAGGAACGCATAGTCCTGCAGCAACGGCACCACGAACTTCCCACCACCGTGAATGCATTGTGCCGCGCGATTCGCACCGACTTTCCCGTAGAGCACCAGCACGCTGTTGCTCGGACAGCGCTTGTACTGCTTGACGACGAAGACCACGAAGAAGAACAGGAGCAACAGCACGGCCGCGGGGAGACCGAGCCAGATGAGCGGCGTGTTGCCGATGTCACCGATCTGAAGTAGCGCGAGTATTCGAGACATGATCACGATCCTGCTGGGGGTAATTCGTTCTGAAGGGGCACAACGGTGACAGTATTGTCTTCATTGATTTCCGTGACGCGGACCGGCACGCGCGAGTCGATTGCCGGCCCGTCGGTCACCGCGGAGTAATAGCGTAACCGGTCGCCGATCACGACCCGCACCTGCCCGCGGCCGGCCCGGCCCGCCGGGACGACCACGTGCACGATCGCTTCCTCGTCAAGCGCCGCGGCCAGCGGCAGCGTCCCGCTGCTTTGCATCCCGTAGATCCACCGCAGCATCCGGGCGAGCAGCCACATCATTCCCCCACCGAAACCCACGCCCGCGACGGCGCCCACCACGGCCGGCATTCCCCAGCCGCGAATCACGCCGAGGCCGCCCCAGCCGAATCCCATCATGAACGCGGCGATCGCCTGGATCGACAGGACCTTGAACGCGCCGGACGAATCCGCGTGGTCGACATCGATGTCGACATCGACATCCATCGAGAAATCGTGATGGATGTCGTCGACGCCGCCCACGAGCATCATCCCGAGACGCAGCACGAAGAAGAACGTCCCGAGCAGCGCCGGAACGGAAAACCACAGCGCGGCCCCATTGAACAGCAGATCTTGCATCTTCGCTCCTGGAGCGAAGGAGAGAACGGCGGACGGCTCGGGAAAGATACCGGCCGGGGAAACGCCTCCGGAAGAGGAACGGCCGCGAGCGGTCGTATCTCAGGGTTGAAAGGGGCGACCGGCGTCTAGCGGAGTCCGGACGGGAGTCGCGGCGAGCCGAGCAGTGCGCCGAACACCCTCCACCGCGCGGCCACGTCATCCCCAGCCTCCCGCTCGACGTATCGCGCGACGAGATCTTTTCCGAGGTTGTAGTTGATCACGTAGGCACGGTACTGCTGGATGAAGCGCACCCGTTGCCGCGCCCGCTCCGGGCCCATCAAGGCGTAGCGCTCGAGCCACGACGCCGCCTGCTCCTCCGAGATCTCCCCCTCGAGCAGATTGCGCGCAACCTCGTTGCCGGCGTAACTCAGCCGTCCCACCAGATCCTGAATCGCGTAGTACGACTCGGCACCCGCCGGATCCAATCCTGCCAGCGGGAACAGCACGTCGCGCTCAAACGTGACGCGTTCCGCTCCTGGAAACGCCATCTCGATACCGTAGTTGGCGCTCCCTTCCGCAATGAGCGACTGGGGACTGAACAGGGGATAGACCGAGAACTCCACCCAACCACGATCGATCGCGAGATGCCGCTCCAGCATCAGGTTGTAGACATGGTGACCCGGATAGCCTTCGTGGCACGCCAGATCGACGGCCCGGTCGATGTAGACCGGCAGGTCGGTGTTCACTTGAATGAGGCTGGCGGCATTGCCCTGATACCAGTTGTATCCGCTCCACGACTTGCCGGTGACGTACTCGATCGCGAACCGTTCGCCGGCGGGGAGTTCGAGAAACCGCGTCGTCCGGTCACGGCACTCATCGATCGCCCGACGAAACACGGCGTCGAGTCGATCCGCCGGGATCACGAACCGGTCACGGTACCTCGTGTATCGTGGTTGAACCGCTCCGGTGCCCGGCAGCCGTTGGTCCAGTTGCGCGATCGTGGCATCGAACGACGCGAAGCGATTGGCGGGCGCCACCGCGTCGTACAGCACCATCGATTCCTCGTCGAAGGTCATGACGTCGCCAAGGAGCATCGCGGCCCGCGCGCGGAGCGACGCCACCTGCTTGCGCAGATACCGCAGGCGGAGCACCACCATGGGGTCGGTCGGATCGGGCACGCGATCGAGATCACGCCCCAATCCGTCTGCACGCGCCCGAATCGTCTCGACCGATAGTGACTCGGCCGCGGCGTCCGCCCGCCATTGGGACGGCCCGTAGTACGCGTCGACGTAGTCGGGATCGTGCTGTCCCAATGCAAGTACCAGTTTCACATACGATTCGGCGGAATGGTCCATGGACGGGGGCGGAGTACAGGCCACCAGGCACACGAGGCCCATGGCCGTCGGCAAGGGTCGGGGGCGCGAACGCATGGGGGAATCTACTCCTGGGTACCCATCCGACGAGAGGTTCCACAACAAGCGAACGCCCGGCCGATGGATTGACCGGGCGCTCAATCCTCCATCAGGAGGACCTGGAGGTCGAATTCGTGTGCCCCGCACGAATTCTCCCGCTGCACCATCCATCAACTCGCCATGGTTCCGGCAAGCTCGGGAGGCATGAGGCCTCTCAGGTGCATGCGTAGCATACCACGCATCGTGTGAAGGGTTGGTTAAAACAACGTGAGCACCTGCGCGGGATTTGGGCTGACTATGCCGATCGGACCGATCCCTTTTTTCCGGCGGACGGTCAGTCTGGATCGGGGGACGGAACGGCGCCCTGCGCCGGGACCGCGTCGAGCGCCATCTCCTCGAGAAAGCGGCTCCCGCCGGTGTCGCGGTCGCCGCGGCGGTCAGCCCGCGTGAGCACGAGCCGATCCTCCGCCCGGGTCATGCCGACATACAGCAACCGGCGCGCCTCGTCGATCTCCGCCACGCGATTGTCCACGGTCTGGTAGTAGCCCGGAAGCTGGTAGTCCTCTACGCCCACAATGTAGACCCGCGAGAACTCCAGTCCCTTCGTCGAGTGCAGAGTCAGCAGGTTCACCCGGTGGCGATCGACCTCCGCCCCGTCGGAAGTCGATAAGGCAACGTGATCGAGGAAGCGCTCGACGCTTTCGTCCATTGGGCCGCCGCGACTCGCGTCAATGAGCCCCCGCAATCGGGCGTACGCCTCGGGATACCGCTGCTCGGCGGACCGCGAGGCGCGCAGACGGTCGTACGTCCGCTGCCCCCCGAGCAACTCGATGGCGTCGTCACGGGTCGGCAACCCGCTTCCGCCCAGCCGGGCGCGTTCCTCGTCGTAGTACTCCAGGCAATCAGAGTATCGGCCGAGCGCGTAGTAGCTGGCGCGTTCCTTGAGCAGCGTCGCTTCGGCATCGTGCGCGCTGCCGGTGTCGAGGGCCAGACCGAGTCCGAGATAATCGAGCAGGTTGACCAGGGCCGACTTCCGCGATCGGACGATCTTCTGGTGTCCGAGCGCAGTGAAGACGCGCGCCAGGGTGACGGCGTCGTCCAGCGCATGATGCGCGCGCCCCGTGTCGACCCCGAACCGGAGCGCCAGGTCCTCGAGCCGACCGCCGGATCGGAAGAGGGACCGAACGAGCAACAACGAGTCGAAGAAGACGAGCTGTTCCAGCCCTTCTTGCCCGGCTGCCATGCGCCTCAAGACCGGCACGTCGAACGCCTCACCGTTGTGCGCCACGAGCAGGTCGTCAGCGACAAACCGGCGAAACGCCGGCCATACGTCTTCGAACAACCGTTCGCCCGCGAGCGCCGCCTCGTCGTAGCCGTGGGTCTTCTGCGCCCCCGCGGACATCCGGGCGCGCGGTCGCACCAGCGCATGAAACTGCTCCACGACTTCCCCGCCCCGCACCCGAGCGGCGCCGATCTCCACGATCTCGCACGTCCGGATATCGAGATCCGTGGTCTCGAGGTCGAACGCGACGAAGTCCTGGAACTCGTGCCCGAACTCGGACGCGTGCGCGAACTGCAGCGCCTTGAACACGCGGAGCGGATTGGCGGGGATCTCGGCCAGACCCTCGTCGGTCCCGGCCCCCCCGTACTCGACGCGGGTCAGCCCGGCGCGGAGCAGCATGCCGCGCACCGCGATCGCCGCACCCGAGAGGCACGGCAGGCGGACCGCTTCAGCGCCGCGCATCGCGGTCAAGAGCCGCGCGCCCAGTCGCACCGTCTCCGGGTCGTCCGCGGGGTCGCTCAGTTCGTCGTGCAGTTCCTCGAGGATGTTGGTATAGGCGCCTACCCGCTGCGCCAGGAGTTCCTCGATCAATCCCGTCAGCGACGTGTGCATACGATACATCGCGGTCAGACTGGCCACCTGGTAGACCAGACGCCACGCCTTCTTCGCGTCCGGATCCGACCGCGGACGGGAGGCCGCGAAGACCCGGAGCGCCGAGTGAAACGGGGCATCGTCGCGCATGGACACCCGCACGCGTTCCACCAGCGGGCGCGGCAAGACAATCTCCGCCAGCGCCTCGACCAGCAGCGGGTCGCCCGGTCGCCGCATGATGCGTAAGGCCGCCACGACGAACCCCACGATTTCGTCGTCGGTCAGCGCCCGACCCCGTGCAAGCCGGCAGGGGATGCCGTGCTGCACCAGTGCGGCCTCGAGCGCGTTGCCGACACGGTGCGTGCGATACAACACCGCGTACTCGCCCCAATCCAACCCCACCGCCCCGCGATCCGCCACCAGGTCGCGCAGCAGCCACGCGGTCTCCTCGCGTTCGTCGGCGAAGGCGTGCGCCACCACCTCGTATTCGGAGTGCCGGTCCGCCTTGAGCCGTTTGTCAAACAGCGAGGGCTCCCTGGCGATCAGCCGGCGGGCCGTTTCGAAGATCTGAATCGAGCAGCGCCGATTCTGGTCGAGCACGATGGGCGCGGCAATCCCGAAATCGCTGGCGAGGGTTTGCAGCACCTTCGGATCGGCACCGCGCCACGAGAAGATGGACTGCTCATCGTCACCGACCGCAAAGAAGTTCCTGTGTGATGCGACCAGCGCCTTCAGAATCTCGTACTGCGCCGGGTCGAGATCCTGGAACTCGTCGACGAGCACGTAGTCCCACTGACCGGCCACACGTGCCGCCAGGTCGGGGTGGTAGCGGAACAGCTCCGCCGTCCGAGCAATCAGATCATCAAAGTCGAGCAGATCGCGGGTGCGGAGGTATTCCTGATACCGGCGGAACGTCTGGGCATCGTGTTCGCCGAGTTGGTGATTCTGAAGCCGCCGCCGGCTGAACAACGTGAGGAGTTGCCCCCAGCGCTTGCGGGGGACGCCAAGGCGGCGCAACACGAGCCGCTGGTACGCCTCGTCGGCAATGCCGAATCCCTTCTCGATCTGGAGCGCCGCTCCATGTTCACGCAGGACGGACACGCACAGCCCGTGCAGCGTCCCACCGGTGACCCCTTCCGCGCGCGTCCCCAGCGTCGTCTCGAGGCGCAGCGCGATTTCCTCCGCGGCCTTGTTGGTAAAGGTCACGGCGCAAATCCGGTCCGGCGCGAGCGCCTGCGTGTCGATGAGATACCCGATCCGCCCGATCAGGCAGAAGGTCTTCCCCGCCCCCGGCCCGGCCACGACGAGCACGGGGCCGAGCGCGGCCTCGATGGCGTCCCGCTGCCTTGGCGTGGGGGTGACGGGCATGATTGTCTCGTTGGTCGTCGTCGGTGGTTGCCGACCCACGACGGGCCGATCTAGCGTCGCGGTTTGATCGCTTCCGGCAACCGCCGGAGCGACGTTTGGACTCCCCGGATTTCCTGGCGCAGCAGGCTGTCGTGCAGTGCCAGCCCGAGCGTGCCGGTCCGCCCGTCGAGCTTCTCATTGATCCGATCGAGGGCTTCGAGCGCCGCGGTGGAGCCGGCCATGAGGTCGGCGGCATTGGCCCGCGCCTCCGCCAGCCACGACGCGGCCGAGTCCAACGACGGATGCCTGACGAGGAAGTCGAGGCGCGCCGCGGCCTGCATGAACGCGGTCACACTGGTACGCGCGTCGACCAGCAGCGGGTCGACGTCGAGAGCGGCCAGGGATTTCAGCATCCGGTCCGCGGCATCCCGCGACGAGCCGAGTTCGGCCCCAAGGTCCACAGCGAGGAAATCCTGCACCGCCAGCGCGAGTCGCGCTCCGCGATCACGCAATGTCGCTCCCGCCTCGGCCATCTCGCTCCCCAGCGTTCCGGCCAGGACCGCCCCGGCGTCGAGGACCTCGCCGGTGCCCGGCTGATAATCCACAAAACGCGCGCCGAGGAAATCGAGCGGACGAATCGCGACCTGCGCGTCCCGTCGCGGCTCGATCCGACGAGCCACCTCCAGCGTGATCAGAACCCGCCCGGCGCGCTCGAGCTCGATCGCGGTGACCCGACCCACGCGCACGCCCGAGATCAATACCGGGTCGTCGACGGTGAGTCCACCGACGTCGTGGAACTGCACGCCGACAGCCACGCCATCGGGCACACCAGCACCACCGGCACGCAAGAAGAAGTACGCGGCGACCACGACAGCCAGCCCAAGTATCAACACGACGCCAACCCACGGTTCGTGTTTCTTGTGCTGCACGGAGTAGAACCCGCTCAGCCGCTCCGACACCCTATGAATCCCCCTGTCGCGAACGCCACGCGTGGGGCGACGCCTGGTACCTCATCTGGCCCCCGTCCGGTCAGGCCGGTTCGGCCCCATCACCCGATACCCACCGTCGGCAACATAACCCCGGAACCCGGGTGCGGGAGCGCGACTGGTCACGAGGTCGCCTGCGCACGTAGGTCGCTATACTTCGGCATGTTACAGCGTGAGAGCGTGGGCGGCGTCACGATCCTGCGATTCGATCACGGGAAGGCGCACGCGCTCGACGTCGAATTCTGTGGTGCGCTGGACGACGCGCTCGGGAAGCTGGCGGCCGACGAGACGGCGAAGGCCGTCGTGCTCACGGGATCGGGGACGATCTTCTGCGCCGGTGTCGACCTGCTCCGTCTCCTGGAAGCCGGCCCCGACTACGTCGACACGTTCGTACCGATGCTCGCCAGGACGTTCGCCGGGCTGTTCGCGTTTCCACGGCCGGTGGTCGCCGCCATCAACGGGCACGCGATCGCGGGTGGCTGCGTCCTGGCGGCCGCGAGCGACTACCGGATCATGGCGCGGGGCAACGGCACGATCGGCGTGCCGGAGTTGCGGGTCGGCGTGCCCTTCCCCCTCGTCGCCATCGAGATTCTGCGGTTCGCAACCTCGACTGCGCACTTGCAGGAACTGGTATACCGCGGGAAGACCTATCCCGTCGACGAAGCGTACGAACGCGGCCTGGTAGACGACGTGGTGCCCCCGGACCGCCTGCTGGACCACGCCGTGGCGGTGGCAACCCGCCTCGCGTCGGAGCCCGCAGCGCGGTTTCGCCTCACGAAGCGGCAGCTCCGGCAGCCCACCATCGAACGTATTGCGCGGTTCTCCTCCTCGACCGATGCAGAGGTCGTCGCGGAATGGAAGAATGAAACGACGATGGCGGCCATCCGCGCGTATTTCGCAACGATCACACATCGTCGATAGACGGCGTGCCGGCGGCTACCCGCGGCGCGGGCCTTCCGCGTTCGACCACGTCCCGTCATCCTCCCCCCATGGGACATCTGCACGATGTCGCCGTCATCGGCGGCGGCGTGGTCGGGCTGGCCACGGCGAAAGCGCTGCAGGAACGCCGACGGTGCTCCGTGATCGTCATCGAGTCCGAACCACGACTGGCGGCTCACCAGAGCGGGCATAACAGCGGCGTGATCCATGCCGGCCTCTACTATGCGCCGGGTTCGCTCAGGGCGCGGCTGTGCGTCGAGGGACGGGACGCGCTTCCTCGGCACCGCTACGCGCGAGACCGAGTTGACCCTTGAAACGACCACGGGTGACGTGCGCGCGCGCTACCTCGTCGGCTGCGCTGGGCTCCAGGCCGACCGAGTCGCGCGGGCTTGTGGTCTTTCGCCCGACGTGGCGATCGTGCCATTTCGGGGGGAGTACTGGGAGGTCCAGCCGCCACGCGCTACGGCCATCCGGCATCTGATCTACCCCGTGCCTGACCCCGCTCTGCCGTTTCTCGGTGTCCATCTCACGCGTACGATCGATGACCGCGTGGAGGCGGGTCCCCAACGCACTCCTCGCGCTGTCACGCCACGGCTACACCCGCTGGCGGGTTTCTCCGCGCGACCTTGCCGCGATGGCCGGCTTCCCCGGATTCTGGCGGATGGCGGCGAGACATTGGCGGATGGGAACCCGCGAGATCGGACGGGCGCGCAATCGGGCGACCTTTGCCAAGGCGCTGCAGCGGCTCGTGCCGACCATCACCGCCGCCGATCTGCGGCGCGCGGGCACCGGCGTGCGCGCCCAAGCCGTCGACCGGGCGGGCCGCCTCGTTGATGACTTCGCGTTCGCCACCGGCCACCGGTCCCTCCACGTGCTCAACGCGCCTTCGCCCGCCGCGACCGCCGCGCTTGCCATCGGGGAGGCGATCGCCGACCGGGTGCCCGACTGACCTCAACCACCGATCGCGATCAGCGCACCACGCGCATCGGGACCGCAAACACCGTCCGATCCCACGAAAACCGCAGCATACCGCCGTTCGCCATCGGGTCGACCGCGATCGTGAACCGCTCGAACGGCTCATCGAGCGTCTCCGCCGTCATCGGAACGTGGACCAGGTCCTGCGCCGAGTCGTACGCGGTCCCCCACTGGCCGGTTTGCGCGTTGATGATGAGCGTGAGGTCGCCGTCGGCGTACATGCTCCACAGCGTATAGCTCCCGGCCGGGACGCGGGCGTCTCCCACCATGAGATCACGACTGGTCGTGAAGACGGTGGCCGCATTCGCGCCGGTGCGCCACACCACGTTGGGTGAAACGAGCCCGCCCCAGATCTCGCGGCCCCGCGCCGCCGGTCGCGAGTAGTCGACCTCGAAATCCGCACCGCCGCCCGACGCCTGCACCGTTTCGCGCGGCGAGGCCACGCCGATCCCCGCGCCACGCGCGTCACGCGTGGCGAAATCCGCACCCAGCGCGTCGACGTCGATCGTCGCCGGATCGGCCGCGGCGACGGATACCTTGAGCGTCGTTGCATGACCGTCCAAGCCCGTGACCAGCCCGTCCTGGTCCACCATCAGGTACATCGGCATGCCGAAGAAGTCGAGCGCCACCGTGTCGCCGGCCACGCGGGTCAGCGTATTGGCGGACGTCCGCTGCCCTCCCGCGGGCAGCGTGGTGATGGCAAACGGTGTATCGGCCCGACCTGCCTGGCGGACGGCCAGCTCCGCGAACGCAATCGGCATGGGCGCCTTGGCAACGAAGAACAGCGTACCCTCCGGCGCCGACACCATGATCGTATCGGCCTCCTGCCGATATCGTTCGACCACCACCGAGTCTCCCCGCCGGGACATCACGATACGCGTGGGCCCGGGACCGTCGGGGTTTTCGGCCGGCGTCACGACATCGACTTCCAGCCGGTCCATGGCTCCGCGCGGCGACAGGGTTGCCGCATAGGTGGCTATGCGCGTGACGGGCGTTCGCGTGATGAGACGCCCTTCGAGCCGGTCGGCGGTTCGGGAAAAAACCTCCACCGACATCGTATCCGTGCCGAGCGTCTCGACGAACGCGGCGCTCCGCACGTCGGGTGAACATGCGGCGGTTCCGGCCAGCAGGAACGCGGTCACCATCGGACAACACGTCGTGTGCTTCATCGAAGTCTCCCCGTCATCAAATCTGTCATCAGGCATTCCCTGAACGGGCGTGCCATTCGTACCCGCAGTTTCGGCAGTGGCGGTCCGGGTCGTCCCGCCCGACGGCGCGTCCTCCCCACTTGACGTCGCCGTCCGCCGCGGCTTCTTCCAGCGACGCGTCGGGGTACCCGTACCGAACGGGCACCACGTGACGCGACCGGCAGACCGGGCATGACGGACCTGGGCGTGCACGGGGCGGGGCGGACATTCCGAAAGATACCGCGCCGTACGCCGCTTGACAGACCACCGCTGATGTCCAACAATGGCGGGCGTAGCTCGCACATTTTTCCGATCACCCCTGTGATCCGATGGAATGCGTTAACTGCCACCGACCGATCTCCGCCGACGACAGATTCTGCCAGGAATGCAGCCACCCCCTGCCGTGGACGTCGCCAGGGGGGCCCGGGTTGAATGAAGCCGACCTGCGGGAGTTTCGCCGGCTGCGGACCGAGAAAGGCAGGGTGACGGCCGAATTGCATTCCCTGCTCCAACGCTCCGCCGGCCGACCGTTTTCCGCCGATGAACGACATTCGTGGGCGGATCTGTATGGTCGTTGGAAGGACGTGGCCTCCGAGATCACCGCCAGGATGCAACGGTTCTGGGAACGGTTGGTCGAGGATCGGCGCCACGACATCATTCGCCAGCGCGAGCGCCGGGCCGCCCGACGGCCGATCGAACCGGAGCGGCGAGAGGGCCAGGACCGCCGGGCCCTTGAGCGCCGCAGCCACCCCGATCGGCGCGACCCGTTCGCCCAAGTCAGCTGATTCGTCCGCCGGGTCGGGCAGCCCGCCGATGACGTGGTCGCGGTTCACGCGCCTCTGCCGTCACGCACTCTGGAGAACGACATGAATTGTTACGCCTGTCAGGCCGAGGTCAGTGAAGGCACCCGCTTCTGTCCCGAATGCGGCCAACCGCTCCCGTTCTCGAGGCCGGCAGACGGCGACATGCTCGCCGAGTTCGATCTCACCGCCTTTACCGAGTTGCGCGACCGGAAAGCGGCACTCGCGGCGGAGCTGGAAGGCATGCTCGAACGCATCGGAGAGCGAGAGCTGACGGAGGACGAGCGCAACGTCTGGGCCCAGTTGTACGGCGAGTGGCACCGGGTCGCCGAGGCCATTACGGCCACCATGCAACGCTTTTCCGAGCGCGTCGACCGCGACCGGCGTACGGGCCCGACCCGGCAGCGCGAACGCCGTCGCGGCACGAATTCCGCACCGGATCCCGACCGGCGCGACGAGACCGATCGACGCCAGGGGGATCGCCGGAGCATGCCTGACCGCCGCGACCCATTCGGGCGATACGACTGGTAGGGACCGAGTCGTCGCGCGTCGCACTCGCGAAACGCCGTCCGGTTAGGCTTTGAGCTTCTCGAAGAACCGTTGACGGGCCTTGGCCACCTTGGGCGCGATCGCGATCTGGCAGTAGCCTTGCGCCGGGTTGCGGCGGTAGTAGTCGTCGTGGTAGGACTCGGCCGGATAGAACGTCTCGAGCGGCGTCAGTTCGGTCACCACAGGCGCATGCCACACGCCGGCGGCTGCGAGTTCCGCCATGGCGCGCTCCGCCTCGTGTTTCTGCTCGTCGCCTTGATAGTAGATCGCGGAACGATACTGCGTGCCGGAGTCGTACCCCTGCCGGTTCAGCGTCGTGGGATCGTGGATCGTGAAGAACACGTCGAGCAGATCCCTGAACGTGATTACCGCGGGGTCAAACGTGATCTCAACGACCTCGGCGTGTCCGGTCGTACCGGCGCATACCGCTTCGTAGGTGGGATTGGGTTGCGCGCCGCCGGCGTAACCCGATTGCACGCGTTCGACGCCACGTAACTCGCCGAACACCGCCTCGAGGCACCAGAAACACCCACCGGCCAGGACCGCCGATTCGTGTTGGGGCATGCAGACCAAGATAACGACGGGCGCACGGCGGTGGGGGCGCACGGCCGTA
>DASWIX010000053.1:0-37735 GCA_036397455.1 Gemmatimonadales bacterium | reverse complement strand
CAGATCGCCAAGCCGTTCGCGTGGAAGTTCACGCGCCGAGATCTCCACCGCCTCCTGGAACGCTGGCGCCTCACTGAGCCCGCGTCGCCCAGGGCCGCCGCATGACAATACGTCATCGAACTTATGAACCGGTGGACTAGTTGGCCGCTCGCCGCGCGGGAAAGCACTGCGCCCACGCGCGCGGCGTACCGTTGGCTCCGGGCGGCAGGACCGACCGGTCGCGCGGCACCCGCTCGGGATCCTCGGAGGCCAGGTACGCCATCATCGCCGCGAGTGTTGCGTTGTTCTTCAGGTCATCGAACACGATTTTGTCGTACGTATCGCGATCGGTGTGCCAGGTGTACTGCCGGTAGTCGGGGTAGTTCGACTGGAACCGGAACGACGGCACGCCGCGGCACAGGAAGGACATATGGTCGCTGCCGCCACGTTCCTGCGGTCCGGGCACGTCCAACTCGATGTGCTGGGCGATCTCATCGGGAATCTGTCCCAGCCAGCGGGCCAGGGACCCGCCCGCACGCGAGAAGCCCTGCGCCTGGATGTAGTCGACCCGCCAGGTGCCGTTGTCCTGATTGAACGCGACCTGGACGTTGTCGACGATGTCCTGATGGTCCTCCGCGAACGCGTTGGAACCGATGAGACCCTGTTCCTCGCCGCCCCAATGCCCCACGATGATGGTCCGCCGCGGATGGGGATACGCCGCTTGCAAGATGCGCATCGCCTCGGCCATCATCACGCTGCCCGTGCCGTTGTCGGTGGCGCCGCTGGCGGCATGCCATGAATCGAGGTGCGCGCCGAGCAGCACGTACTCATCGGGCAGCTCGCTTCCGCGCAACTCGGCGATCACGTTGAACATGGGTGCCACGCCGGTTGCTTCGGCCTGCGCGTCGATGCGTACGCGCGGGCCCTGATCATGCGAGGTCAGTCGGTAGAGCAATCCGTAATCCTCGCAGCTCAGGTCGACCGATACCGCGCGCTCGGTCGCGGCGCTGAACACCTTGTTGACCCCCCACCCCTCGGACCAGCGGGAGGTCACGACGGCAATGGCGCCTGCGTCCTCCAGACGCCTGTGGGCTTGACGGCGTCCCAGGGCATCGAGACGGGCGTCCCACGATGCCTGGCTGGCGCGCCGGGCCGCGATGGCGCGCTCGACGGTCTCGGCAGTCGCCAGCTCCGCGAAGGCCTGTGGCTCGCGGCAGATCGCCTCGGGCGCCGACGCCAGCACGATCTTGCCGCGCACCGACCGCAGCCAGGCCGTCGCCTCGGCGGGGGAACTCAATTCCGGGACGGCAATCACGTCCCCCTCGATCGGACCGTTAGTGCCGGGGCTCCACGCGAGGAGATGGCCCTCGAGGGCCCGCAGCCGCGGCGCCAGCAGATCGACGTGCAACAGGCCCTGACGCCACCCGCGCCAGGTACCGTACTGTTCCGTGCGCACGGGGATGCCCCAGGATTGGTACATCCCGCTCAGCCATTGCACGGCGCTGGCGTACGCGGGCGACCCGCTGAGCCGCGGCCCGATCGAATCGAGCAACACCTGCGCGAGGCGCTCCGCCTGTGAGTGGTCCATCCCCTCGGTCCAGATTTGCCGGATCACCGGGTCGTCGGTCCGGAAGGTCTGCGCCGCGAGGGGGGGCGTCGATGCGAGTACCAGTGCCCCAATGAGGCGTGGGAGTGAGCCGCGTGTCATCCAAGACTCCGTGGTGAGTGTTCCGGACGATGAACCCTGGTAAGCTACCCAGGCGCCGCGCCGACGTCTTGGTCGCCCTGCCAAGACTCGCAGGGCGTCGACTCGGTGTGCATCTTACAAAATGTGCGCTTGTCCCGTCTTTGACCGTCGTCGACCGTCTTCGACCGTCGTCAACCCGCTCCGTCCGTGATCGCCATGGATCGCATGTTGCCCGGCGCCCGCGCCGTTCGATCGCTGACCGTGACCGCCGAGCACGTCGCCCAGTTCGCCGCGATCACCGGCGACTACAATCCGTTGCATTTCGACGAAGGCTTTGCGTCGTGGTGAGCGTGCATGCGTCAAAACCGGTGACGCAGGTCGCGGTCAGGGTCGAGCGGCAGGACGGCGAGGTCGTGCTCGAGGGTGAAGCGTGGTGCTACACGATGGACCGGCGCCATGCGCCCGGAAGGGATTGAGCTGCTACTTGAGCGGTCCCGTGCCGTTGATCGCGACCGCGCGGTCGGTGCCACCCGCAAACGTGTTGCGCCGCACCTGGAAGTCGCCCGCTCGTCCGTCTTCGAGCCGCAGACGATACCGCTGCCCGGGCGTGAGTTCGGTCAGGTGACTCACCGTCACCGTGCCGTACCATGCGGTTCCGTCATCGCGGGTCGTCTCTTCGATCATCACGGAAATGTCTTCGGCGACGGGGCGGCCATCGTCATGGCAAATCGTGCAACGATAGAACGGCATGCGTGTCTCTCCTCGCGGAACATCGATGGAACCCTGGCAGGAGGGAAGATGGAGCGGAAGCGGGGTCGGGGCAACATGCCGCCAAGACGCGCAACGATGTGCTCAGAGGCTTGTCGATTGTCCCACACACCCGCGACTACCCGTGACCACCCGTGACCACCACGTTCATCGCCGTCTTCGCCGCCGGTCTCGCCGCCGGGTTCCTCAATGTCATGGCAGGGGGCGGCTCCCTCATCACGCTACCGGTGCTCCTGTTTCTGGGATTGCCGGTTGCCGCCGCCAACGGAACGAACCGCCTGGCGATCCTGGTACAGAATGCGACGGCGGTGGCGAGTTTCCGTCGCCAGGGGTACGCGGATATGCGCCGGGGTCTCGGATACGCGTTGGCCACCGTCCCGGGCGCGGTCGCCGGTGCGATACTGGCGGTCAGGGTATCGGAAGGCGTCTTTCGCGGGCTGCTTGCCGCGGTGCTCGCGTTCGCGGTGATCGGGCTGCTGTTCCCGCGGGCGAAGCAGGGGATCGTGGAGGCTCAGGCGTCGGTCCACGTGGGACTGCCGGCGTTGGCCGGATTCTTCGCCATCGGATTCTACGGCGGGTTCATTCAGGCCGGTGTCGGGTTCCTGATCATGCTCGTCTTGCATCGCATGTTGGCCATCGATCTCGTCCGAACCAATATGCACAAAGTCCTGATCATCCTGGTCTTCAGCGTGCCCGCCTTGACGGTCTTCGTCGTCACCCGCAACGTCGTATGGACGGCCGGGGCGGTGCTTGCGGCGGGAAACGCGGTCGGGGGCATCGTCGCCACCCGCGTGTCGGTCAAGGGCGGCGAGCGGCCGATCCGGATCGTCGTCGCCGTGGCGTTGCTGCTGATGGCTGTCCGGCTGCTATCGCGCTAGGGCGGCATCCGGTTGACCGGCCGCGTTGAATGCCGGTGCGACCGTGACGGCGACATCGATCCCGGCCCGCACGCTTTCCGTCACGATGCAGAAGTCTTCAAACAGTTCGAGACACCGGGCGATGCGATCGCGGTCCCCTGCGGCCAGCGTCGGCGTCAACTGCACCTCGATGCGCCCGATACGGAACCGGCCGGCATCGTTCCTGACGACCGTGCCACGTACCGTCGCCTCGAATCCTTCGAGCTCGATTCGCGCCTTCTGGAGGCAAAACAGCAGGCTCGCGCTCAAACAGTGGCCGATGGCCGCGCCCAACACGCGCGTGGCGTTCGGCCCATGCCCGGCGCCGAGCGGTGCTGGTTCGTCCATCGCAAAGACCGGTTGGTGGTTCTGGTCGAATGCCACGCTGAATTCGAAACCCTCGTCGCGCGTGAGGGTCGCGCCGAATGCACGTTGTTCCATGGTGTATCCGCTCCCGCGGAGTCCGAACAGCCGCACATCAACCGTGGCGGATCTGTTCGAGGCCGGCCGCGATAAAGGTCCACTGCAAGGTCATCTGATCTCGTACGGGCATCGCACGGAGCCCCGCGCCGGCTGCTTCCGCCCGGACCGCGTCCGCGCGGCCGGGATCCTCGGCCAACCATGCACGCCACCGCTCGGCGTCCTGTTGCCACCGCACGGCCACCGGATCGGGCGGGCCGAGCGCTTCGCCGACGCCGGGCGTGAGAAACAACGGCATTTCGGACACCAGCGTGAGCGGGTCACCGCCATGCGCCCGGATCGTTTCCATCGAGCTGGGGCGAAACAGCTCGGCCGTCGTGTCGTCGCCCAGCGCGTGAAAGTGGGCCCGCATCGCCCGCGAGTCGGGGCGGGTGGTGAATCCGCGGGCCAACCGCACGAAGCCCTTTTCCCCGCGGCGCTCGACGTCGTGCAGCGTGTATCCCATGGTTGCGGTCTGCGCAACGCATCGTTCCATCAACCTACCGCAGCGATCGGCCCACGTCTCCTCGATGAGAAACCAGGGACCGGCGGCGAACCCCATGCCGTGCAGCGTGGCATGCAGCGAGAATGGTCCCGCCGTTTCGCGCCACCAGGCAGCCACCGCGCGGTTTTCGGGCCTCGCGCCGCGGTCGCCGTCGGCGCGTGGGAAACCAAACTCGATATCATCACCAGGCAACTCGCGCGTCACGTGCATCAGATACCGGGCGAGGTCGTAGGTCGCGTCGTCGTCGTCATACCATGAGCGATTGCGGTGCTCTCCGTCAGGATTGACATGCGGCACGACCCACCAGCTATAGTCGGTCAGCAGCACGTCGCCGGGAGCGAGCGTGCCGAGCAGCGCGCTGAACTTGCGCAGCAGCAGCGGCCCGACCGGCTCGTCGGCGTGGCATCCCCCGATCAGGCTGATCCGCGTCGCGCCAGATCCGAAACGGAAGCCCCGCACCGGCCGTCCCTCCCGTGAATACCCCAGCAGGTCGCCAGACGCGTGGGCGGCCGGGGCGGTGTCGAGGATGGCACCGATGCGGTCCATCACGTGTGACGGCGCCTCGAGGCGTGCGCGGTGAGCAATCCGAGGACCCACGGGTTCAGCGTAGCGGTCATCCGGCCAGGCAGGCCGGGAGCGGTTCGCCCATCGCGTTGAGTTCGGCACACTCCACCGGGTCGCAACAGGTCTTGCATACGCGCTTGTACCCCTGGAAGCCGAGGAGCTCGACCCCCGGCGTGACGTAACCGTTTCGCACGGGCTCCTCACGCAGGAGATCGGTGCTGAGGTACTTCTTGTTGCTATCCGGAAACAGTGTGACCACGACGGCCTCGGGACCGAGTGCTTGCTGTGCGAGCAGGGCACCCAGGAAGTTCGCGCCGGACGAGATGCCGACGCCGAGCCCGAGATCGGCCGCCAAGCGCTGCGCCATGAGGATCGCGTCCCCATCCTGCACGCCGATCACGCCGTCGAGAAACGCGAGGTCGACGATGGGAGGAATGAACTCGTCGGAGACGCCTTGAATGCGATGACTGCCCACCCGGTGCCCCGTCGAGAGCGTCGGCGAGTTGGCCGGCTCCAGCGGGTGGAGCTTGATGGTCGGGTTCATCTGGCGCAGGAATCGTCCCACGCCCATGATCGTTCCGCCGGTCCCCACGCCGGCGACGAACGCGTCGGGCGCCAGTCCTCGCAGCGCCAACTGCCACCAGATCTCGGGGCCGGTGGTCCGTTCGTGGGCGTCGCAGTTATCCGTATTGGCGAACTGTCGGGGCAAGAACGCGCCCGGCGTCCACGCGGCGAGGCGCTCGGCCAGATCGATGCTGCCGAGAAATCCGTCCCCATCGCGACTCACGACCTGGACCGTCGCGCCGAAGGACCTGATCAGGTTCAGCCGTTCCGTGCTCATCCACTCCGGGATGAACACCGTCACGGGATGCCCTAGCGCCCGCCCGATCGCGGCAAACGCGATGCCGGTGTTACCGCTCGTCGCCTCCACGATCAGGCCGCCCGGCTCGAGTAACCCCGTCTCGTACGCCCTGGCGAGAATATGGAGCGCCATTCGGTCCTTCACGCTCCCGGTCATGTTCAGCGTCTCGGCCTTGACGTAGATCGTGTGCGTCGCACCGCGGAACCGGCAGGCGATCGCGAGAAGCGGGGTATTCCCGACAAGTCCCTTGAGGCCCAGAATCCGCCGGTCGGCCGTCATGGTTGCTGAAGGCATGAGACGAATCTATTCGCCCCGCCATGAAGAGAACGTGAAGGCGATCCGCCGCCGCCCGCTGGGGGTCGCGGCGCGTCCGCTGGTGCCGCATCTTTGGTCCGGTTCGGAGGTCTTCCTTCACCGACGGCAGGCTGACATGTCCCACATTCGTTTTCGTATGGTGCTCGCCGTGTCGATGTGCACGGCCGGTGCGACGCTCGATGCGCAACAGCCCGATTGGGACGCGGTGCAGATCCAGACCGTGCCCGTTGCCGATGGGCTGTATATACTGGTGGGCCGCGGCGGCAACATCGGCCTGTCGGTTGGGACCGACGGCGCCTTTGTGATCGACGACCAGTACGCGCCCCTGACCGACAAGATCCTGGCGGCGATTGCAGCGGTGACCGATGCCCCGGTGCGCTTCGTCCTCAACACCCATTGGCACGGCGATCACACCGGCGGCAACGAGTCTCTTGGCGCGGCCGGAGCGCTGATCGTGGCGCACGAAAATGTGCGCCGGCGGCTCAATCCGGAGCAGGTGCGCGATCTGGTGGGACGGGGTCAACAGGCGCCCCCGGCGGCGTTACCGGTGATCACGTTCTCGGATGAGTTGACGTTCTACTGGAACAGCGAGGCGTTGCGCGTCGTCCATGTGGCACATGCCCATACCGACGGCGACGCGATCATTCTGTTCGAACGGGCGAACGCCGTGCACATGGGCGACGTGTTCTTCAACGGCCGGTACCCCTTCATCGATCGCGAGAGCGGCGGCAGCGTCCAGGGAATCATCGCTGCGGTGGATGCCGTTCTCGGCATGGTCCGGCCCGATACCCGCATCATCCCCGGGCACGGCGCTATGGGTGGGCCGGCGGAGTTGCGCGCGTACCGGGACATGCTGGTGACGGTGCGGGACCGCGTGATCACGAGGATCGGTCGCGGGATGTCGGAGGACGAGGTGGTGGCAGCGAATCCGACCGCCGACCTCGACGCGGCGTGGGGCCAGAACGCTGAACGATTCGTGCGGGCGGTGTACCAGAGTCTCGCGTGACGAGCGATGGCGGAGGCAATGACGGTTGCGTCATTTACCGCAGAGACCGCGGAAACCGCAGAGAGACCAACCCCCACCGCACACCAGCTGACCTGCCCCTGGGCACGGCGGATCGAAACGACGCAGGCCTATTGTCCGCTCACGCGCACCGGGAGGGCCGCGTCGCCATTCGTCCCGTCACCGAGCTGTCCCTGGTCGTTACGGCCCCAGCAATAGGCGACGCCGCCGGTCGTGAGGGCGCAGGTGTGCGAGCCGCCGTGCGATGCCCGGATGCGCTGGAACGTCAGGCCACCGGCAACCTGCACCGGGGTGGGGCTGTTCGCGCTGAGTCCGTCACCAAGTTGGCCGAACGTTCCGGCGCCCCAGCAGTAGGCGTCACCGGTCGCCGTGAGCCCGCACGTATGCGTCCCGCCGCCGGTGATCGTCGTGAAGACCAGACCCGAGTTCACCGCTGCCGGCGTCAACTCCAGCGAGGTCCCGGTACCGAGCTGCCCGGCGCCGCCCGTGCCCCAACAGTAGGCCGCCCCAACGGCGTTGAGGGCGCAGTTATACGTGAGTCCCGCGCTGACGGTCGTAAACGAGATCCCGCCCGCCACCGGTACGGGTTCGACGTGTCCTTGCGTATTGCCGTCGCCGATTTGTCCCGCCTGACCGTCGCCCCAGCAGTAGGCGAGGCCCGTGGTGGTGAGTCCGCAGTTGTGGTTTGCGCCCGTGGACATTCCAATAAAACTTGGCGTACTCTCGACCCGCAGGGGGATCGGGACGACGTTCGGTGGTGCGCCGGGGAAGCTGGCGCCGAGCGGCTGTCCCGTTTGGGCGAAATCGTTTCCACCCCAACAGTAGGGAATCCCGCCGGTCGTGATCGCGCAGCCATGGGTATCGCCGACCGACACGCCCTTGAAGGAGAAATCCGAGCGGATGAACACCGGCCGGCTCCTCGTGGCCGTGGTGTTGTCACCGAGTTGTCCGCGATGGTTGCGACCCCAGCAGGCGACTGCGCCGCCGCGTTCCAATCCGCAGACATGCGTTCCGCCGGTACTGACGCCGGTGAATTCCACTTCACCCAGCACCGCCTGCGGCGCGTTCGAGGTGCCGTCGGTTGTCCCATTCCCCAACACGCCGAAGGCGTTTCCGCCCCAACAATAGACCGAGTATCCGTTCGATACTCCGCACGAGAATTGCGCGCCGGCGTCAATGGCGTTCAGCGCGAACGGCACGACATCCACCTGCGCGCTATCGGCGACCTGGCCGACCGCGGCCCGTACCCACGCCGTTCCGGGAGCGACCCCCGTGATCCGGGCGCTGTCGGCATCGACCGTGATCACGGCCGCATTCGAGGTCGACCATTCGATCGCCGCGTCGGATACGTCGTTGCCAAACGCATCTTCGATTTCGACCTTGAACTTGCGGGTGGCCCCGGGATCCAGCACGGTTGCGCTCGGTTGGATGGCCAGCGACGAGGCGGGACCCGGCGTGACGACGACCCGGGCCTCATCGCGGAGCCCGCCGGCATTGGCCAGCAGCAACGCCGATCCCGGGGCGATCGCCGTCACGACCCCGCCCTCGACCGAAAAGACGGTTGGATCTCCGCTGGTCCAGATCAGCGTGACCGACTCGACCGGCAACCCGGAGGCGTCGAGCACGGACGCCGTGAACGTGGCTGTCTCGGTGACGCTGATGGTGGTCGAGTCCGGGGCAATGGACACGGACGCCACGGTCGGCTGGGTGATCGACTCGCCGCACGCCAGACCCGCAGCGGCCATAAGAAAGACACTCAGACGTACAGATGACATCGTCCCTCCAGGTTGTTGCTCTCCGTTCCTTACGTGCAGCCTGCGCAACTCGCTGATTATAGCCGGTTTTCGGTTTGAAGTTCCTGCGCTGATACGAGCCCAAAGCAGAGGCGCGATCTCCGGATTCCGGCGCTGCCATGGTGCCGGCCGCTCAGTCGGGCCGGCTAGTCGCCGGCCGGGTGATTGGCGAGTTCGGCATGCGGGATCGTGCTTCAGCACGCGGTGCTTGGCCGAGCCCGCCCTTCAGGGCGGGACTGCCCCATGCGCCAGCCGGGTGATTGGCGAGTTCGGCGTGGCAGTCCCGGGCTGAGAGCCCGGGCTCGGCCGAGAGACGTGTCCTGAAGGACGCCCGCGGCAGCGGCATGCGGGATCGTGCTTCAGCACGCGGTGCTTGGCCGAGCCCGCCCTTCAGGGCGGGACTGCCCCAGTTCCATGAACGTCTTCACCGCGGAGTACGCAGCGACAGCCGAGGCTCTCTGGGTACCGATGGGCTAATCATCGAGCCGCGGCGGACGCCGATCGGCCTTCTTGTCGCCGCGCTTGCGCTTGTCCTGGATGCGTCGCGCGTCAGCCGCGGCTGGCCGTCGGGTTTTCTTGCGCGGCCGCGGCACGCGGAGTGCCTGGCGCACGATGCGCTCCAACCGGGCCACGGCCTCAGCCCGGTTGCGGGTCTGGCTGCGGTGCTCCTCGCACGCCACCCGAAGTCGGCCGCGCCGATCGATCCGGCCGGCGAGGCGCTGGAGCACGCGCGCGCGCTCAGTGCCGGTGAGACTGTCGGTGCGCGCCACGTCCCACACGACCTCGACGCGGGTTGACGTCTTGTTGACGTGCTGGCCCCCGGGGCCCCGCGCGCGCGTGGCGCGGAACGTGAGTTCGGCTGGCGGAATCGTAAAGGCCATCGGCGAAACATAGGGACCGCGCCGCGGGCCGGGGAGCTGGGACACCCGGGACTGCAATGATCGGTCGAATCCGGTAGGTTGTACCACGTCATGCCTCTCGATCTCGCCCTGGTCCTTTCGGGTGGCGGTGCACGGGCTGCCTACCAGGCGGGTGCGGTGAGTGCGCTGGCCGAGATAGACCCCGCGTTGTCCCCGGGAATCATTACCGGGGTGTCCGCCGGCGCCATCAACGCCGTGGCGCTGGCGTCGCATCCGGGAACCCTGCCGGAGGCGGCCGCCGCGTTGCGGGATGACTGGGCGCGCTTGACCGTGTCGCAGGTGTATCGGGTGCGACCCGTGTCCATGGCGAGCGGGAGCGTCCGGCTGCTCTGGCACCTCGTCACGGGCCGGCGCACCGGCAAGCCGGCGGTGCAGGGACTGCTGGACATGCAGCCGTTGCGCACGTTCCTGGCCCGCTGCCTGCACCTCCACGGCATCGAACGCAATATTGCCAGCGGGAGATTGCGCGCCGCGGCCCTGAGCGCGACCTGCTACGGCACCGGGTCGACCGTCACGTTCGTGCACGGCGCCGCCAGCGTGCCCATGTGGTCGCGCGCCCAGCGATATGGGAAACGCGCCTTCCTGAGCCAGGAACACATACTCGCCTCGGCGGCGATTCCGATCGTATTCCCGGCGATCCGGCTCGACGGCCGTTTCTACGGTGACGGCAGCGTGCGGCAGTCGGCGCCGCTCGCTCCGGCGGTGCATCTGGGAGCGCGTCGGATCATCGCCATCGGCATGCGGGCCGATCGGGCCGCGGCGTGCGACGACGTGTCGGGTGGTGAGTATCCCTCGAGTGCGGAAGTGTTCGGCATGCTGATGCACTCGGTGTTCCTGGACGCGCTCGACGGGGATGCGGAACGCCTGGAGCAGATGAACCGTGTGCTGGCCGCGACCGCCGCCGCTGACCGGCCGCCGGACCTGCGACCTATCGCGTTGCTGGTGCTCAGGCCGTCACGTGATCTCGGCAGCATGGCCGCCCACTATGACGTCCGGCTGCCGCGCCTGATATCGCTGGTCGTGAGTGCCATGGGTGGGCGCCGCGCCCGCGCGTCGGACTTCCTGAGCTACCTGTTCTTCGATCCGGCCTACACGACCGACCTGATGGACCTCGGCTACCACGACACGCTTGCTCGGCGAGCCGATATCCGCGCGTTTCTCGACCGGCCCGCCTAGCGAGGCTCCCGCGTCCGGGCTACAACGCGGCGAGCTGGCGCAGCACGTACGGCAGAATCCCACCGTGCCGGTAGTATTCGACCTCGATCGGGGTGTCGAGTCGGACGATCGCGTCGATCACCGTTCCCGCATCGGTGTGGACGCGTACCGTCCCGCCGGGCGTGAGCCCATCGGCGATCCCGGAGATGCTGATCTTCTCGATACCTGTGAGCCCCAGGGTTTCGGCCGACTGGTCCGGGGGAAACTGGAGCGGCAAGACGCCCATGCCGATCAGGTTGCTGCGATGGATGCGTTCGTAGCTGGCAGCCAGGACCGCGCGCACGCCCAACAGCGCCGTGCCCTTGGCCGCCCAATCGCGTGAGCTGCCGGTGCCGTATTCCGTCCCCGCCAACACCACCAGCGGGGTTTGGGCCTCCGCGTAACGCATCGCCGCGTCGTAGATGCTCATCTCTTTGCCCGACGGGACGTGTACCGTCCAGTTGCCTTCCTGGCCTTCGACGAGACGGTTCTTGATGCGGATGTTCCCGAACGTCCCCCGCATCATGACAGCGTGATGCCCGCGTCGCGATCCGAAGGTGTTGAAATCGACCGGTTTGACGCCCCGATCCATCAACCAGGCGCCGGCCGGCCCGTCTTTCGGTATCGCGCCGGCGGGTGAAATGTGGTCGGTCGTCACCGAATCGCCGAGCCACACCAGCACATGGGCATCCGTGACGTCGGTCAGCGGCGGCGGCGTCTTGGGGAGGCCCGCAAAGAACGGTGGGTTGGCGACATAGGTCGATTCGGCGTCCCACGCGAACCGTCCGCCGGCGGCGCTGGGAACGGGCAGGGCCTTCCACGCGTCGGTGCCTTCGAAGACCGCCGCGTACTCGCGGGTGAACAGCTCGGGTCCCAAAGCCGCGGCGACCGCGTCCCGCACTTCCTCCGATGTCGGCCAGATGTCCTTGAGATAGACCGGTGCGCCGTCCAGACCTGTACCCAACGGATCGCTGGTCAGGTCGATGTCGACCCGCCCGGCGATCGCGTAGGCCACCACCAGCATCGGCGAGGCGAGGTAGTTGGCGCGGACATGCGGGTGGATGCGCGCCTCGAAGTTACGATTGCCCGACAGCACCGCGGCGGTCACCAACTCCGCGTCCACGATGGCCTGTGCGATCGGCTCCGCGAGCGGACCGCTGTTGCCGATGCACGTCGTGCAGCCATATCCCACCGTGAAGAACCCGAGCGCTTCGAGGTCATCCTGCAGACCGGACTGCTCCAGGTAGCTCGTAACGACCTTGGAACCGGGGGCGAGGCTCGTCTTCACCCAGGGGCGGCGCCGGAGTCCCTTCTTGACCGCGTTGCGCGCCACCAGTCCCGCCCCGATCATCACCGACGGGTTGGACGTGTTGGTGCAGCTCGTAATGGCCGCGATGACCACCGATCCGTCATGCAGGTGAAAGCGGTCGCCCTCGTAGTCGACCTCGGCGCGCGCCGCGATCTCCGCTGATGCCGCCGTGGTGGTCGCGACGGGCGAATGGCCGCCCTCGCCGGCCCAGCGCGCACTCTCCCGTTCCGGCGCCGCCCGGCGCCGCGCGGCGGCCGGGATCAGATTGGGCAGGACCTGCTTGAACGCCTCGTGCATGTCGCCGAGCAGGATGCGATCCTGCGGCCGGCGTGGTCCGGCCAGGGAGGCCTGCACCGTCGAGAGGTCCAGCGACACGACACTGGTGTACGTCGGTTCGGGCGTCGCCTGCGTATGAAACAGGCCCTGTTCCTTGCAGTACCGCTCCACCCGCTCGATGACCGCTCGCGGGCGGCCGGTCCGCTCGAGGTACCGCAGCGTCTCGTCGTCGACCGGGAAGAACCCCATCGTCGCGCCGTACTCGGGGGACATGTTGGCAATCGTCGCGCGGTCGGCGAGGCCCAACGATGGCAGCCCCGGACCGAAGAACTCGACGAAGCGTCCCACGACGCCGTGCTTGCGTAGCATCTCGGTGACCACCAGGACCAGATCGGTCGCCGTCGTGCCCTCTGGCAGGCTGCCCGTGAGCTTCATTCCCACGACCTCCGGCAACCGCATGAAGTACGGTTGGCCGAGCATGACCGCTTCCGCTTCGATGCCGCCGACACCCCAACCCATCACGCCCAGGCCATTGATCATCGTGGTGTGCGAATCGGTGCCGACCAGGGAGTCGGGGAACGCCACCTGGTCGCCGTCCCGCTCCACGAGGCGCACGACGCTGGCCAGATACTCGAGGTTGACCTGATGGACGATCCCGGTTCCCGGGGGGACCACCCGGAAGCGATCGAACGCTTCCTGGGCCCAGCGGAGTAGGGCGTAGCGTTCCCCGTTGCGTTCCATCTCTCGTTCGACGTTGAGATCGAACGCGCGGGTCGTGCCGAAGAAGTCGACCTGCACGGAGTGGTCGATGACGAGGTCGGTTTGCACGAGCGGGTTGATCCGCCGCGCGTCACCGCCGAGGTGCACGATCGCGTCGCGCATCGCGGCGAGGTCGACCACGGCGGGCACGCCGGTGAAGTCCTGGAGCACGACGCGGCCGGGCATGAACGGGACCTCCACGTTCCCGTTCGGTGCCGGCAGCCATCCGGCGACGGCGCGCACGTGGTCGTCGGTGATGATGTCACTGCCGGCATGGCGCAGCACGTTCTCGAGCAACACGCGAATCGAGAACGGGAGTCGGTCGAGATCGGTGAGCCCTGCCTTGGCCAGCGCGTCGAGTCGGTATATGGTGACGTCGCCGTCCGGCGTGGCGAGCGTCGCGCGGGAATCGAACGGGTTGTATGGCATGGGAAGAAAGATATCACCACGGGTCACGGACGGGTGGGGTCGCGGGTCATGGGGGCGGCGACTAAGTTGCAGTCCCTTGACCCGTTGATTTCCAGGAGCCCTGGCGCATGGCCGACCCCGTGGTCGCAAGTGCATCCGTAAGCCTCGACGACCTTTGTATCAACACCGTGCGGACGCTCGCCATGGACGCCGTGCAGGCCGCCCATTGTGGGCACCCGGGGGCGCCGATGGGATTGGCCCCGGTCGGCTACGTGCTGTGGACCCGCCACATGCGCCACAACCCGGCCGACCCGACCTGGATCGGCCGGGACCGATTCGTCCTGTCGGCCGGCCACGCCTCGATGTTGCTCTACGGCCTGCTCCATCTCACGGGCTACGACGTGACGCTCGAGGATATCGCGCAGTTTCGCCAGTGGGGAAGTCGCACCCCCGGCCACCCGGAGTTCGGCGACACGCCCGGCGTGGAGACGACCACCGGACCGCTCGGTCAGGGGTTCGCGAATGCGGTCGGTATGGCACTGGCCGAGACCTACATGGCGGCCCACTTCAACCGGCCCAGCCACGAGGTGATCGATCACTGGACCTATTTCATCGCCAGCGACGGCGATCTCATGGAGGGTGTCTCGCACGAGGCGGCGTCGCTGGCGGGCCATCTCAGGCTCGGCAAGCTGATCGGTTTCTACGACGACAATCGGATCACGATCGAGGGCGACACCGCGCTGGCCTTCAGTGACGACACCGCGTTGCGGTTCCAGGCGTACGGCTGGCACGTGGAGTACGTCGACGACGGCAACGATCTCGCGGCGCTCGACGACGCGGTGGTCGCGGCCCGGGTGGTGACGGATCGCCCGTCGCTGATCATCGTGCGCACGCACATCGCCTATGGCAGCCCGAACAAACAGGACACGGCGGAATCGCACGGCGCCGCGCTGGGTGAGGAGGAGGTCCGGCGCACCAAGGAAAACCTCGGATGGCCCACGGAGGCCGCGTTCCACGTCCCCGACGATGCGCTGGCGGAGTGGCGCAAGGCGCGCGACCGGGGCGAGGCGATGCACTCGGTGTGGGACAAGCGATGGATGTCGTATCGCCACGCGTATCCCGACCTGGCGGCCGCCCTGGAACGGCGTCTCGCCGGCCGCCTCCCGGAAGGATGGGCTGCCGCACTGCCGACCTTCACGCCCGATCCGAAGGGGATGGCGACCCGCAAGGCCTCCGGCATAGTGCTCAACGCGGTGGCGCCGGGCGTGCCGGAACTGATTGGCGGATCGGCCGATCTGGCCGGATCCACTAACACGCTGATCGATGACGCGGGTGATTTCTCCGCGACCGATCGGCGGGGGCGCAACCTGCGTTTCGGCGTGCGCGAGCATGCGATGGGCGGGATCATGAATGGCATGGCGCTGCACGGCGGGGTGATTCCCTACGGCGGAACCTTCCTCATCTTCTCCGACTACATGCGACCCGCCATCCGCTTGGCGGCGATGATGCGCCGGCAGGTGATCTACGTCTTTACGCACGATTCGATCGGCCTCGGTGAGGATGGTCCGACCCACCAGCCGGTCGAGATGCTCCCCTCGCTCCGAGCGATCCCCAACCTGTGGGTGGTCCGACCCGCCGATGCGGTCGAGACGGCGCTGGCGTGGAAACTGGCACTGGAGCGGCGCGATGGGCCGACGGCGCTCGTCCTCACCCGCCAGAACGTGCCCACACTCGATCGCGCCGCGCTGGGTGCGGTGGAGGGTCTCGAGCGTGGAGGGTACATCCTCGCCGACGCGGCCAGGGCGCCGGACGCGATCATCCTGTCAACCGGGTCCGAGGTCTCGCTGGCGTGCGAGGCCAGAGTGGCTCTCGACGCCGCCGGCATTGCCGCCAGGGTCGTGAGCGTGCCGTGCCTCGAGTTGTTTGCCGAGCAGCCGACGGCCTATCGCGACCGGGTGCTGCCGCCGGCGATCCGCACGCGATTGGCCATCGAAGCGGCGCATCCCCAGTCGTGGGCTCGATGGGTCGGGGACCGAGGCGACGTGCTCGGGATCGAGCGATTTGGCGCGTCGGCACCGGCTGAACGGCTGTTCGCGGAGTACGGGTTTACGGTGGAGGAAGTGGTCCGGCGCGTCACCGCGCTCCTCGCTTGATGCCCGACCCCCTGGGCCCTCTCGCCGAGTTGGTCTTCGCTCGTCGGGAGCAGTGTGCCCGCGACCGGATCGTCGATCGCATCGCGCGGCGCGACCCGACGGTCTGGGCCGCCGATCCCGCTGCGCCCGAGGTGGCGGATCGGTTGGGGTGGCTGGCGCTGGGCGACACGATGCGTCCGGCGGTGGACGGGATCGTTGCCTTCGCGGAGGACGCCCGGGCGGCGTTCGACCACGTGGTGCTGTGCGGCATGGGCGGATCCAGCCTGGCGCCGGAGGTCCTGTGGCGCACCTTCGGGCGGCGCGCGGGCTTTCCCGCGTTGCACCTGCTCGACTCCACCCATCCGGCGGCGGTCGGCGCGGCACCGGACGGGCCGAGGGCGCTTTACGTGATCGCGTCCAAGAGTGGTGGCACGATCGAAACGGCGAGTTTTTTCCGCCATTTCTGGCAGCGCACGGGCGGCAACGGCGCGCAATTCGTCGCCATCACCGATCCCGGATCGCCGCTTGCCCTCGACGCGACGGCCAAGCGGTTCCGACGCGTGTTCCTCAATCCCCCCGACGTCGGCGGGCGGTATTCGGCGCTTTCCCTGTTTGGTCTCGTCCCTGCCGCGCTGATCGGCATCGACGTACACAAGCTGCTCGCCCGGGCCCGGGTGATGGCGTCCGACCCCGCCTCCGCGCTGGCGCTGGGCGTGACCCTGGGTGAAGCGGCACGGCACGGGCGGTACGTGTTGTCGCTGTCGCTCTCGGCCGGCATCGCCTCGCTGGGGTTGTGGTTGGAGCAGCTCGTCGCGGAGAGCACAGGCAAGAACGGCGTGGGGATGCTCCCGGCGACCGGTGCGGGCACCTCCGCCGGTTCGCATGTCCTGCACGCGACCGTCGTGCTGTGTGGCGAGACCGCGACGGAGGCGCCGCCGGATGCACCGCCGACTATCACGCTCGAGCTGACGGACCGGTTTGACATCGCGGCCGCGTTCTACCGGTGGGAGTACGCGACCGCGGTCGCCGGACACGTGCTCGGCGTGAATCCGTTTGATCAGCCCAACGTCGCGGAGAGCAAGTCCCGAACGGACGCGGTGCTTGCGCAACCCGGACCGCCCGTTGCCGAGTTGACCAGGACCGCGCTGGACGCCTGGCTCGGTGCCATCGACATCGACGACTATGTTGCGGTGACCGCGTTCGTGCCGCCCGATCCCTCGACGGACGACCGGCTCGATCGACTCGCCCGCGACCTGCATTCCCGCACCGGCGCCACCGTGACGACCGCGTACGGGCCGCGCTACCTGCATTCGACCGGGCAGTTCCACAAGGGCGGTCCGCCACGTGGCCATTTCCTGCAACTGCGCGATCGGCCGGCGCGCGACCTGCCCATTCCCGGCACGGCGTACGGGTTCGCGGACCTGCTGATGGCGCAGGCCGAAGGCGACCGCCAGGCGCTCATCGCGCGCAGGCGGCCGGTTATCGCGGCAACCGACTGGGATCTGGTGTACAGGGGGATCGCCGGATGACGTACGATCCGCACCTCGCGGCGAAGCGCGACGCGGCCATCCGGGCGGTGGACTTCGTGGAATCCGACATGATCGTCGGGCTCGGGACGGGGTCGACCGCCGTGTTGGTCGTCGAGGAAATCGCGCGCCGGCTGGATGCGGGCGGGCTCCACGACGTCGTGGGGGTCCCGACGTCGCGCACCACCGAGCAGCAGGCGTTGCTTCTGGGCATCCCGCTCGCGTCGATCGAGTCGGTGCCGCGTATCGATCTCACGATTGACGGCGCCGACGAAGTCGATCCCGATGGTCAGCTCATCAAGGGTCTCGGCGGCGCGCTGTTGCGCGAGAAGATCGTGGCCACCGCGAGCACCCGTATGGTGATCGTGGTCGACGAGTCGAAGCTCGTTCGGCGCCTCGGGACCCGCTCTCCCCTTCCCGTCGAAGTCGTCACCTTCGCCGCCAAGGCACACGCGCCCGCCGTGCGCGCGCTCGGCGGCGTCCCCTCGCTGCGGATGGACGGTGACACGCCGTTTCTGTCCGACGAAGGGCACTACATTCTCGATTGCCGGTTTGCCGACGGCATCACGGACCCCCACGGGCTCCAGCGAGCGCTGCGCGACCGTCCCGGCGTGGTCGAGACCGGCCTGTTTCTCGACCTTCACCCTGAAGTCATCGTGGGACGCGCGCCGGCGGCGTGACGCGGTTCTTCCCGCTGGTGCTCGGCGTCGTGGTCGCGGCCGGTTGCGCCCGCCTGGGGGTGTGGCAGCTCGACCGGCTGGGACAACGGCGATCGCTCAATGCCGTGTGGGAAACCCACCGAGCGGCGCCGGTCCTCGCGCTTCATGACAGTCTCGCCGGCCTCCCGACGACGGCTGACAGCCTGCGGCATCGTCGCGCGACGGCCCGCGGCGTGGCCGACTACGAGGAGGAAATCATCGTGCCGCTCCGGACGCGGCGCGGCGCGCCGGGCGTGTACCTGCTCACGCCGCTCGACCTCGCGAACGGCCGTCGCGTGCTGGTCAACCGCGGATGGGTCTATTCGCCTGACGGGCGCGCGGTCGATCGGGCGCGGTTCCGGGAGGAGGACACACTGTCCGTCAGCGGTGTGTTGGTACAGCTCGACCGCATGGTCGGTTTCGTCGGGCCCGATTCGGCGCATGGGCCGGCGCGGCTCATGCCGGTCATGCTCGTCCGGTCGGATCATCCGCCTGACGCGCCGGAGGGGTTGCTCCCCGCCGAGCTCCCGGTACTCGACAACGGGCCGCACCTGTCGTACGCGATTCAATGGTTTGCGTTCGCGACGATCGCGTTGGTTGGTGGTGTGATTCTCCTGCTGAAGCAACCACGGCCCCCCGTCACTTGACAGTCGGTGCCCCGACCGGCACTCTCGCTCTGACTCCCACCCGGATAGCACCCATGGCCACCCGTCGAGATTTCCTGAGTTCCGTGCTGGCCGCTTCGGCAACGATCCCCGCGCTGCGCAATGACGGCGTGCAGCGCGTCCTGAAGACGGTGGCGCGCGTCGACGGGCGGTCGGCGGAAGACGTGGCGGAGGATGAGGATTTCTGGCTGGAGATCCAGCAGGCGTTCACGCTCGATCGCACCCTGATCAACCTCAACAACGGTGGCGTCTGCCCAAGTCCGCGGGTGGTCCTGCAGGCCATGGAACGGTATCTCGAGCTGTCGAATCAGGCGCCGGTCTATCACATGTGGCGGCTGCTGGAACCGGACGTCGAGATCGTTCGCCGTGAACTCGCCGCGGAGTTCGGATGCGATGTCGAGGAAATGGCGATCACCCGCAACGCGAGCGAGGCGCTCGAGATCTGCCAACTCGGCATCGAGATGCAGCGTGGTGATGAAGTGCTGACGACGGATCAGGACTATGGTCGCATGCTGACGACCTGGAATCAGCGCGCCCGCCGCGAGGGGATCGTGATCAATACCGTGTCGTTCCCGGATCCGCCGCCCAGCCTGCAGTACCTGGTCGACATGTTCGCGCGGGCGCTGACACCGAAAACCAAGGTGTTGCACTTCTGTCACATCACCAATCTCTCGGGCCAGATCTTCCCCGTCCGCGAGATCTGCCGGATGGCGCGCGCGCGCGGCGTGCAGACCATCGTCGACGGCGCGCATGCGTTTGCGCACTTTCCGTTTACGTATGCCGATCTGGAATGTGATTACTACGGCACGTCGCTGCACAAGTGGCTGTTGGCCCCCATCGGTACGGGGTTCCTGTTCGTGCGGAAAGAGCGTATCGCGAGCGTGTGGCCGTTGATGCCGGCGGCCGAGTCGATGGATGGGGACATTCGCAAGTTCGAGGAGATCGGCACGCACCCGGCCGCGAATCACAATGCCATCGCGGAGGCGCTGGCCTTCCACCGCGGGATTGGCGGCGCGCGCAAGGCCGCGCGCCTGCGGTTCTTGCGCGACCGGTGGATGCGCGCCCTCGAGGGGCGTCCAGGGGTACAACTGCACACGAGTTTCGATCCAGCCCAGGCGTGCGGTCTGGCCAACGTCGGGATCGACGGGGTCGATCCGGGCGCGCTGACGAATCACCTGTGGCAGACGAAGCGGATCATCGTCACGCCGATCAACCACGAGGCGTGCCGCGGCATCCGCGTGACGCCGAACGTCTACACGACGCTACGCGACGTCGACGTGTTCCTGGGCGCCATGGAGGAAGTCATCGCCGATGGGTCGTTGGTCGGCGGCTCTTGAGATCGGCAGGTCGTGCGTCGGTTCGTGCCTAACGCCCGACGGGTTGGCCGGCCAATTCGGCAAGTCCTTCCCGGCCGACAGCCCCGACGGCCGTCTTCGTGAGTTGGCCGTTCTCGAACCGCCCAAAGAACGGTATCGAGCGGATCCCGTAGCGGGCGCTCAGCGCGGGCGACCGGTCGGTGTCCACCTTCACCACCAACAGGTTCCCGGCTTCGGCGCGGGCAATCTCATCGAGTGCCGGGGCCATCATGCGGCACGGCCCGCACCAGTCGGCGTAGAAGTCGACGAGCACCGGGATCCCGGACTTGAGCACCGTGTCGTCGAACTGCTCCTCGCTCACCTTGATGGGCCGGTCCAGCAGAAACGGCTTGCCGCAGCTCGCGCATTTGGGACCGTCACCATGCCGCGCCGCGTCCACGGCGTTCACCGTCCCGCAGAACTGACAGGGGATTCGTACGTGTGCCATTATCGCTGCTCCTGGTTGGGACGGTTGACCCCGTCCTCACCTGCGATCTAGTCGGTGTTGAACTCCTTCTCGAAACGCCGGCACGCCTTCCCGGGTTCCCGATCGACCCGCCGACCTACGACCCACGGACGTGCCGGAGCAGCCAGGAGAGCACGAGGATGCCGGCGGCGCCCCGCAGCACATGCCCACCGAGGGCGCCCAAGTGGAGCGCGTCCGCCAGCGAGGGGCCCGCGTACCAGTAGTAGAGCGTGACGGCGGTCGCGCCGAGCACCGGCGCGGCCTTGGCGAGCGGGACTTGCAAAGCCAGCGTCAACAGCCCCACCAGTGCCAGACTGGCTCCCGACCAGACCCCGACGTGGAGATACACGGCGCCCGCCTGCGCGAGCGCGGCATCGGCGGTCGTGAAGTAGCCAACGACGAATCCGGGGAATGCCGCGGCGAACAGGCCGAACGGTGTGGCGAGCCAGCCGGTACCGGCACCGTTGCCCCTCACGTAGACGGTGTGCGCGATCGACTTGCGTGGCACGAGGTCGATGCAGCCGTGCGACGTACAGTGGGTGCAGGGGACGCAGCGCGGATTGGAGAGGTGCGCCAGCGGCGCCTGGCCGTACAGGCGCTCGACCGGGAGCACGGGGCAGAATGCATTGCAGAACCCGGCTTTGGCGTCGAACCGAAGTCCCATGACGACGGCGACCAGCAACACGGCGCCGATCGTCACCGCGAGCGCGAGTCCGTTCGTGTTGAAGAGAAACCGCCGGGCGGGGACGAGCATGAGCAACAACACGATCCCTCCCGCTCCGGCGATCCGGAGTGCGCCGCCGGTCAGCGTTCGCCCGCCCGGGCGGTTGAGCAGCATGTTCAGCGTTGCCAGCGGACACACGTTACGCCACAGTCGCGGTGTCACCAGTAGCGAGGCGGGAACCAACGGGATCACGATGTTCCACAACAGATCGAGCGAGGGCTTCGGCCACCAGATCAGCCCCACAAGCAATACGGCGGCGAGCATCACGCCGGTGACCTGCGCGGTGCGCCAGAGCGGGGCCTGTGGGGCGGGAGCGGTTGTCATGGCCTAATGAGATAGGATCAGTCGGATGAACGGTTGGTGGCCGGCCACGTGAATTATCCTTCAGAGACGCCGCGTACGCTTGCCCCGGCCGGCGGGCGGGGGCACTCTCACGACAGGCATTTCATCGAGGGTAGTCGCGTGACGAAACACAAACAGACCCATATCGGTACCAAGGCGCTGCGTCCCGAGAGCCTCATGATGGGATATGGCTATGATCCGGCGCTCTCCGAGGGTGCCGTGAAATGCCCGATCTTCCAGACGTCGACCTTCGTCTTCCCGACCGCTGAAGCGGGAAAAGCGTTCTTCGAGGTGGCCTACGGCCTTCGCGAACAGGGCCCGAGTGAAGAGCCCGGATTGATCTATTCGCGGCTCAACAACCCCGACCTGGAAATTCTCGAGGATCGCTTGTGCCTCTGGGACGGCGCCGCCGCCGGCGCCGTGTTCGAGAGCGGGATGGCGGCGATCGCGACGGCGCTGTGGGCGTATCTCCGTCCTGGTGACGCGATCGTGTTCAGCGAGCCGATCTACGGAGGTAGCGAACACTTCATCACGACGTTCCTGCCTGAATTCGACATCACGGCGGTGGGGTTCCCGGCCGGCGCGGCAATGGATGAGATCGCTGATGATGTGCGTGCCCGCGTCGGGGACCGGCGCGTGCCGGTGGTGTATCTCGAGACCCCCGCCAATCCGACCAACGCGCTGATCGATATCGAGGACACCGTCGCGTTCGCGCGCACGCTGGCGCGGGACGGGACGACCCCGGTGGTGATGGTCGACAACACGTTCCTTGGCCCGCTGTGGCAACACCCGCTGCAACACGGGGCCGACCTGGTGCTCTACTCGGCGACCAAGTTCATCGGCGGGCACAGCGACGTCGTCGCCGGCGCCTGCCTGGGAACGGCGGAGGCGATGGCGCCGGTGAGGGCGCTGCGCACGTTCATGGGGACGATGGCCGGGCCGTGGACGGGTTGGTTGCTGCTGCGGAGTCTCGAGACGCTCAAGATGCGCATGACGGCGATGATGAAGAACGCGCGCTACGTGGCCGACTTCCTCAACACGCACGCCAAGGTTCGCGCGGTGCACTACCTGGGCTTGCTGGCGGAGCAGGATCCGATGTTCGCGATCTATCGCAAGCAGTGTGTGGCGCCCGGCTCGTTGATCGCGTTCGACGTGGAAGGTGGGGAGGCGGGTGCGTTCCGTTTTCTCAATGCACTCCAGCTGGTGAAGCTCGCCGTGAGTCTGGGGGGCACCGAATCGCTCGCCGAGCACCCCGCCAGCATGACCCACGCCGACATTGCGCCCGCGGAGCGGGAGCGCATGGGGATCACGTCGGGCTTGATCCGGCTGTCGGTGGGGGTGGAGCACTACGAGGACACGGTGGCCGACCTGGAGCAGGCGCTCGCCGCCGTCTAGTCCCGAACGAAGAACGCCGCGGGCCGAAGCCCGCGGCGCTTTCGATTCAAGCGTGATCCGGTCTAGCCGAGAGTCGTAATGCTCTGACCGCACACGCTGCCCGAGACCGTGATCGCATTGGGATTGGTGAGGTTGTTGAGGTCCACCGTTCCCTTGATATCAACGCTCACCGAGCAGGAACCCGTTCGACTGCCGCCTGACGTATACTTGAACCCGCCTCGCATCTTCCAATCGATCGTGAACGTTTCCCCACTGCTGCTCATCGATCCGGACAGGTTCACATTCGGATCACCGTTGACGGTGAAGGTGCTGGTCGAGCCCTGGACGACACAGTTGGTGATCGTCTCGGTGAGGTCGAACGTCGCGCTGTTCGAGCCGAGGCTCACCTCGCCCGAGACGGAAACAGTCCCGCCGCCTTCGCAACTCGCGGTTTTGGTCTCGATCGGGGCGGCCGAGACACTGAACCGGATGCCCGGGAGGTCAGTGAGCTGAACCGCCTCGGACGTCCCGACACCGCTGAAGGCCGTAGTAGACAGCAGAGTAAGCACTTCAGTGGAAACTTCCTGTGCCTCCGCGGCGGTCAACGGGTCGCCTGAGTCGCTTCCGCCGGGACCAGTGCTGTCGCCACAGGCCCCGGTAAGCACGATGGCAGCTCCTGCAACCAACGACGGAATGCTACGGAACCTGTTCTTCACACATTGCTCCTTGCTTCGGGTTTGATGGTCACTTCTTTTCGGTCAACCTATGAACTCAGTTCGGACACGTTGCGGCCGCAGAACGTGCCGGTGATCGTATCGGTAATGTCGCCGGTGCTCGGGTCCGCGCTGGCGCTGACATGGACGCTCACGTCGCAGCTTTCCGCCCGGTCATTGCTGGTGGTATAGGTGAATCCACCGGTGAAGTCCAACGTGAAGATGAGGCTCTGGCCGCTGTTCGACACCACGAACGTGCCCGCCATCGTAAGGTTGGGGTCGCCGTTCACGGTCACCGTGGCGCCGGGAGTCGTGAAGGCGCACGCGCTGAACGTCTGGGTTCCCGTGAGGTTGAGGCTTCCATCGAAGGTCTGATCGTCGAACGACCCGACGAGGCTTACGGTGGCGGAGCTGCTGCCACCGCCACTGCACGCCTGGGAGTCGCTGAACGACTCGTCGATCTCGATCGGCGCGAGCGAGACGAACCGGAGGATATTGCTTGCCGATGGTGGGGCCGAGACCGTGGTGTCGCCGGTAAACACGACCCCGGCCATCAAGCCGAACACCTCGGAATCGAATATCGCGGACAGCTCGGCGGTCGTCAGGCTATTATCGACGTCATCATCGAACTCGATCAGGTCAGCCGCCACCCCGCAGAGCGTCCCGGTAACGGTCTCGCTCTCGCCGGTCGTGCTCAGCGCCAGCGCGAGGTGCACGTCGACGGCGCATGAGCCGCTGCGGTTGCCGCTCGTGTAGCGTATTCCGCCGTCGATGTCCACGCTCACGGAGCCGCCCGTGGCCGTGAAGGTGCCGGTGGCGACGATCTTGACGTTGGGGTCGCCGTTCACGGTGATCTGCTCGGTCCCCGCCGTGACGACACAGCCGTTGATGCTCTCGGTCACGTCGACCGACACCGACGTCTCGGATGTGGTGACGTCACCAGAGGCGCTCACGCTGCCGCCACTGGTGCAGGTCAAGGTACGTGAGAACGTTTCGGCGGCGCTCGACAACGACACGGCGGCGTCATCGACCGGCGCACGTAGCGATGCCGCGGCGCCCTCGAAGTCGAGGACCTCGCCGATCAGAGCGCCGATCGGCGATGCGAAGATGGCGCTGATCTCATCATTGGTGAGCGGATCACCGGAATTCGTGCCGGTGGGGGTGCTATCACCGCAGGCCGCGACCGAGAGGCCGCAAACGACAAGGGTCAGCGGGAGAAACGAGGTGTGGCGCACGGTGGTCTCCATGGTAATTGGACGTCGATGAACCTAAAACACTACGCCGGCCGCGCAAGCGTGGCAGAACGCAACAGGGCGATCCTTCATGGGGCTACGGTCACTGTGACCGCTGCCGTGGGTAGCGCGACGAACCCCCCAATCACGGCACTCACCGTCGTCGGCCCCGCGGTGAGCGGGTCGAACGCCACCCCACCCGTCGCCACGCTGGTTGGCGACGAAGCAGACCCCACCGCGATGGTCACCGTAACGACATCGCCGGTGAGCGCCGTGGTCACGAGCTGCCCGACCGCCCCGTCGCTACTCGAAACGGTGGCCGTGAGCGGGCCGGGTGCCCCCGCCCGAACCGCCTGCGTTTCGCTCAGGAACGCATTGGTCGCGTTCGGCAGGCCCACGCGAACCGTGAACGGGTCATCCGTGCCAGCGGCGGACGGGTTCGTGCCCAGTCCGCTGATATCAAAGGCCGGCTGGACGACGGTCATGACGGCGTTCCCGTCGTTGAATCCGGGCGCGGTGGCGGTGAACGTCGCCGCGCCGGCCTGGCCCTCGACCCCCTGGACGAAGAAGGTGAATCCGGTGTTTCCGTCTGGAACGGTGACCATGATTTGGGCGGTTCCCGCGGTCGCCGCGTCGGGAGAAACCAGCGCGACGCTCGGGTCGTCGCTCGTGATCGTGACGGTCACGCCGCCGTGACCGGATGCGCCAAGCGCGCCGGACCAACTGCGCTGGAGACCGGCGCCAGCCGTCGCCGGGTTCACGATGATGTTGGGTGTGGAGACGGTTACCGAGACCGTGGCGGTCGGCAGGACGACGTATCCGGGGATCGTTCCAGACACCGTTGTGGTGCCGGTCGTGAGCGGATCGAACGCCACACCGCCGGCCGCGACGGAGCCCGGTGTCGCAAACTGGCCGGGGTCGATCTGGAGATCGAGCGAGGACCCGGTGTCAGCCGTCGTCACCAATTGCCCCACCGCGGGCGTCCCGACCACCACCGTCGCCGCCAGAGGCGCCCCGCCGGCCCGCACAGCCTGCAATTCCTGGAGGAAGGTCTGCGCGGCGTTCGGGATTCCGATCCGGACCTGGAAGGCATCCGAGGGATTCAATGTCGTCATCGCCGTCAACAGCCCGGAGAGGTCCATGGCCGGTTGCACGATGGTCTTGGTGGTGCTCCCGTCCGTGAAGCCGCTGGCGGTGGCACTGAACGTCACGGTGCCCGTTTGGCCCTCTACCCCCTGGACGAAATAGCTGAAGGTGACGGTTCCGTCAGCGACCGGCACGATGATCGAATCGGTCCCGGCCGCGGTGGTATTGGGCGACACCAGCGCGACACCCGGAGCCGAACTCTTGATCACCACGTCCACGCCGCCATGGTTCGACGCCCCGAGTGAGCCGGACCAGCTGCGCTGTAGCCCCGACCCGACCGTGACAGGACTCATGTTGATGCCGGGGGCGCTGACATTCACGGTCACCGTGGCGCTGGGTGGGGAGACGAAGCCCGGAATCGATGCTGTGACCGTGGTACTCCCCGCGGTGAGCGGATCGAGTGCCACGCCGCCGGCCGCGACGCTGCCCGGCGTCGTGAGCTGGCCGGGATCGATCTGGAAGTTGAGCGACGAGCCGGTAAACTCCGTCGTCATCAACTGCGCGACCGCCGGCGTACCGACCGTCACGGTGGCGGTTACCGATACGCCGCCGGCGCGGACGGCCTGAAGCTCCTGAAGGAAGTTCTGCCCGGCGTTCGGAATACCGATCCGGACCACGAACGGGTCGGCCGGTGACAAGGTCGTCGTGGTGAGATTCACGCCGGCAAGGTCCAGTGCCGGCTGGATGACCGTTTTTGTCGAGGTCGCGGTGGTGAATCCGGTGGCGAGATAGGTGAACGTGACCGGCGCGTTGCCCGTGTCGGCAATACCTTCCACGCCCTGCACGTGGTAGCCGAAGCTGGTGAATCCGTCCGCCAGCGAAACCACGATCGAGTCGTCGCCGGGTGTCGTGGCGTTGGGTGAGACCAGGGCGGCGCTCGGGTTTTCGCTCCGGATCACGACGTCGACCCCACCATGGTTCGAGGCGCCCAACGAGCCGGACCACGAGCGCTGCAAGCCCGCGCCGACGGTGAGGCTCGAGGCGTTGATGCCCGGTGCGGTGACGTTCACCGTCACAGCCGCCGGGGGAGGCGTCCGGAACCCCGGAATCGAGGCGGAGACGGTGGTCGGACCCTGGGTGAGCGGTTCCAGGGCCACGCCGCCCGCGGCGACCGAACCCGGGGTCGCGAGCTGGCCGGGATCGAGTTGGAGCGTGATCGTGCCGGCCGTGTCGGTGCTAGTGACGAGCCGGCCGACGGCCGAATCGCTTACGATGACCGTCGCCACGACGGGCGTCCCACCGATGCGAATTGCCTGCAGTTCGTTGAGGAACGTGTTGGCAGCGTTCGGAATGCCGATGCGCACCTGGAACGGGTCGTCGGGCGTGAGCGTGGTGGTGGTCGTGATCACCCCGGAAAGATCGAGCGCCGGCTGGACGATCGTCTTGGTCGCCGTGGCAGTCGTGAAGCCCGGCGCAAGGTAGGTGAAGGTCACACTCGCGTTGCCGGTGTCCGCCACGCCTTCCATCCCGTGAACGTAATAGCTGAACCCGGTGGCTCCATCGGCGATCGACACGATGATGGAATCGCTTCCGGCCGTCGTGCCGTTGGGTGAGATCAGCGCGATCGTGGGATCCTCGCTGCGGATCACCAGATCCACGCCGCCGTGATTCGACGCGCCCAGCCCGCCCGACCAGGAGCGCTGGAGGCCGGCGCCCACCGTGACCCCGGACGTATTGATGCCCGGTGCCGTGATGGTGACGGCGGCGGTCGCGCTCGGCGGCACCACCCATCCCGGGATCGTGGCAGACACACTGGTTGTCCCCGCGGCGAGCGGATCGACGGCGACACCGCCGGACGCCACCGAGCTCGGTGTGGCGAGTTGCCCGGCGTTGATCTGCAGCGCAATCGTTCCGGCCGTGTCGCCACTCGTGACGAGCTGCGCGACGGCCGAGTCGGCCAGCACCATCGTGACCGTCACCGGCGTGCCGCCGATCCGGATGGCTTGCAGTTCGGTGAGGAACGCGTTGGTCGCGTTCGGGATCCCGATCCGCGCCTGGAACGCATCGCTGGGCGACAGGCTCGTCGTGGCCCCGATGACGCCCGCCAGGTCGACCGCGGGGCGGAGGATGGTCTTCGTGGAGGTCGCCGTGGTGAATCCGGCGGCGGAGTAGGTAAACGTCACGCTGGCCGTGCCGGTGTCCGCTATGCCCTCCACGCCCTGGACGTAGTAGCCGAATGACGTGACTCCGTTCGCCAGCGGGATGATGATCGAGTCGGTGCCCGCCGTAGTGGCGTTGGGAGACACGAGCGCGACGCTCGGGTCTTCGCTGCGGATGACGACGCCGACACCGCCGTGATTCGACGCGGCGAGTGAGCCCGACCAGGAGCGCTGCAGGCCGGCGCCAACGGTCGTGCCCGACACGTTGATGCCGGGAGCCGGATCCACGTTCACCAGGATCGAGTCCGGCACGATGTTGGGGGCCGTCGCCTTGAGGTAGGTCGTGCACCGCAGTGTGGCCGAGCCGCCGTACTGGAACGACACCAGCGTGTCCACCAACCCGGTCGGGATCGTGACCGGCGAAGTTGCCACCAGGCAGGTCGGGTCCGTGGTCACCATGGTCACGGTGATGCCGGGGGCGGGGGCGGGAATCGCGCTACCGCCGCTTTCCAAGCGGACGTTGACCGTTCCGCCGAACGTCGCGTTGATGGTCTGCGTCCCCTGGACGATGTTGAGGTTGGCGGTCGTCGTGACCACGGATTGGGCCGTGCCGAAGTCGGTGGTGGTGCCCGTGACCGTGGCCGAGCCGGGGAACACACCGGAGACCGTCCCGTTGGCGGTCGATTGCCCTTCGGGGATCGTGACGGTAGGCGTCAGCACCTCGACCAGCGCGGGATCGGTACTGATCAACGTGACCGCTACCCCGCCGGTCGGGGCCGGGGTGGAAATCTGGACCGGCATCGACGCGGTGCTGCCGAACGGCACGTTGAGGGTGGCCGGCAGACTCAGCACCTGCACCGAGACGATCACGCCCGCCGCTCCATCGATATATCCCGTGGCGGTGGCGCGGAGCGTCGTCGGCCCGCCGCCGACGCCGTCGACGCCGATCTGCGCCGTGGTGCCGGTCTCGGGGATCGTGACCGTGCCGGGGCTCTGAATCGCCGCGATGGCCGGGTTGTCGCTGGTGATGGTGACGATGATGCCGCCCGTCGGGGCCGGCGCCGTGAGCGTCACGTCCAGCATGGCGCTGCCGCCGGCGGGAATGCGCGTCGTGCCGGAGAGCGCCAACAGGATCGACGGGTTGGCGAAGATGGCGGTCGCGTTGAACACGACCGGTGTGAGGCCGGCGACGGACGCGGTGAGCGTCTGGTCGACGGCGTTCACGCCGAGGGTCCACGTGGTTTGCGCGCGGCCCGCCGCGTCGGTGAGCGTCGGTGACGCGCTGACGGATCCTTGGAGCGCGGTCCAATCGACCATGACGCCCGGTACCGGATTGCCGCTGCTGTCCACCACCTCGACGACCAGCGGGACGGGCAGGGCGAAGCCGGCGGTATCGGATTGGTTGTTGCCGCCGGCGATCGTGACCGTCGCGGGCGCGCCCACCGTACCGGTGGCGGTGAACGCCACCGTGGGCAGGCCCAGCACCGTCGCCGACAGCGTATTGGCGCCGACCGATGGTCCCAGGGTCCAGCTCCCGACCGCGGCGATGCCCTGCGCGTCGGTGGTCGCCGTGTCGCCGGTGATCGATCCGCCCCCGCCGGTCACGGCAAACGCCACCATGACGCCCGCGGCCGGATTGCCGGCGGTGTCGAGGACGGTAACGGCCGGCGCGATCGGCAGCGCGCTCGCCACGGTCGCGCTCTGCCCGTTGCCGGCCGCAATGCTCATGGAGAACGCGCCGTTGGGGCCGGTGGCCAGGGCGGTGAACACCACCGGACCCAAGGTGTCGACCGTCGCGGTGAGCGTATTGGTCCCCACCGCCGGTCCAAGCGTCCACCCGCCGACCGTGGCAATCCCGGACCCATTGGTCGTCTGCGTGGCGCCCGCGACCGATCCGCCCCCGCTCGAGGCGACAAAGGTCACCGTCGCGCCGCTGACCGGATTACCCTGGGCGTCCTGCACGAGCACCGCCGGTGGCGTCGGCAGCGTCGTGCCGACCAGGCCGGCCTGATTGTCGCCGGCCGAGATCGTGACCGTTCCCGGCCCGGTCGAGGTGCCGGTGGCGGTGAACATCGCCACGTCGCCGGGCAGCACCGGCGTGCGCGCCTCGACACTCTGGCTGCCGACATTGGGACCGAGGGTCCAGGTCACTCGTGCGCGGCCGGTGCTGTCGGCGAGTACGGAATCAGCCGACACCGAGCCGCCGCCGGTGGCCACGGTGAATCGTACCCAGACGTTCGGAATGCCCTGGCCGTCGGCGGCGATGACGCGCGCGACGAGTTGCTGGGGCAGGGCGGTGTTGATCGCGCCGGTCTGGTCCGAGCCGGCCAGCGCCACGATGTCGTTGGGGGGCAGGGTGATCGTGATGGTGGCCGTGTCCGTGGGCCCGGTGAGCAGGCTCGCCTCGATGCGGGCGTCGCCGCGCTGGTCGCCCACCACGACCCGGCCCTCGGTGGGGTCGAGCACGGTCGCGCGGCCCGGGTTGAGCGATTGCCAGGCAATCGGCGTTCCTGCGATCGGCTCGCCGGCGCTGTCGAGCGCCTCGGCGACGAGCAGAATCGTGTCTCCGGCCAGGACGGTGGCCAGCGACTCCACGATCACGATCTCGACCGCGTCGGCGCCCACGCCGGTGTAGACGAGTTCCACGGGGATGCTGGGCGGTTCGCCGGATGTCTGCGGGCTGACCTCGACCGGTCCCGCGCTGAACGCGGTATCGCCGTCCGGCGTGATCAGGTACAGGAACAGCGAGAAGGTCTCACCGGGGGTCAGCACCGGTACGGTGAGTGACAGTGCGACGGTATCGGCGTCGGCACCGATACCGATCGTCGTGTCTCTGGCGACGCTGCTATCGGCATTGCGGATCAACAGGAAGCGCGCGCGGTCGAGGTCGATCAATGCCGCGGCGGACGATGCGAACGTCGGCGCGACGCTGAAGCGGCCGATGAGCGGAGCGTTGGGGCCCGCCGCCTCGTCGGAACAACTCGCGACGAGCAGCGCGACCGAGGTGATCGCAACGGCTCCGAGTCCGAGGCTTTGCCGTAGAGACGTCATGGTCATCCTAACGATCCGTGGCTACCGTGTGAGGCGCGTGCCCGATGGCACGCGTAAAGGTGACGTGTCACCCGCGCCGCTGCAAGGAAGATCTCCTCGCCTACGCATCCCAATTGATCGTCACCTCCGTCGCGCCCGTCTCCACTTCATCGTAATCGGTGCCCTCGGAGGCCGTGAGGGGCGTCGGGTTGAAGACGTTGATGACGAGTGTCCCGGTGTCGTTCGCGTTGTCCGCGCGCAGATAGCGGCCACCCGCGCCCTGATTGATGTTCGTGGCATCGAAGACAATTCCGCTCGGCAATCCGATGTCCCCGCCGCTCCCGCCGTTCCGAATCACGTCGAGCTGGATGGCGGTGGCCGCCATGTTGGTGAACGTGATGTCGTCGAACGCCGTCCAGGCGGCGCCCTCCGCGATGGCCACCGGCAGATTGTCGAACGTGACGCCGCCGATGTTGGTGCCGCGTATGGTCAGCACCGTCCCGTTGCCGTGCAGCGTCGTGGCGCCGCCAACGGTGTCGACGAGCGCCCCGTTCACGAACACGGCCGAGTTCAGGGTGATGCCGCTTGCGGAGGTATTACGCAGCTCGAGGGTCACGAAATGCGATCCGGAACTCGACGAATCCGGCGTGGCGAAGACCACGGCCTGGGCGCCTGTGCCGGAGAACCGCGTCGCGAGGGATCCGGACGGCGCGAAGCTGGTATTGGACGTCGTGCCGCCCTGGCTGAAGTCCCCCCGCGCGACGATGGCACCGGCCGTGAGTTTCCCGTCGGTACTCCCGCCGTCGAACGTGATGGCGCCGGTCACGTCGAGGCTGTCGCCGCCGGTGGTCATTTCGAGCCGGCCGCTGCCGGCGGTAGTGAAGGTCCCGCCGACGATGAGATTGACGCCGTTGAGGTCGAGCAGACCGGTGCCCGCGATTTCGGCGCTGCCGGCGAGCGCCAGATCGCCGCCGAGTACCACCGAATCGCCGGTCACGAGCAGATTCGTCGGTCCAAACCCTTGTCCCGAGAACACCGTGGGGTCAGGCAGGCTCTGTAAGGTCGTGCCGAAGAACTCCATGGTCGTTGGCGCAACCGTCTCGCCGTTGCTCACGCTCAGCGCACCGCCGAGCCGAACCGTGTCGACGCTGATCACCGCGTCGAAGTCACTTCTGAACAGCGTGAGGTCGCCGTCGATCGTGAGGGTCCCGGCGCCGTCGAGCGTGGAGGCCTCCTCGTTGCTGTCATCGATGCGGAGGTCGCCCGTGACGAGCGCGTCCGAGTTGACGCTGACGCGGGCGTTGGCGGCGCGCACGGTGAGGTCGGCGAAGCGCGATCCGAGCGCGCCGGCGCTCGCGAAGGTCAGCGTGACGTCGGTGCCGTTGGCGAATTCCGTGATGTGCGTGCCGGTTGCGTAAAAGCTCGAGTCCGAGTTGGTGTTCGTCTGCGTGAAGCCTCCCCAGAGGATCAGTCGGCCGGCTGTTAACCGACCCGCCGTCGAGCCGCCGTCGAACGTGGTGGCGCCGGTGACCCAGAGCGTATCCGCGGCGTCGTTCATGGTGAGCACGCCGGTCCCCTGCGTTGCGAACGTCGCGGCTTGCACGAAGGCGGTGTTGATGTCCAGATTGCCGCCGTCGCCGACCACCAACGCGGTCACGGTATCCTCGGCGGCGGCATCGAACGACGCCGATCCCAGAATCGTCACCGAGTCGTAGTCGAACGACGGGCCACTGGGAATCGCCTGGCTCGCGCCGTCGAACACTGTCGTCCCCACCGAATAGCCCGCCGTATTCGCGAGCGCACCACCGATGGTCAAGTGCGTCAGGGTGGGGGTCGCGGCCAGCGACACGTCGCCCAGGACCCGAAGCGTATCCCCGTTGACCGTCGCCCCCGGGTTCGTGGTGGTCAGATCCCCATCCACCTGGGCCGGTGTCAGGAACGTGACGCCGAGCGCGTCTGGATGATTGTAGACCACCTGGAGGAACTGGAATCCGGATGCCGCACCTGCCGACCCCGCGAACGAAACAGTCTGTCCACCGGGGCCGACGCCGTTCAGCACCACCGTGTTGGTGCCGGTCGGCCGGAAGTTGTCGTCCACCGGCCCGACGTTGAGCTGCGTAATGTTCCCGGAAACGCGGAACGTGCCGTTACTGAGGTTGCTCCCTGTGGAGCTGCCCTGGAACGTGGCGTTGCCGCCCACGTCGATACCGCTGGGCGCCGTCGTCATGATGATCGATCCCTCACCACCGCCCGACGGCCCGATCACGAGGTTGCCGCCGACCGCGTGACGCAGGAGGCCCGCATTAAAATCGGTGCCGGCACCGCGTACCACCAGGTCACCGCTGATGTTGAGCGAGTCAGCGCCGCTGGCGTGCGCGGGAATGCCCGTGTTCTCCACGAACACGTGGACCCACGGGATGTCCGGTATCGTCTGCGCGGCCCCCGAGAACACGGCCGTATCCACCGTGAGCGTCCCGCCGATCGCGAGGGCGCCGCGGGTTTCGAGTACCGGGACGGTGAGGCTTCCGCCGACCGCGGTCGTCAAGCCGCCAGCACCCATGACGCGCAGCGAGTCGCTGCCGCTCACCGCGATCGACGACGAGACGTCCATCGCGCCCTCGACATGTCCGGTCGACGCGAAGGCCACCGACGACGTGTTCGTAACGTCGAGGTCCTGGAAGCGCGACTCGCCGGCGCTCGGCGCGTCGAACGTGACGGTCTGCGGGGCCGCGCCGTCGAGGACCGTCAGGTGCGTGCCGCTCGCCCTGAAGCTGGAGGCGGAGTTCGTGCTTGTCTGGGACAGATCGCCGCCGACGAGCAGCGTGCCGGCGCTCAGCAGCCCGTCGGTGCTGCCGCCGTCGAAGGTGGCGTTGCCGGTGACGACCAGCGAGTCGGTGGCGGCGTCCATCGTCAACACGCCGGTCAACTGCGTGAGGAAGGTCGCCGCCTGCACCAACACGCCGTTGATGTCCAAGTTGCCGCCGGCGCCCACCGTCAGCGAGCCGGGAATCGTGTCGGCGGCCGCAAACGACGCGGTCCCCCGAATCGCGATGGCCTGGTAGCCGTACGCCGTGCCGCTCGGGATCGACTGTCCCGTCCCGTTGAAGACGGTCGTGGCCGGACTGAAGGTGCCGGTTGACGTGAGCGTCCCACCGATCCACACCGCCGCCGTGGGCTCAAGGGCGGTGGCCCCACCGGTCACGGTGACGTCGCCGGTCACGAACGTGTTGCCGAGTCCGGCGACCTGCGCGCCTCCGATGGCGGTGAGGTTCCCCAACACGTTCACCTGGCTGTTGAGACTCGTGTTTGTGGCCAGTGCGGTATCGTTGGCGAACTCGACGTTCGCGAAATGCGACGAATCGGCTGTCGCTCCCGGCGTCGTGAAGGCGATGGCGTTTGCCCCGGCTCCGGCGTTGACGAACCGGGTCACGTGGGTTCCAGACGCCGCGAAGCTCGCACCTGACGTGGTGTTGATCTGGGTAAAGTCGTCGCCGATCCGGAGCGTACCGTCCGTGAGCAAGCCGTCGGTACTGCCGCCGCTGAAGATGACCAGGCCGGTCACGTCGATCAGTGCCGCCGGGTCGTCCATCGTGACGGTGCCGGCCCCCGCCGTCTGGAACGACGTGCCGACGCTCAGCGTATCGGGGCCGACGGTCAGTCCGCCGGACACGGTGACGGCCGCCGTGGCGGTGGTCGGGCCCTCGAGGGTCGCCCCCGTGCCGGCCACGACGATGTTCGCATAGTCGAGGCCTGCCGGGATCGTCTGACCGGCGCCGACGAACGTCGTGGTGGTGACCGCGTACGTGTTCGCCGAGCTGAGCGCGCCGCCGAGTGTCAGGGCAGTGAGGGTGACGTCGCCGTCGAAGGTCGCGTCACCCGTCAGGATGAGCGCCGTGCCGCTGACGGGTGCGGTGGCGTCGGTCGTGAAGCTTCCGAGCGCCGCCACGGTGGTTGACAGGCTCACGCCGTTCCCGGACGCGTTGACCACCCGGACGTGGTTGAAGAACGACGTGCCCGGCCCGTCGAACGCGATCGTCTGGGCGGGCGCGGCGTCGGTCGAATCGCTGAAGATCGTGGTGTGCCCGCCCGCCGGGGTGAAGTTGTTGTCGACCGCGCCGCGCGTGACCTGCGCGAAGTGGCCCTTGATGTCCAGCGCGCCCGCGGTCATCGTCGCACCGGTCGCGTCGCCCTGGAAGGTGGCGTCTCCGCGCACCACCACGCTGTCGGCCGCGTTGGTCATGATGAGCTGGCCGGTGGCGCCGGTCACCGGCGGGCCCACGACGAGATTCCCCTGAATGTCGAGGACGTGTCCGTTCACGGCGAGTGCCGCGCCCGTCCCGGTGATCACGACATCGCCACTCGTGAGCAGACTGTCGGTCATCGTGTACGCACCACCGGTCACGCGGAGACTCGGCACGGCGCCGCTCACGTTGCCCGCGGCACCGGTGAGGGAAACCACGCCGCCTCCGTCGATGGACGTGTAGCCGGCGTCCAGATCGCTCGCCACGAAAATCGTATCCCCGGCGGTCACACTGACCGACGCGCCGGTGTCGAGCACGAGGAAGTTGGTGAACGCGTTCCCGCTCGTGGTCGGGGCATTCGGCGTCCCGGCGACGATGAACACGTCATCGCCGGACGTCGGGACGACCCCGGTACTCCAGTTGGTCGGGTTATCCCAGTCGCCGTCGGTAGCACCGAACCAGATCACGTCGGTGCCCGGCGGACCGAGGCTGGCGATGGTGACGAACAGGGTGTCCTCGCCGCCGGTGACCACGGTGGCGGTGTCGACGAGCAAGCCGGGCAGCGACGGCAGGGTCACCGACGCGAAATCGGCGGTGCGCGAGTTGAACAACAGAATCGCAAAGCGATCGCCGGGTGCCGGCACGAAGGGTGACACCGTATCGACGACGAGGGTCCCGCCGAGCGTCGCGGCAGCGCTGATGTCGAGTTGGTCGTAGCCCGTGCCCGCGGTTGTCCCACCCAACTCGATGGTGACCACGGTCGTGGCCGACAGCGGGGCGGCGCCGGTGATCGACAGGACGCCGGGCGAGGTTCCCGGATTGATCGCGCCGTCGAGCGTTACGCCGGACGCGCCGCTCACGTCGAGCGTGCCGCCGCCCTGGAGTACAGCGGTCGACGCATGGGTGAACCCGGCGGTGAACCGGAGTGTGTCGACCGCGACGTCGAGTATGCCGGTGTTGCTGAAGTCGGCCTGGATCTGGTTGATACCGGCGGCTGACTTGACGTACGTCCCCGCATTCGTGAACGACGCCCCCCCTCCCGCGAAGACGATTTCGCCGAGGGGGGCCTGCATGTCGAAGGAGCCGCCCAGCTGGTTGTCGAAGACGCCGGCAGGCGTCCCGCCGATCGAAAGATTCCCTGAGCCGGACATCGACATGGTGCCGGCATTCTCGAACCGGCGGCTCAGCAGGCCTTTCCCACCCATTCCGATCAGTTCGGCTACTGTGCCGCCGGCTACGACCGTGACGCCGGCCCCACTCATGGTCCCGCCAAACCAGCGCAACGAATCGACCAGCAGCAGGACGCCGGGACCGTTGAGCGTGCCGAGGACGAACTCGTAGCGGGGCAGGGTGACCGTGTCGGTGGCGGCCTGGCCGATGGTGAGCGTCCCGCTGGTCTGGCGCAGCAGGCCGGGGCCCGTGGGGGCGACGCCGTCGGCCAGGACCACGACCGCACCGCCCGTGACGGCCAGTTGCGCGCCGGCGCCCAGTTGGACGGCCCCGGCTAACGTGTCCGTCGCGGCCGTCAGCTCGAGGATGCCGGCCTGGATATCGAGGGTGCCGCTCGCGCGGTTGGCAAGCTGGACGCTCTGCACGTTGGTGCCCGTGGCCGTCTTACGGTACGTGCCCGCGTTGTCGAACAACGCCACGCCGCCGCTGAACACCACGTCGCCGCCGGCCGTCTGGAGTTCGAACGCGCCGGTCGCGAGGTTGTCGAACACGCCCGCGGGCGTGCCCCCGATGAACAGATCGCCGATGCCGGAGAGCAGCACCGTGCCGGCATTCTCGAATAGCCGCGACGTGAGGACCTTCCCAGCCGTTCCGCTCAACTCGGCGGTGGCGGTGTCGACGAGGTGGGTGACCCCGGTCCCGGCCATCGTGCCGCTGGTCCAGCGCAACGAATCGGCGAGCAGCAACACGCCGGGGCCGTTGAGCGTGCCGCCGGCGAACTCGTAGCGGGGCAGGGTGACCGTGTCGGTGGCGGCCTGGCCGATGGTGAGCGTCCCGCTGGTCTGGCGCAGCAGGCCGGGGCCCGTGGGGGCGACGCCGCCGGCCAGGACTACGCCGACCCCACCGCCCGTGACGGCCAGTTGCGCACCGGCGCCCAGTTGGAGCGCCCCGGCTAACGTGTCCGTCCCGGCCGTCAGCTCGAGGCTGCCGGCCTGGATATCGATGGTGCCGCTCGCGCGGTTGGTAAGCTGGACGCTCTGCACGTTGGTTCCCGTCGCGACCTTGCGATACGTGCCCGTGTTGTCGAACAACGCCCCGCCGCCG
>DASWIX010000052.1:0-71781 GCA_036397455.1 Gemmatimonadales bacterium | reverse complement strand
GGGGCGACGCATGCGTCGCCCCTACCCACGGCCGTGCGTCGCCCCCACGGTTACGGGCGCCAGGTTGGAATCCGACCGCTGGTCCATGGTGCGCCGGCCGCCTCGGCGGCGTCCTCGACGCGCTTCAGGTCGACATCGATCGTGCGGCGAATTCGCTCGAGCAGGCCGCCGAACTCCGCCGCCAGTATCTCGTATTGCCGCCGCTGGATCCCGGTGATTTCCTGGAGCGAACCGGACCACGCGCCGCCCGTGAACTCGCCTAACCGATTCTGTAGCGACGTGGGTTCCGGCTCGCTGCGCCGGCCCATGGTCCGATCGCCACTGAGTGATTCCTGAATGGCCCGCAAGCTGTCCCGAACCGCCATCAGGCTCGCGAAGAGCGGTGGCGTGGCGCGGGGGGTCTCCTGCAGTGCGCGGCCGAGCAGCTCGACGCGAGTGGTGGCTTCGCCTAGCGCCGCCCCGGCACCGAGCGCCGCCCGCTGCAGCGACGCCGCCTGCTGCTGGAAGGCGAGTACCGCCGGCGTGCGCGCCGCGTTCTGGTCCAGCGGATACACCTCGACGTCTTGCGGTGCGCCGAACGGGGTGAGCACACCGTCCACCAGCGTCGCAAGCGAAACGGTGTAGGTGCCCGGCACGATGTATGGGCCGCCCCCGCCGAAGAAGAACCCTCCACCGAACCCGCCGCCGCCACCGCCGCTCCGGATCGGCGTCGAGGCGGGATACCGCAGGTCCCACGTCACGCGTTGCAAGCCGGACGAGACCGAGCCGGTCAGGCGGCGCACCACACGACCTTCTGCGTCGGACACGGTGACGACCATGGCGGGACGCTCTTCGCGATCCTCGGCCCGCAACGAGTCCCACGGAGGATAGAACACGTCTTCGCCGCGCCCCGCCGCCGCGCGTTCCGCCGATTGGCGCCGTTGCTGGCGCGTGCGCAGCCCCTCCTTGACGTAGTAGTAGAATGTCGCGCCGGACGAAGGGTTGTCGGCGGACCAGAAGCGCGCGCCCTGCCAACCCGGGTCGGGATTCGACAGCACGAACATCGGCGTGCGGGTGATCGGCAGCAGGCCGCCCTCGCCCGCCAAGACCTCCGGCGTCAGCGCGCGCAGGATCTCCAGATCGTCGAGCACGTAGAACCCGCGCCCGAACGTCCCGAGCACGAGATCGTCGTGCTGGTTCTGCAGCGCCAGGTCGCGCACCTGGATCGTGGGCAACCCGCTCTGCAACCTGGTCCAGCGCTGCCCGCCGTTATGCGAGAAGAAAAGCCCGAACTCGGTCCCGACGTACAGCATGTTCCGGTCCCTGTAGTCCTCGAGGATCACGTGCACCGAGCCGCGTTCGGGGAGGTCGTTTTGAATGAGCGTCCACGACCGGCCCAGGTCCGTGCTCCTGGCAACGTACGGCTTGTAGTCGCCGGACTTCTGGTTGTTGAACGACGCGTACACGGTATTGCGGTCGTGCGACGACGGTGTGACGCGCGAGACGAACGTCGTATCCGGCACGCCGCGGATCGATCCGATCCGGCGCCAGACCTGTCCGCCGTCTTCGGTTACCTGGATCACGCCGTCGTCGGTCCCGGTCCACAGCAGGCCTTCGGCGACCGGCGACTCGGCCATGGTGACGATACTGTTCCAGGTGGAGGTCGACCGGTTCTTGGCCACCGCGTCGACGCCCCAGACCCGGCCCATGACCTCGAGCCGGTTCCGGTCGATTTGCGCGGTGAGATCGCCGCTGACCGGCGTCCAGCTCGACCCGCGGTCATCACTGCGGAATACGCGTTGCGCGGCAAAATACAGCCGCGAGGGTGCGTGAGGACTGATGATCAACGGCGCATCCCAATGCCAGCGTAACGCCGGCTCACCCGGCTCTTCCATGGGCGTGATGCTGACGCGTTCGCCGGTTGCGAGGTTGAACCGCGACAGGCCCGCGTACTGCGATTCGGCGTACACGATGTTGGGATCGGTGGGGTCGATGCGGGAGTAGAAGCCGTCGCCGCCCTGCGTGAGGAACCAGTCGCCGTTGACACCGCCGCGCCGCGTACGCGTGCGGGACGGACCGCCGAACGAACTGTTGTCCTGCGTCCCGCCGAATACCCGGTAGAACGGCCGCAGGCTGTCCACCTCGACGCGGTAGAATTGGCCGAGCGGGAGGTTCTCGAACCACTGGTAGTTCGCGCCGCCGTCGAACGTCTCGTAGAGCCCGCCGTCCGAGCCGATGAGTTGGTGCTCGTTGTCGTTCTCATCGATCCAGATCACGTGGTCGTCCACGTGCTTGGTGTTGTTGCCGAGGTTGCGCCAGGTGCGGCCGCCGTCGTCGGTGACCGAATAGCGCGTGTTCATCAGGTAGACGCGATCGACCACCACGGGATCGGCGAAGATCTCCTGATAGTAGTTGCCGCTCGAGGTCTGATCGCTCATCCGTTGCCAGTTGAGCCCGTTATTGGTCGACCGGTAGAACCCGCTGCCGTCGTTCGCCGCCTCGACCACGGCGTACACGACGTCCGGATCGACCGGTGACATGGCGAGACCGATGCGGCCCAGTTCCTCGCTGGTGAGCCCCCGCTGGGCGCGGTTCCACGTCGCGCCGCCGTCGGTCGACCGGAACAGACCCGATTCGGGGCCGCCGGCGATCAGCGTCCATTGCCGCCGAGCACGCTGCCACTTGCTGGCGATGAGGATGTCCGGGTTGCGCGGGTCCATCACGAGCTCGTTGACGCCGCCCCACTCCCCACCGTCCAACACATTGGTCCAGGTTTCCCCGCCGTCGGTCGTCTTGAACAGGCCCCGGTCACCACCGGGGCTATAGAGCGGACCCTGGGCCGCGACGTACACGACGTCGGCATCGCGCGGGTCGATCACGATCTTGCCGATGTGCTCGGAATTCTTGAGCCCCACGTTACGCCAGCTCCGTCCGGCGTCGACGGACTTGTATACGCCGTCGCCATACGCGACCGATCGCTGCGGGTTGTTCTCGCCGCTCCCCGCCCAGACCACGTTGGGGTCGTTGGGATCGATGACGACGACGCCGAAGGAGAAGGAACCCTCGCCGTCCATGATCGGCGAGAACGTGGTGCCCGCGTTGGTCGTCTTCCACACGCCGCCCGATGCCGTCGCGATGTACCACGTATAAGGATCGGACGGGTGGATGGCGATGTCGCTGATGCGGCCGGAGACGGTCGCCGGTCCGATCGACCGAAGCCGGATGCCGCGAGCCGCCGAGGCCAACGGATCGCGGGCGCTCGAATCGGAGCCCGCCTGGCCGCCGCCCCGACCGCCCCGTTGGGCCAGCGCGGCGCCGATCGGCACGGTCGAAAGGCCGATGACAGTTGCAAGAAGAAACACGAAGGGACGGGATCGACGGGTTGGCATGGTGTTCGGGCCTCGTCGTGTGTGGTGATTGAGAGCGGCCAGGGGGGGCGCCCGGTCACGGATTGCCACGTAAGGTACGCAGGAGAACACCCGGGTGCTGAGTCGGGGTCGCGGGGGGGGGGGGGGCGATACCGGAGCGGGAGTTCGGCCCGCCGACTCGAAACTCGGACCTCCCGCTTCGTCGCCTCGCAGTGCACCTTCTCTCGGCGAACTCGAAGGGGCCGACCGTGTACCAGAGCCATTCTCACTCCCGTACCTCCATGCTTCGGAGCCACGCTATGCGACTGCACCGACGCGGCGCCCAGTTCCTGGCCGCCATCTTCTTCGTCACGCTTACGCCGGCCGCCCGGGGCCAGCAGGTCGCCGGCGCCGGCGCCGCAATCGAAGGCGAGGGTCTCCCGCTCCAGCCCGCTCGCTGGGCCCGGTTCACGACGACCCGCGGGACCTGGATGTCTCTCGACGTGAGCCCCGACGGCCAGTCGATCGTGTTCGATCTGCTCGGGGACTTGTACACGATGCCGATCGCGGGTGGAACGGCCACGCGGCTCACGAGCGGAATCGCGCACGACATGGCGCCGCGGTTCAGTCCCGACGGGACGCGCATCGTGTTCGTCTCCGACCGCAGCGGCGACGACAATGTGTGGTTGTTGACCCTCGACGGCGGGGATCCACAGCCGCTCACCACCGGCGACGGCGCGAACTTTCTCTCGCCCGAGTGGACTCCGGACGGCAGCTACGTCGTCGTCTCCAAGGGGACGATTTTCGGGCTCGAGAAGCTGTGGCTGTATCACGTGGATGGCGGGCGCGGGTTGGAAATGGCCGGCGGGCCCGGTGGGCTCCGCATGCTCGGCGCCGCGTTCGGCGCGGACATGCGTTACGTCTGGTTCGCGCAGCGATTTGGGGCGTGGCAGTACAACGCGGTACTCCCCCAGTACCAGCTCGGCGTGTACGACCGCGACGCGGGGACGCGCACGACGATGAGCGGACGGTACGGATCGGCATTCCGGCCGGCCCTCTCGCCCGATGGCAAGTGGATCACGTACGGCTCGCGCCACGATGCGGAGACCGGGTTGGTGCTGCGCGAACTGGCCACGGGAGAGGAGCGATGGCTCGCGTACCCGATCCAGCGGGACGAGCAGGAATCGATTGCCAACATGGACGTGCTGCCGGGCTACTCGTTCACCCCCGACTCCCGCGCCGTCGTGATGTCATACGGTGGGGAAATCTGGCGGGTACCGCTGGACGGCGCGGCGCCCACGCAGATCCCGTTCACGGTTCAGGCGGAGGTGGCGGTGGGGCCGGAGGTGAAGTTCGAATACCCGGTCGATGACGCGGCCACGTTCACCGTCAAGCAGATCCGCGACGCCGTGCCGTCACCGGACGGGGCGCGTGTGGCGTTCACGGCGCTCGATCGCCTGTATGTGATGGACGTGCCGGATGGCGCTCCACGCCGGCTGACCACCCAGACCACGGGCGAGTACTTCCCGACCTGGTCGCCCGACGGCAGCGCCATCGCTTTCGTCACGTGGAACGATTCCGTCGGTCACGTCATGCGAGTCCCCGTACGCGGCGGACGTCCCACGCCACTCACCCGCGTGTCGGCCTACTATCAGCAATTGGCCTGGTCGCCTGACGGCCAGCGCATCGTCGCGATCCGCGCGTCGGCTCGCGATCTCACGGAAGCGATCGACCCGTTCGTGTTCAGCGGTCTCGGGTCGGAATTCGTCTGGGTGCCCGCGTCCGGCGGGGACGTCACGGTGATCGGTCCGACAGCGGGGCGGTCGCGGCCGCACTTCACGAGCGATCCCGATCGGATCTACAGCTACGGCCGCGCGCCCGCGACGGGACCACCGGGACCCGGACAGGCGCCGCCGGTCGCGCTGGTATCGACCCGCTGGGACAACACCGATCTGAAACAGCACCTCAAGGTGACCTGGCGACTGCCGATCACGCCGGCGGCCTGGGAGGTATCACCGACGTCCGATTTGCTGATGCCGCGTGACTTCTCGCGCGAACAGCAGATCCCGCAGGCCGCCGCCGACCTGGTGATGATGGCGCCGCAGGGCGATCTCGCGCTGGCGCAGGTGAATAACGACGTGTACGTGGTCACCGTCCCGCGGATCGGTGGCGTGCCGACCGTGATGGTGACCAAACCCGACAGCGCGTCGATGCCGGTGCGCAAACTGTCGGATATCGGAGGCGAGTTTGCCGCGTGGGGCGCCGATGGACGCACCGTTCACTGGTCCATCGGCAACGCGTTCGTGACCTACCGGCTGGACGTGGCGCAAGGTGACACGACCTACCGGCCCGAGGAGCGGCGCATCCAGGTGAGCGCAAACCGCGACATTCCGCAAGGGACCGTGGTGTTGCGCGGTGCGCGCGTCATCACGATGCGCGGCACCGACGTGATCGAGAATGCCGACGTGGTGATCCGGAACAACCGGATTGCCAGTGTCGGCGCGCGCGGGTCGGCGCCGGCCGATGCGCCGGTGATCGATGTGACCGGCAAGACGATCATCCCCGGCTTCGTCGATACACACGCGCACATGTGGAACCTGTGGGGCCTGCACTGGACCCGCCCCTGGATCTACCTGGCGAACCTCGCCTATGGCGTCACCACCACCCGCGACCCGCAGACCGCGACCACGGACGTGCTCACCTACGCCGATCGCGTCGAAGCGGGCCAGATGACCGGACCCCGCGTCTACTCCACGGGTCCCGGTGTGTTCTGGACCGAAGGCATCACGGGTCTCGAACACGCCAAGACGGTGTTGCGGCGCTACAGCGACTACTACGACACGAAGACGTTCAAGATGTACATGTCGGGGAATCGCCGGCAGCGGCAGTGGCTGATCATGGCGGCCCGTGATCTCGAGTTGATGCCGACCACGGAGGGTGGACTCGATTACCGCCTCAACATGACCCACGCGATGGACGGCTACCCCGGCGTGGAGCACACCATGCCGATCATCCCGGCATATCAGGATGTGATCGAACTGTTCAAGACTTCCGGAACCACGAACACGCCGACGTTGCTGGTGTCCTATGGTGGGCCGTGGGCGGAGAACTACTTCTACACCCACGAAGATCTCACCAACGACCTGAAGATCCAGCACTTCACCCCGAGTGAAGAATTCGATGCCAAGATCCGTCGCCGCAATCCGGGACCCGGACCGGGCGGGTGGTTCCACGAGACCGAATACGCGTTCCGCCGGCATGCCGCATGGATCAAGCAGCTTGTTGAAGCGGGCGGCCACGCCGGCATCGGCAGCCACGGGCAGTTCCAGGGCCTTGGCTATCACTGGGAACTCTGGGCGGTACAGAGCGGTGGCATGTCGAATCACGATGCCCTCCGTGTCGCGACGACGCTGGGGGCGCAGGCGATCGGATTGGGCGCCAGCCTCGGGTCGCTCGAATCGGGCAAGCTGGCCGACCTGATCGTGCTCGACGCCAACCCGCTGGACGACATTCGCAATACCAACACGATCCGCTACGTGATGAAAAACGGGCGACTGTACGAGGGGGACACCTTGAACGAGATCTGGCCGCGTGAGCGGGCGGCACCTGATGAACCGTGGCGGCACATCGCGCCCGCGGTCGAAGCCGGCATTCGGGGAGGTGCACGATGACCGCCACGCGCGTCCTACTCCGCGGCACCCTGGCGTGCCTCGCCCTGTTCGGCACCACCACCACGACGCTCCCGGCGCAAGCCCCGGCCGGCCGCGGCGCGCGCGAAAATCCTCTGCCGCTGACGGCGGCGCGCTCCGCGAAGTTCACCGCGACCGAGGGAACCTGGATGTCGCTCGACGTCAGCCCCGACGGGCGGACGATCGTGTTCGACCTGTTGGGCGACCTGTACACGGTCCCGATGACCGGCGGCAAGGCGACACGAATCACCGAAGGCCTCGCGTACGACGCCCAACCGCGTTTCAGCCCGGACGGGGAGACGATCGTCTTCGTGTCCGACCGCAGCGGTGGGGACAACGTGTGGACCATGCGGATGGACTTCACCGATACGACGCAGATCACCCAAGGCAACACGAGTCTCTACATCTCGCCGGAGTGGATGCCCGACGGGAGGCGCATCGTCGTAAGTCGGAGTGGGGGATTGGGTGGGACGGCAAAACTGCAGATGTACTACATCGACCATCGCGGCCCGCTGCCGATCATCCGTACGCCAACGGCGTTCAAGACGATTGGGGCCGCGCCGAGTCCGGATGGCCGGCACATCTGGTACGCCGGCCGGACCGGGGACTGGCAGTACAACGCGATCTTCCCTCAGTACCAGCTCTACCGGTACGACCCTGAGACCGGCACGTCGACACGCATGACCGGACGGTACGGCTCCGGGTTCCGGCCGGCCGTGTCGCCCGACGGGCGCTGGCTCGTCTTTGGCACGCGTGAAGACACCGAAACCGGGCTGCGGCTGCGTGACCTGAACACCGGTGAGGAGCGGTGGCTGGCGTATCCCGTGCAGCGCGACGAGATGGAGTCGCGCGCGCCGCTCGACGTCTTGCCGGGGTACAGCTTCATGCCTGATTCGCGGTCGATCGTCGTCTCGTACGGCGGTGAGATCTGGCGCGTGCCGCTCGATGGGAGCGCGCCAGCGAACATCCCGTTCGAAGCGGACGTGAAACTCGACGTCGGGCCCGAGGTGAAGTTCGCGTATCGGGTCGATACGACGGCGATGGTGACGGCGCGGCAGATCCGCAGTCCGGTCATCTCGCCGAATGGGCGTCAGATCGCGTTCACGGCGTTCGACCGGGTATGGGTACGGGACATGCCCAATGGGGCCGCGCGGCGCCTCACGACCGCCGATGCCGGTGAATACCATCCCGTGTGGTCACCCGACGGGTCGCGCGTGGCCTTTGCCACCTGGGTCGATTCCGCCGGCGGACACATCGTCAGCGCGCGCGCCGACGGCAGTGGGCAGCCGCAACAACTCACCCGCGCCGCGGCCCTGTATTACAACCTCGCCTGGTCGCCGGACGGCCAGCGCATCGTGGCCAGTCGCGGCGCGGCGCGGGAGCTGAAGCGGGCGCCGGACGTCTTTTTCGGGCCGCTCGGCGGACAGTTCGTGTGGCTGCCCGCGGCGGGCGGCGACGTGACGCTGATCGCGCCTACCGGGAGCCGGGATGTCGCGCATTTCCGGACGGACCAACCGGACCGGATCTACGCGTACAGTTTCTCGGAAGGCCTGGTGTCGTTTCGCTGGGACGGGACCGACGTCAAACAGCACCTGCAGGTACGCGGTGCACCAACGGCGGGGCTCGGCACGCCGCACCCGGACGAGTGGGAGGTTGCTCCGCGCCGGGTATTCCCGCAGTTCCGCGACGACGCCCCGCCGGCCGAAGCGGGCGCGCCGCCACCCGCCGGCCTCGTCGTGATCTCGCCGACTGGTGGCCGTGCGCTGGCGCAGGTGGGAAGTCAGATCTATACCGTCGAGATTCCGGACGTCGGCGGTCCCGTGCCGACCGTCTCGGTGGCGAACCCGCGCGGTGCGCCGGTCGAGGTGCGTCAGCTGACCGAGGTCGGCGGTGAGTTCCCGTCGTGGAACGCCGACGGAACCCAGGTGCGCTGGGCGATCGGCAACGCCTTGTTCACCTACGATCTCTCGCGGGTGGAATCGATCGAGGACAGCACGGTGCAGGCCAATCGAGCGACCGCGCTCGAGGCCATCCGCGTGCGCCTGTTGCTCGATACCCTGAAGGTGGCGCGGAGTACCACCGACAGTCTCAAGAAGGCGAACGCGACCGTGCCCGATTCGCTCACCCAGCGCATCAGCCGGTTGGTGGCGGATTCGGTCCAGGTCCGAGCCGATTCCTTGCTGCGCGCGGCTGATGACCTGCGCGCGCGGGCCCAGATGATTCGTTCGCTCGCGGATTCGGTGCGGGCGGGGCTGGATAGTGTCCGCGCCGACACCGGCGGGTACAAACCCACCGAAATGCGCATCGAAGTGCAACTTGCGCGGGACGTTGCGCGCGGGAGTGTGGTGCTGCGTGGCGGGCGGGTGCTGACGATGAAGGGCGATTCGATCGTCGAGAACGCCGACGTTGTCATCACCGACAATCGGATCGTGGCGGTCGGACCGACCGGTGAGGTCGAGGTGCCGGAGGGCGCCGAGGTCATCGATGTCTCGGGCAAGACGATGACGCCCGGATTCGTCGACACCCACTATCACCCGCAATGGCTCGTGCCCGAGATCCACACGCAACAGGTGTGGCAGTACCTTGCGCACCTGGCGTTCGGCGTCACGACGACGCGAGATCCCCAAACCGGCTGGACCGATGTCCTGAGCTATCAGGATCGCATGGATATCGGCGGGATGATCGGACCGCGGGTGTATTCTACCGGCCCCGGTGTGTTCATCAGCGAGAATATCCGCAGCGCCGAGCACGCCAAGACGGTGCTGCGACGCTACGCTGAGTACTACAATACCGAAACGCTCAAGATGTACATGTCGGGCAACCGGCAGCAGCGTCAGTGGATCATCCAGGCCGCGCGCGAATTGAAGCTGATGCCCACCACGGAGGGCGGGCTCGACTTCAAGCTCGAGTTGACCCATGCACTCGACGGGTATCCGGGCATCGAACACTCGCTGCCCATCGCGCCGATCTACCACGACGTGGTCGAGCTCTTCAAGGCGTCCCAAACCACCAACACACCGACCCTGGTGGTTTCGTACGGCGGGCCGTTCGGCGAGAACTTCTTCTACGCGACCGAAGAGGTGCACGACAACGCGAAAGTCCGCCGGCTTGAGCCGGAGGAAAGTGTCGACGCGCACAGCCGGCGGCGTGGTGCGAACCCGGGTGCCGGCGGGTGGTTCCTGCCCGAGGAGTACGTCTTCCCGCGGCACGGCAGGTTTGTGAAGGCGATGTTGGAGGACAGTGCGCGCGTTGCGGTCGGCAGCCACGGGCAGTTCCAGGGTCTCGGCTACCATTGGGAACTCTGGGCGATGGCGTCGGGTGGTGCCGCGCCGCACGACGTGCTACGCGCCGCGACCATCCTCGGGGCCGAAGCGATCGGGCTGGGCACCGACCTCGGCAGTATCGAGGTCGGCAAACTCGCCGATATCCTGGTGTTCGATGCCGATCCGTTGCAGGACCTGCGGCATTCGCTCCGGATTCGTTACGTGATGAAAGACGGCCGGCTGTACGAGGCCGAAACGCTGAACGAAGTCTGGCCGCGCCAGCGGCCGTTCCCGGCACCGAGTTGGTTGCATCTCGGGCCGGAAGGAGTGGCGGCGGGTATCCGGTAGAACGGACGGTCGAGGACGGGAAGGGACTTACGGTCCGCTCCCGTCCTCGGCCTCGTCAACCGTGCGCCTGCGTAGCTCGTCCAGCAACGCCTCGCCCGCCGCCCGCCGCCGGTCGGTCTCCTCCCGGTCGATGCGCGCAAACGCCCAGTCGGGCGTGTCGTTCTCGATCGTCACGCGGAGGACGTCGCCCTCGGCCAGGCCGCGCGGTAGCCGCGCCAGTGGAACGGCCGTGGTCTTGCCGGCATCGTCCACCAGCACGGCGGTGGTCCCTTCGAGACGATCCACCGCGAGCAGCGCGAGGTCCCTCATCGGTCGGCGCGACCTTTCGGCCCGGGGTCGGCGGCGCCGGCCGGCCGAGTCGTTGAGACGGTGAAGTGGCCGTCGCGGAACAAGGCGATCGTGACGGTCCCGTGCAGGTCCGTGCGGTAGATCGCCGGCGCCATCGCGTTGTAGTAGCGCATCGCCCACGGATGGGGGTGGCCGTAGCGGTTGTCCCGCCCGAGCGAGATCACCACCACGTCGGGTTTGAGCGCCGAGAGCCACGCCGGCGTCACCCCGTTGCGGCTGCCGTGGTGTGCCGCCTTGAGCACGTTGACCACCGGCAGCCCGAGGGTGAGCAGGTAGTGGATCTCGTCGACCTCCGAGTCGCCGGTCAGCAGGGCGCGAAACGCTCCTGCGCGGACCAACAGGCCCACCGAATGGTTGTTCTGGTCGGTGGGGTCTCCGTGCGGCGGTGGCGGCAGCAGTTGGAGCGTGACCTCGCCAAGTGTCACGGTCGCAGGCGAAGCCGTCGCGTAGCGGGCCGTCGAGCGCCTGAGCGCCGCCATGACAGTGCGGTAGGTCGCCGTGGTATGCGGCAGGCCGTTATCGATGTACGACCGCACCACGAAGGTCGCGAGCACCTGCGCCATGCCGCCGATGTGATCGGCGTGTGCGTGGCTCGCCACCACGAGGTCGATGGTGTCGACAGCGAGTCCGCGCAACTGCCGGATGATGTCGCCGTCCGCCGGGCCGGCATCGATCAGGGCGGTCTTGCCGCCGGCCTGGATCACCACCGCATCGCCCTGCCCGACATCCAGGAAGGAAATGCGGAGGGCGACCGAGTCTTGGGCCCACGCGCCGGACGCGGCGAGGAACAGGAGGCTGGCGAGGACGAACCGCATGGGGATGGGCACGAGTGTAGCACCGGGACGGGAGCGGCGCGAGGGCGGGAGCGTGGCGATCCGTCAGGCGATCTCGTATGCGTGCGGCACTGCTGCACGGAGGCGCGCGCGGATCTGCGGTCTATCGCAGCCGCTCGAATACCGCCCGCGTCCGCTCCACCGCATCCGGCGGGTTCTCCGCGAAGACCCAGAACCGATCGAGGTCGCCGCGATTGACGAGCAACTGCATCGTGCCCTGCGTCTTGTGCTCCGCGATCAACCAGTTGACGATGATGCGATGGTCCAGTCGACCGCTGGGATCGAGTGGCGTCAATCGATCGAACACGAACGGGTCGCCCGGCAGGACGCGCGTGATCGGATACCCGGGATGCGTCGTGTAGTGGAGGTCTGACGCGCTGTCCGCGCGGCTGCCCGCGAACGAGCCGAGGACGATCGGCCGCTGGGCGGGGTCGAGCCGCCGGGCGGCTTCCAACGCCAGCACGGTCGCGGCCTTGTGATGGCCGTGAAAGGGCACAATCGGCAGATGGACGAACACGAAGTCGTAATCGCCTCGCCCCATCACGCCCCGCAACCGATCGCGGATATCCTCGGCGTCCCACACCTGCGTGAGTACGGTGTCGATACTCTCGGTGTATTGCAGATCGAGGGCGTCGAGGAAGAAGTAGTTGCGGATGCCGACGATGGCGCCGCCGGCCATCAGTTCGCGCTTGCGGATGGCGGGAAGGTACTGGCGTGCGACGGCTTCGTTGGTCAGCTCCAACCCATAGAGGGGCTCCGCGAGTTGCGAGTAGCGGTATCCGCCGCTGCCGTCGGTGATCACGGCGACGTCGACGGCCGCGTGCAGCTGGTGCGTGAAGGCGTACACGGTCGCGGCGAACATGGCGTCATCGTCGGGATGGGCGATCACGACGAGGACTTTGGGCGGATCGGCTTGCGCCCACAACAATGGTGTGCGTACGAACACCAGCAGGCCAACGGGCAACCATCGGTGGACGCGGAACGGCATAACGAACTCCGGCAAGGGCAGTGGGGGACAGCTGCGTCGTAAGGTAGCGGCCTGAACGCCCGGTCGCGTGGGTCGCGTCCGGCTGGTAGTTTCACGCATCTCTCTCAGGATCCCGACGTGCGTTTGACGGTGTTCGCCCTCCCTCGTATCGTTTTGGCTGAATGAGCCGTCGTGGCTCCAGCCCCGGAGGGGTCGAGGTGGCCAACCGTTCGGACGGCAACCGATGAAAGCCTGTCCCACCTGCGGCCGCGAGTGGCCGGACGACCTCAAGTTCTGCCCCCAGGACGCCACGCCGCTGCGGGCGGCCGGCGCCGAGGGTGCGGGCCTCGTGGGTTCGGTCGTCGCCGAGCGCTACCTGATCCTGGAACAGCTCGGTGAGGGCGGGATGGGGGCAGTGTACCTCGGCGAGCACGTTCGCATGGGCAAGCGGGCGGCGATCAAGGTCATCTCGCGGCATCTCGCATGGTACCGTCCGCCGCATGCCGGAAATCTCGCGGTTCCTGGGCATCGTCATCAGCATGTACCATCGGGAACATGGCGTCCCGCACTTCCACGCCCACTACGGCGAGCACCGGATCTCCGTGGAGGTGGAAACGGGGACGGTTCATGGTACCTTTCCGATTCGGGCGCGGCACCACGTTCTGGAGTGGGGTGCCGCGCACCGCACGGAGCTATTGACGAACTGGGAACTGGCACGGCGTGGCGAGCCTCTGAACACCATCGCGCCTCTGGAGTAGGTTATGGACTACCTCGTTGAAGACGCCAGGTACGTTCGCGATTTCGTGGTCTGGCTTCGGTTCCACGATGGCACCGAGGGAGAGGTGGATCTCAGCCGAGAGTTGTGGGGAGAAGTGTTCGAGCCTCTCCGCGACGTGGAATACTTCAAGCAGTTCACCGTCCATCCGGAATTCAGGACACTCGTGTGGCCCAACGGCGCCGATTTCGCGCCGGAGTTCCTGCACGAGGCGGTGCGCGTCACGACCTGACGGCGCACATCAGTCCAGGGAAGACGACCCGGCAGGTGTCCCCGGCAGGCGCACCGCTGACCGCCGGTTAGATCTTTGGCGTCCAGCGATCGATTCGAGTATCGACGTGACTGAACCAGATCTCCCTGGTCTCGAACTCCGCCAGCCGGGGGGGGGCCCACCCCCGCCCGTGTATACCGCAGAGGACGCGGAGGACGCAGAGGGTCTCCGTCTGATTTCCCGCCGCTCCCCGTCGTGCCATTGAGTTCAGGAGTTGTTGGGGGTGGAAGGGCCCATTGATGACCAATGCTCGGGTCGCGCGATCTGGAACCTGTCGCGGGTGCCGCAAGCCCTCTGCGTCCTCTGCGCTCTCTGCGGTCCAACGGAGGGGGAGGGGCGATGCCGAGGAGTGTGTCCCTCCTTAACCTCGTCCAGGAAACCCGACCACGAACCCACACGATTCCCTGAAGACCCCGATGATGGTGCGGCGGACCGGCCTGACGCTTCTTCGGGTTCCGCGAGGGGGCCTAGAGTTAGACGCCTCGAGATCCGGGCCTAGCCCGCCTGGGATCGTCAGCTGCGTCGGATCGTAGAAGGGCAGTGGGGCACAACTGTCCCGTAAGGTAGCGGCCTGAACGCCCGGTCGCGTGGTTCGCGTCCGGCTGGTAGTTTCACGCATCTCTCTCAGGATCCCGACGTGCGACACGTTTTGGTGGGCCTCCTCCTGCTTGCGGCACCGCTCACCGCGCAGCAACGCCGTCCGCTGGAAATCGACGACCTGTTCCGCTTGAAGAACGTCGGCGGGCTCGCGCTATCGCCCGCCGGCCGGTGGGTCGCCTACACGGTGACCACCACGGACTTCGAGAAGGGTTCGCGCGAGACGCGCCTCTGGATGACGTCAAGCGACGGCGAGACGACGTTGCCGATGACGCAGCCCGGCACATCGGTCTCCAGCCCCGCGTTCAGTCCCGACGGCCGGTACCTCTCGTTTCTCGCGTCGCGAGGCGACGACAGCGAAACGCAGGTGTGGGTGCTTGACCGGCGCGGTGGCGAGGCGCGACCGCTGACCGCCGTCGTGCAGGGCGTGTCCGGCTACGACTGGTCGCCCGACGGGACGAGACTGCTGTTGTCGATTCGCGATACCGCCGCGCGGCGCGACGACGAGGAGAGCGAGGGTGGCGTCCGGGAGCCGTGGGTGATCGATCGGCTGCAATTCAAGCGTGACGGAACGGGATACCTCACCGGCAACCGGCATACGCATCTGTACGTGTTCGACCTCGCGATGAAGGAGACATGGCAAATCACCCGGGGCGACTACGACGAGGGGCAGGCGACGTGGAGCCCGGACGGAACGCGCGTGGCCTTCGTGAGCAACCGGTCCGACGATCCCGATGCCAACGACAATACGGATATCTGGACGGTATCGGCTGCCCGGCCGGGCGAGCCGAACACGGACCGGTCGAGCGCCGGGCCGTCGCTTGTGCGCGTGACGACCAACCCCGGATCCGACAACTCCCCGGCGTGGTCGCCCGACGGGCGATCGATCGCGTTTATCACGGTGACCGAGCCGGCACTGATCTGGTACGCCACGAATCACCTCGCCGTGACGGGCGCGGACGGGAGCGGGACGCCGCGCGTGCTCACCCGATCGCTCGATCGCAATGCCGGGAGTCCGCGGTATGCCGCGGACGGACGGAGCATCTGGTTCGAGCTGGAGGACAGCGCGGAGAATCACCTTGCCCGTATCGATCTCAGGAACGGGGAGATCACGCGACCAGTCCAGGGTCCGATCGCGGTATCGACCTACGAGGTCGGCAAGGGGGGCGAAGTCGTCGTGCTGGCGGATCGCCTCGATCGTGCCGGCGAGGTGTACGCGGTCGACCGGCGATCCAACGATCGCCTGCGCGTGCTGAGCCACGTCAACGATTCGCTGTTCGACCAGCTGCACCTCGCGACGGTCCACGACGAGACCTTCCGTTCGAAGGATGGCACGGAGATCGAGGCCTTCTTCTACCTCCCGCCGGCCCGGCCAGACGGCGCGCGGCTGCCGACCCTCCTGCGCATTCACGGCGGGCCGGTGTCGCAGTTCAGCCATCGGTTCAACTTCGAGGCGCAGCTCTTTGCGGCCAACGGCTACGCGGTGGTCACGGTCAACCCGCGGGGCTCGAGCGGATATGGGCAGGCGTTCAGTCACGCGATCTGGGCCGACTGGGGCAACAAGGATTTCGATGACGTGATGGCCGGCGTCGACCACGCGATCGCCCGTGGTTGGGCCGATCCCGCACGGCTCGGCGTCGGTGGGTGGAGTTACGGCGGCATCCTCACCAACTACGTGATCACCAGGACCGACCGATTCCGGGCGGCCATCACGGGCGCGAGTGAGGTGCTGTACGTCGCCAACTACGGGCACGATCATTATCAGCGCCAATGGGAAGCGGAACTGGGATTGCCGTGGGAGTCACGCGAGAACTGGGAACGCATCTCGCCGTTTAACTTCGTTGATCGCATCGTGACGCCGACGCTGGTCATGGGCGGTGAGAAAGACTGGAACGTCCCGATCCAGAACTCCGAGCAGTTGTACCAGGCGCTACGCCGTCGCGGCGTGCCGACGCAACTCGTGGTGTACCCGGGTCAGTCACACGGGATCCGGATCCCGCGGTATCAGCGCGACCGGTTGGAGCGCTACCTCGCGTGGTACGCCACGTGGCTGCGTGGCGAGGAGCGGATGGTGGGCGACCGCGGTGGGGGTAGCGAAGGGCGGGAGCAGTGATGACTGGAACGACGGTGCGATGGGTCGGGTTTCTGGCGCTGGCGGCCTGTGCAGGCGAACGTGCCACGCCGCCGGTGGCCGCCACCATACGCGATAGCGCAGGGATCACGATCGTCGAAAACCGGATGGACACGGCGGCGGCGCGCGCGGGGTGGTCGATCAGCGCCGCGCCGACGTGGGCCATCGGCGGGCTCGACGTGCCGGATTCGCAGCAATTGTTCCGCATCGGGGGGGCCCGGCGGCTCGCGGATGGACGCCTTGCGGTCATCGATGGTGGCGCCGCGGAACTGCGTATCTACGATGCGACGCGTGCGCTGGTGAAGACGCTCGGTCGCAAGGGCGAAGGACCAGGCGAGTTCACCGAGCCGCGGCTGGCGGGCGTGGTTCCCGGCGACAGCCTGATCGTGTACGACGGCCGGCTGCGACGGGTATCGGTGCTCCATCCCGACGGCGGCTTCGTGCGCTCGTACCAGGTGGGTACCGAGGGGGGCGGCTATCCGGTTGCGTTCGGGATTACGAGCGATGGCGGCGTGGCCATTGGCGGCGGGATGTTCTTTTCCAGCACCGAAGGGTTCCCCCGTGGCGCGGTGCGTCCGAACTCCAGGTACGTGGTACTCGCGCCTGATGGCTCGGTGCGAGGGGATTTCGGCGAGGTGCCGGCGGCGGAGATGTTCGCGCGGTCGTCCTCAAACGGCATGTTCAGTTTCACGTCACTCCCGTTTGGGAGGATCACGGCGGCCGCGAGCGCGCCCGACCTGCTGTGGATGGGGACCGGCGACGCGTGGGAACTGCGTGCCTACGCGCACGACGCGGCGCTGCGGCGCATCGTCCGGTTCGACCGACCGCAGCAGCCGGTCACGGATGCGCTGCGCAACGCGTATCTCGCCGACCTGCTCGAGGACGCGGAGGACGACAACGCGGCGCGAGACCTGCGCGATCGGTTTCCCGACATGCCGTCGCCCGCTCTCGTGCCTCCGTATCAGCGCCTGCTCGTCGACGCGCTCGGCTCCGTGTGGATCGGTGAGTATCGGCTTCCCGGTTTGGATGCGACCACCTATACGGTCATTGACGCTGAGGGACGGGCCGTGGGACGCGTGTCCGCGCCGGCACACACGTTATTGCTGGATATCGGCGCCGACTACGTCCTGGGGGTTACACTCGACGAGCTGGATGTCGAACGGCTGACGTTGTGGGCACTCCAACGGGGTGCGAGCGCGCAGTGATCGTTCGCCCTGCGCGTGGGACGCGCACCATAGCTACCGAATGGTTGTGCTCCTCCGCCGGGTACTGCGTCTGGTCGCGAGTGCGGGACAGTTTGCTCACGCGGAGCCACGAAGACCGCGGAGGAGGAGCGGGCCGCGCTGGATCGTATGGCGTCCATCGCCTGCGTGACCCCGATTCCTGACCGCCTGTGGCCGTGAGCCCGCGCTTGAAGGACTCCGTGTGCCATCCCACCTGCCGGTGGCTCAGGACGCCCATGATCCGTTCTCTTCGTCCGATCGCCGTTACGCTTGGGAGTTGGTGCGCCATCGGGGCGTCGTCGTTGCCGTTGGCAGCACAGCGCCCCCTGAACCTGGACTTCGAGCGTCCGAGCGTTTCGTACCCCGATCGGCCATGGGGGTGGACGTTCGGCTGGTCGGCGTTCACGAGCGGCCCAGCGGCCGGCTTTGTCCTCGACAGCGTCACACGGCGGGGAGGACGCCAAAGCCTGCGCATTGCCGCTGCGGACTCAACCTCGGGCACTCCACCGTACGCGATGATGTTGCAACTCCCTCCCGACTTCGGTCGAGGTCGGGATGTTCGCCTGGCCGGTTGGGTAAAGACCGGAGGGCCTCGCGCACAGGCTATGATCACACTTGAGGCGTGGAAGGACCGAGCGTTCGCCGCCGCCGACACGGCACGGTCTCCCGCGTCGACCGCAGCTCCCGGTGCGACGAACTGGACGAGGTTCGAGCTCCAGATACGGGTCCCCAACGACTCGGCGGTGCATTCGCTGGTGATCACGGTCGCCCTTGACGGTCGCGACACGGTATGGTTCGACGACTTCTCCCTTTCCGTCGACGGTGTTTCGCTGAGCGCCGTACCGGGGACGGTCCAAACGGCGACCGAGGCCGAGCTGGCCTGGCTGCGGCGTTACGCGCAACCGCTTCGCAGAGTCAGTGGATCGCCGAGTGCGGTGATCGACCACTCGGATTTACAGCTCATCAGCGACATCGTTGGCGAGGCGCACGTGGTGGGATTGGGCGAATCCACGCACGGGACGCGGGAGTTCTTCCAGGTCAAGCACCGGTTGCTGGAGTATCTCGTGCGCGAGTTCGGCTTCACGGTGTTCGCCATCGAGGCGAACCAGCTCGCGGTCCAGAAGGTCAACGCGTTCGTCCAGGGCGGGAGCGGCACGGCCCGGGATGCGATGCGCGTGATGTTCCGAGTCTGGAACACCGAGGAAATGCTGGAGCTCGTTCAGTGGATGCGCGGCCACAATGCCGCCCAGCCGAACCGGCCGGTCCGATTTGTCGGTTACGACATGCAGGACCATCGCACGCCGTCAGACACGCTCCGGGCGTTTCTGGAGCGGACCGAACCCGCTTTCCTCGCGCGCTTCGAGGCCCTGACGTCCGAGTATCGGGCGCAAACCGGTTCGGCAACGCCGGGGGTTGCCGATACCGCGCGTGAGCGGTGGGCTCGTCAAGCGGATGCGCTCTGGGACACCGTGAACCGGCAACGGGCCACTTGGCTCGCTCGGGCGTCGACACAGGCGGACACGCTCGCGGCCGAGCAGGCCGTCCAAGCAGCCAATTTGCTGCGGCAAGCCGCTCGATTCAACGTCGCGCTGAGTTCCCCGGAGCGCGACAGCCTGATGGCCGCCAACCTCGACTGGGCGCTTCGTGTGTTGGCACCGGGCGCACGCGCGGTGGTCTGGGCGCACGATGTCCACGTCAGTCACGGAGGCGACGTGAAGCTCAGTTTCAACGCCGGTGCGCAGATGGGGGCATATCTGCGTGCCTTCGGCTACGACTATCGCGCTCTCACGCTCCTGACGTACGAGGGCACCTACAGCGCCACGAGGAGCTTCACCGACCACCGCATGATCGAAGCGGAAGCCTTTCCGGCGCCCCTTGGCAGCATAGAGGCCGAGCTACACCGTCTCGGTCAGTTGGAGCGGAGCGTCGGGTGGATCGTGGACCTGCGCCCAGCTCGCACGGGTGACACCGCGGCATGGCTACGGCGCGCGCGGCCGATCCGGCATATCGGATATGCCGCCTACGACTACGGATTCGAGTTCAGCGCTGTTCTTCCACTCGAGTTCGACGGCATCGTATTCATCGATCGCACGACAGCCTCACGCCTTCTTCAATGAGGGGGTTGCGAACAGGATGCGTGGCGTGTCGTGCGCGGGCCACTGCGGCACCCGCAGGGGCCTGGCACCGCCGGCTTGACGTGGACGGCCATCGCCGAGCGCTTGGGCGCATGGTCCAGTTCGATCGCCAGCGGCTTGCGGACATCTGCCCGCCACGACGTGACGCAGCTCCGCATCTTTGGATCGGCCTCGCGGGACGAGGCGGGCTCGGACTCTGATATCGACCTCCTGGTCGATTTCGGCTCGCCCAGTGGCTTCTTCGAACTGCTCCGCCTTGAGGATGAGCTGGAGGCGTTTTTCGGGCGGCCGGTGGACGGGATCACCGAGCCGGGACTGAGCCCGTACCTCAGAGAGCCGATCCTGGCCAGCGCGTCCGTCATCTTCGATGCCGCTGCCTGACGCGGTCTTTCTCGGGCATGTGCTCAGGGCGATCGACCGCCTTTCGGAACTGGTCGCTGGAACGGACCGGGAGGTGTTCGCAAAGAAGGGAGACGTCTCCCTGACTCCAGAGGAGCGCTGGCGCTGGGGCGCCGGGGCGTCCGGTGGTGCCGACCGCGGCGCGCTCGCTCGGCGACGCCCGCGTTGCCTACGCGAGTCTGCTCACCGGCGCACTCGAAGTCGTGCTCGGCAAGCGCGGGGGCGGTCCGCCGAGCCTCGAGCTAGCGAAGAGCCGGATTTCCCCCGCCACCTCGAGGTGCGGCTGCGCGAAGCGCTCCGCGATACTCCGGCCGCGCTCCTCCACGGGGCGCGACAGAGCGGCAAGATGACGCTGGCGCACAGCGTCGGGGAGGCCCGCAGCTGCCGCTACGACCAGATGACAGGGGCGTCTAACAACAGCGCATCGACCAACTTGTCGTGAACCGTAGTTCGTCCTTCGGCCGTAACCCCCTTCCAAATCAGACCCGCAAACCGCATCTTCGAGCAGCGGACGCTCGCGGCCATCGCGCGAGCAATTGGGAATGAATCCGGTCGGGTTTGCCGCCGTTCCCGTCTCTTGCCGAGGGGGTGCGCCATGCGTACCGGCTCCATCGTTCTCCTCGTCTTCGCCCTGTGCTCGCCCGCCGCGTTGTCCGCCCAGGGAGTCTCGGGTACTTACGTCATGCAGGGCGACCAAGGGCCCGTCACGATCACCCTGCGCCAGGATGCGGGCGGCAAGGTCACGGGCACGATGTCGGGTGGTGGCGTGACGTACACCGTCGAAGGTGTCATGGAGCAGGGTACCGCCGTCGGCGCCGTCTACGACCAGTCGGGTGGGATGTTTTTTGAAGCGTCGGTTGACGGCGGACGCCTGATGCTGACGCTGTTCGACGCGGGGCAGGACGGACAACCCGTCTACGACTCCGCGCGACAGCTGGTGTTCGAGTCGCGCGGTACCGCCGGGACGCCGGGCACGGTTGGCAAGCCGCCCACCTCCGGCCAAGCTCGCGGGGCGTGGCCGCTCGCGGGCGGTGGGGCGGGTGCCGGCAAGGGCCTGATGGGCGCGTGGTCCTGCCAATCCCCCGAGGGACCGGCGCAGATGATCTTTCGATCCGAGTCGCAGCTCGAATACAATGGCTCGCCGGTTGGGTATCAGCTCGTGGGTGATATGATTCGGGTCAGTGATGGCGGCGGGACGGCGGACTATGGCTACCAGCTCGCCGGAGACAACCTCACCGTTCGGCGGCCGGATGGGACCACGACCCAATGTCGCCGCGGGGGTGGTGCGCAGGTGGCGGCACCGGGCACGGGACAGGGTGGCGCGCCGCCGGCGGGACAGCCGGGTCAATTCGATCACCTGTTGCAGGGAATGCTCTGCTCCTATTCGAGCTCCCCCGACGGCGGCTATTCCCGCAGCACCCGCGTGTCGTTCGACGGCCGCGGCGGCATGTCGATCGGCAACGAGGCGTCGTGGAACGTGGAGACCGGATCCGGTTACTCGGGCCAGGGTGGGAACCGGGCGCGCTATCGCGTGGAGGGGACCACCGTGGGCAGTCGAGTCCAGTTGCAGTTCGCCGACGGCACCACCGGGGTTGCCACGGTGAATTTCGTTACCGGTGGTCGGATCACCGAACTGAACTACGAAGGAACCCTGTTCGGCGCCACGCTCTGCTGACGCCCGCACGGTCGGGGGGGTGCGCCCCCGAACCCTGATCGCCTCGGCGCATGTCGTCGGGCACCCGAGGAGAGGCGGCGGGTATTCCACCGCATGCCAAAACCGATCGCGAACGCGCCGTGCCACGCACGACGGCAACGAGTCGACGCATGACCTCCATCCATGGCCTGATGTCGCGACGGGAATTCGTGGCGGGCGCCACGGCCGCCGCGCTGATGCCGGCCCTGCTGGGCTGCGGCCGGACGCCCACCGAGGTCGTGGTCACGGCGCCGCGCCTCACCGCGCGCCCGGGGCTGCCGGCGCTGGAACCCACCCACGGGCTCAACCCACTCGGGCTCGAGACCGCGCGCGATGGCCTTCTCTACGTGCCTGAGAGCTACACGCCCGACGCGCCGATGCCGCTCATGGTCGTGCTGCACGGGGCGGGCGGCTCGGGGAGTGAATGGCAGAGCTACCACGCCCGGGCGGAAGCGCGCGGCATGATCGTACTCGCGCCGGATTCGCGAGGGAGCACCTGGGATGTCGTGCTGGGCCAGTGGGGGCCGGATGTCCGGTTTCTCGATCGGGCGTTGCAGCAGACCTTCGACCATTACCGCGTCGATCCCACGCACCTGGCGCTCGGCGGGTTTTCCGACGGGGCGTCGGACGCGCTGTCGGTCGGGCTGTCCAACGGCGATCTGTTTACCCACCTCATCGCGTATTCACCCGGGTTCATCGTTCCCGCCGAGCCGATCGTCGGCAAACCCAAGGTCTACGTGTCGCACGGGACCAACGATCCGATTCTGCCGGTGAAGTTGAGCCGTGACGGCATCGTGCCGGGCCTGCGTGACGACGGCTACGACGTGACGTTCAATGAGTTCAGCGGAACCCATCAGGTGCCCGCCGCCGTCTCCGAGGCCGCGCTCGACTGGTTCCTCGGCGGGTCGTAGGTCGCGCGGGTTGGCTTGACTCCGCCAGTCGATGGCGCATCGTTCCCACGCCACCTCGTGTGAGGATCTGTCATGACCCACCGTGTTGCCGCGCTCGTGCTCGTCGGCGTCCCGCTGCTCGTCGGCTCGAGTGCTCGTGCGCCGTCTCCCCAAGAGGGGCTCAGCTTCGCCATCTCGGTTCCCACCGAGCGCGGCACCGAGTCATTGGACGGTCGCGTGCTGTTGTTGATCTCTGCCGACTCGACCAACGAGCCGCGGTTCCAGATCTCCGACGGCGCCAACACCCAGCTCGTGTTCGGGGTCGACGTCGACGGTCTGGCGCCGGGCCACGCGGCGACCGTGGACGCCACGGCCTTCGGGTACCCCCTGCCCAGCCTGGCCGACGTTCCGCCCGGACGCTACTGGGTCCAGGCTCTGCTCAACCGCTACGAGACGTTTCACCGCTCTGACGGTCATACGGTCAAGCTCCCGCCGGACCGTGGGGAAGGACAACAGTGGAACCGGAAACCGGGGAATCTCTACTCGACACCACGCGCGATCACGGTCACCCCGAGGCGGGATGCCGTCGTTCGCATCACGTTGGATCAGGAAATCCCGCCCATTCCCGATCCGCCGGACACGAAGTACATCCGGCACGAGCGGATCCAGAGCGACCTGCTGACGCGGTTCTGGGGTCGCCCGATGTTCCTCGGCGCCAACATCCTGCTGCCGGAAGCATTCGACGAGCATCCCAACGCGCGCTATCCGCTGGTCGTCGATCACGGACATTTCCCCTACACGTTCGGCGGGTTTCGCGAAGCGCCGCCGGACGCGGAGCTGCCGTGCAGCTACAGCGCGCGGTTCGATCTCGATTGCTACAATCGCATCCAGCAGGAACACGCCCATCAGTTCTACCGCGATTGGATCGGCCCGGATTCTCCGCGCGTGCTGCTGATCAACGTGCAACATCCCACGCCATTCTACGATGACTCGTACGCGGTCAACTCGGCCAACAACGGACCGTACGGGGACGCGATCATGCGGGAGCTGATCCCATACATCGAACGGAAATATCGCGGCCTCGGCGAGGGCTGGGCCCGGTTCACCTACGGCGGGTCCACCGGCGGATGGGAGGCGATGGCCGTTCAGGTGTTCTACCCCGACGATTTCAACGGCGCGTGGGTCGCCTGCCCTGATCCCATCGACTTCCGCGCGTACACCGCGGTGAACATCTACGAAGACAACAACGCCTACTATCCGGACGAGCGGTGGAAGCGCACCCCGCGCCCCGGCCATCGCGATTACCTCGGTCACGTGCAGTCCACCCTGGAGCAGATGAATCACCGCGAACTGGCGCTTGGCAGTCGCGGTCGTTCGGGCGACCAGTGGGATGTGTGGCAGTCGGTGTACTCGCCGGTGGGCGACGACGGATATCCCAAACCGATTTGGGACAAGCGCACCGGCGTCATCGATCACGACGTCGCGGCGTACTGGCGCGAGCATTACGACCTCGTGCAATCCTGCGTCGCGACTGGGCCGCGCTGGGCCCCAAGGTGCGCGGGAAATTGTTCATCTACGTCGGCGAGATGGACAACTACTACCTCAACAACGCCGTCTACCTCGCCGAGGAGTTTCTGGAGAGCACGACCGACCCCTACTATGACGGGGCGGTTGAGTACGGCGCGCGCGACGAACACTGCTGGAACGGCGACCACACCAGGCCCAACGCGCTGTCGCGGTTACGCTACCACCAGATGTTCATCCCGCGGATCATGGATCAGATCCGCAAGAACCATCCGCCGCGAGCCGACACCGTGAGCTGGCGGTACTAGCGACGCACAACCCACGGTCCTTCAGGACCGAGTTCTCGGCCGAGCCCGCCCTTTCAGGGCGGGACTGCCAACAACGCCGCGCAACCCACGGTCCTTCAGGACCGAGTTCTTGGCCGAGCCCGCCCTCTCAGGGCGGGACTGCCAACGATGCGTCGGTCCCGCACCGCTCCGAGTCCCGATCCGGCGACCCTCGTCCCGCCAAGACTCGCCCTGCCGACCTTACTGCTTCTGGTGATCTATCCGATAGAGAAACTCGCGCACCACGCGAATGTTCTCTTCGGGATTGTCCTGCATCGTGAGGTGTGCGGCTCCCGCAATGACGGCGACCTCGGAGCCCGGCATCAGGCTGGCGTAGTACCGCACGGTCGCTGGTAAGGCTTCGTCGAACTCACCGGTGGTGAACAGCGCGGGGACCTGGAGCAACTCCAGCGAACCCGTGGCATCGAAGTCTCTCAACGTCCCGGTCGCGGTGAATTCGCTTGGGCCCCACATGTAGCCGTACAAGTCGGTGTTCAACTGGTTGAACGTGCTATCGATATCGGCCGACCACGGCAGCTTGCGCGACAGGAACCGCTCGTAGAACGCGCCGACCGCCGCCTGGTATTCGGGCGCGTCGAAGGTGCTCCGCGCCTCGTTGCGCGCGATCGCCTGCTGGAGCGAGCGGGGGAGGGTCTTCACCAGGCTGTCCGCATCGGCCAGCCAGCGCGCGGTGCTCAACGCCGGGCTCGCGAAGATGAGGCTCTTGATGCTATCGGGATGCGTGAACGCGTACTCGGCGGCCAGCATCGTGCCCCAGGAGTGACCCATGAGGTGGAAGTCCCACAGCCCCAATACCCGTCGCAGGCTGTCCAACTCGGCGACGAAATGTGGGATGGTCCAGCGTGTGGTGTCGCTGGTGTGTTCCGAGCGTCCCGCACCGAGTTGGTCGTAGAAGATCACCGCGCGCTCGTCAGCCAGAGCCTCGAACGGCTTGAGATAGTAGCTGGGCGCGCCCGGGCCACCGTGCAGGATGACCAATGGAGCACCGGGGCCGCCCCCGACGATCTTGTACCACACCTTCCCGCCTGGCATCTGGACGGTGTATTCGCCCGGGGCGAGCGCCGCGCCGTCGCGTTGGCTGCATCCACCAAGCAGGATGGTCGCGGCGACTGCTGCGATGCCGGCCAACCGCCGAGTCGTCTCGAATGCCATGGTCGTCTCCGTTCAGGCGGATGAGGGCGCGGGAGAAGCTGCTGCGCCGGTTGGGGTCGTGCAACCGTGGGAACGGCCAGCGACACTCACAGGCGGTCACCGCCTCCGGCGACCGTCACCTCGACATACGACGCGCGCGCGCGATCGTGCAGGATCGTTTGAGTCGCCGTGCGCGATTCCGTTCCGAACGCCGGGTGTTCACCGGTGTTCAGGTTGCGATCGTACCAGGGGAAGTTGCTACTGCTGATCTCGAGCCGCAGCCGATGACCGTGCAGAAACGTGTTGGCCGTTGCCGCCAAATCGATGTCGAATACGTAGACCTCCCCTGGCGTGAGAAACGACGCCTCGGCGGTCGAAGTGCGATAGCGCGCGCGCATGATGCCGTCGGTGAGGTTCCGGGCGAAGCCGTCGGGTGACACGTCGACCAGCTTGGCGGTGAAATCGGTATCGATGGCGGATGACGCGGCGTGCAGCCGCACGCGGACGGGGCCAACGATCGTCAACGGTTGGTCGAACGGCGCGGTCGAGTACACCAGGACGTCCGACCGCGATTCCACCTCGCGCTGATCCATCGGTCCCCAGGGCATGATCTCGGGATACAGTCCCGGCGCGATGCAGCAGGTGGCGCCACCCACGCTCGGCACCGGATCGGCGGGATCGTAGCGGTAGGTATCGGCCGGCTCCTCGCCGGCAGTGCTGCGGTCGAGCCGTCCGTCGCCGCCCGCCGAGTTGGCGCGTCCCGCACTGTGCAGATAGAACCGGGTCGGCGTCGCGCCCGGCGGCGGCCAGTCATCGAACTCGGCCCACCGGTTGGAGCCCATCACGAATACCCGCACCGGTGCGCCGGGGAAAACGACGGCCGTGTCGTCCCGGAGATGGCGGTCGTACCACGCGACCAGTTCCGTCTGGAACCGCCACACCGCGTCGGGGCCGAACTCGATGTCGTTCACGCGGCCGGTGGCCCCCAGCACGTTATGCGTCCACGGCCCGATCAGCATCCGTTGCTCGCGACGCGTGCCCGGCGACGGCGCTTCCTGCCGCATGTGGGTGAACCCGGCCAGCGTGCCACGCAGGAACTCATCGTACCACCCGCCGACGTGCAGGACCGGGATATCGATCGCGGTCCAGCGGTTGCCCACGCGGTAGCGCGCCCAGTACTCGTTCTTGTCCGCGTTGATCACCCAGTCGCGGAAATGCGGCATGTCTCGGCCGATGGCGCTGTCGGCGGACGCGAGCGGGAGATGTCGCAATCCGGTGGTCCAGTCGACCGCGGTCAGATCCTGATTCTCCCGGTCATCGACCAACAACGCCCACGGCAACCGCCCGCCAAGGTTGAACGCGCCGCCCGTGTGGGCCGGACTGTCGAAGTAGTCAACCGGAGAGACGAACACGACCATTGTTTGCAACGCGGCCGGCGCGCCGGGAGCGGTGAGCCACTGGTTGAACCCGAGATACGATCCGCCGAAGGTACCCACGCGCCCATCCGACCAGGGCTGCGTCGCGGCCCATGCAATCGCGTCATGACCGTCCGACGCATCATCGCGATACGGATAGAAGGTGCCTTGGGAGTCGTAGCGCCCGCGGACGTCGACCGCGACGTACACGTAGCGATGCGCGGCGAATAGCGGGCCGAATGCGACACCGGTGGCCCGGTTGTCGTAAGGCGTCCGCTCCACGATCACCGGGTATCGGCCGGGTGGTGCGGGGCGGTACACGTCCGCCGACAGTCGTGTCCCGTCGCGGGCGACCAGCGCCACGTCCGTCTCGATCACGACGCTGTCCGTTGCCTGGGCCCGTGTGCTCGACGGCGCCGGCAACAGGGCCAGGAGCAGCAAGGGGATGTTTCTCATGCCAGCTCTCGCAGTCGCTGCAGGAGCCGCACCATCGCCCACGTATCCCGTTCGCAGTACGCCAGCAGGTCCACCCGCAACCGGTCGCGCTCGGCTGGTGGAATCTTGTGCGCCACGAACAGCAACCGCGCAATTTCGACGCTCGCGACCAGCCCGTCGACGATCACTAGGTCGTTGTACGTCAGATCCGGGACCATCGGGTGCAGCACGTACTTGATACTGAAGCTCCCCTGGAAGTCGGGATGGTAGACGTTGTTCCGCACGACCGGCAGGAGGTCGATCAGTTTGTGCTCCAGCGTCCGGAGGTCAGCAGCGAGGCCCGGTACCGCGCGCTGCAGATCGCGAATGCAGCGCCGCTCGTAGGACGAGTACATCACCACCCGCTCCGCGTCGCGCGTCGCGACCAGCATCCGCTCGGCCAGCTCCGGCCGCGGGTCGTGCGGTCCTTCTGCCAGGTATCCCACGTGGCGGTACGTCGCGTCGCCGCTCGACTCGTGATAGCTGAACTGCGCGGTTGACGGTCCCCACGGCTTGACGCCCGGCCACACCGGGATGGCGCGGCTCACCGTCTCGAAGTCCAGAAAGCCAAGCACGCCGCCGAATGGCTCGAGGTCGCGCGCGAGCGTCGGCTCCACCACCAGGCGGTTCTCCCGCATGGCGCGCAACTGCCGTTGCGCGGTGGCGGGAAGCTTCTCGTTGGCCGGGAGGTCGTGCATCCAGTTGATGCCGCGCTGCATGTAGGCCCACGCCTTGGTGGGACCCACGTTGTACAACCTGATGATATGCTCGGGGGACTGCGGCCAGCAGCGCTTCAGGAATGGGCAGGCGTACGGCTCGTAGCAGTGCATCCCGATCTCGGGATCGGGCAGCGGCCCCTGCAACATCCGGAGCTGGCGCGCGGCCTCGATAGGTACGTTGGGCGCGAACGCGTCGACCAGTTCGCTCACCTCGGTGCGCGCGAACAGCGCGTTCGTGTCCGGGTATTCGTGCTCCTTGTTGAGATGCATGATCGCCGTGTGCCGTACGTCGAGGCCGTTCCGGCGCAGCACATGCACCTGCACGGCGGCGTCATACACGTGTTCGACCTTCTGGGACGATGCCGACTTGACTTCGGTCATCGCGAACCCCTCGGTCGTCCGCTGCAGGATATCGACCGCTACCCGCACGCCGTCCGCCTCGAACGTTGCCTCGAAGATCGTGCCGGCGCCCGCGTCGAGCGCCTCACGCGTCGCGGCGAGCCGTCCGGCCACGTCGTCGTACGGCCGATCGATGAGCACCCCATCCGGAAACCGCTCGCGCGCGACCTCGCCCACATGCCGGCCCTGGTCGAACCGATCCTGCAACACCTTGTCGGGTTGCAACTCGACCGCATCGGGTTCGTGCGCCTTCCACCACAGCAACTTGTGGCACTGCACGCCGGCGACGAATCGGGACTTCGAAAGGTGGGTGGTGTGGTCGGAAGGCATGGCGAAGAAATATGGCCTGCCTGAACCCTGGAAACGAGTCTCGCCGGATCGGTCGCCAGCCGTTCCGTCGATTCGCCCGCGCGGGTACATTCGCGGCACCACTCCTCAATGCCGGAGGCAGCCGTGGTCCGCTTCAGTCGCCACTTCGCGTTGCTGATCGTCCCAACCCTCGTCATGGTATGGTCCGTCGCGCGGGCGGGTGCGCAGACCGCACCGATCTCCACCGAACTGGCCCAGGGGTTCCGCTTTCGGCTCATCGGCCCGGCGGTGGCCGGCGGCCGCATTCACGACGTCGAGGCCCTGCCGGCCGATCCGGCCACGATCTACGTCGCGTCGGCGTCGGGCGGAATCTGGAAGAGCGTGAACAAAGGAACGACCTGGCGGCCGATCTTCGAGGGTCAGGCGGTCAGCACGTTCGGCGACCTGGCGATCGCGCCGTCCGATCCCCGCATCATCTGGGCGGGGACCGGTGAGCAGCAGAACCGGCAAAGTACCTCATGGGGAAACGGCGTCTACCGGTCCACCGACGCCGGCGAGACCTGGACCCACCTCGGTCTGGCGGACACACGGCATATCGGTCGCGTGATTGTGCATCCGACCAACCCCGAGATCGCGTGGGTCGCGGCGCTCGGCAACCTGTGGCAGCCGAGCGACGCGCGCGGCCTGTTCAAGACCGAGGATGGCGGCGCCACGTGGGCCAAGGTCCTGTACGTCGACACGCTGACCGGCGTGGTCGATATGGCGATTGACCCGTCGAATCCCAATACGTTGTATGCGGCAGCCTATCAGCGGTTGCGCCGGACCTGGGGATTCAACGGTGGGGGGCCCGGCTCGGCGATCTACAAGACCACGGACGGGGGACGCACGTGGCGCGTGCTGACCAATGGCATCCCCGCGGGCGATAAAGGTCGTATCGGCCTGGCGATCAGCGCGACCGAGCCGCTCGTGCTCAATGCGTTGATCCAGCATGGCGACAGCAGCGGGACGTTCCGCACGGAAGACGGCGGCGAGCACTGGACGCGCGTCAACACGTTGAATCAGCGCCCCATGTACTACTCCCACATCATCATCGACCCGACGAATGCCGACCGGGTGTACCAACTCGCCACCTCGTTCTACAAGAGCGAGAACGGCGGCCGCGACTTTGACGTGCTGCCCACACGACCGACCTACGATGTCGGCGTCCATTCCGACTTTCACACCATGTGGATCGACCCGGCGAACCCGAAACACTTCTATCTGGCAGGAGACGGCGGGCTGCACGAAACGTGGGACATGGGCCTCACGTACGCGAAGATCGCCAATCTGCCCATCGGGCAGTTCTACGCGATCGGCGTCGATCATCGTGAGCCGTACATGGTCTACGGCGGGATGCAGGACAATCATTCATGGATGGGGCCGAGCGCGACGCGTCACTGGATCGGCATCATCAACGACGACTGGCGCCAGATCGGGTTTGGCGACGGCATGTACTGGCAGCCGGATCCCACCAGTCACCGCTACGTCTACGGCAATTCCCAGGATGGCAACTACACGCGGCTCGACGCGGAGACCGGCGACCTGCTGGACATCCGGCCGTGGCCACCGGAGGGAGAGCCGCCGTACCGGTTCGACTGGAACTCACCGAGTCTCGTCTCGCGGCACGATCCGGCGGTGGTCTACCTCGGCGGCAATCGCCTGTTCATTTCGCGGGACCGCGGGTTGAGCTGGACGCGTACCGACGACCTCTCCCGCCAGATCGATCGGGATACCGTCGGGTTGATGGGGGTGAAGGGTGCCGACATTCGGATCTCGCGCAACGACGGCACCTCATCGTTCGGCGAGATCGTGACCATCGCCGAGTCGCCGCTCGATGGGCGGGTCCTGTGGGTCGGCACCGACGACGGAAACCTCCAGGTGTCGGGCGACGGTGGAACCAGGTGGACGGAGGTGTCGCGCACCGTACGCGGTGTCCGGTCCGGCACGTACGTGAGTCGCGTCGCCCCGTCCTCCGCCTCCCCCGACGCGGCGTGGGTGTCGTTCGACGCGCACCGCGACGGCGACTTCGCGCCGTACCTGTACTACACGGCCGACCGCGGGCGCAGCTGGACGCCGCGCATGGCGGGGCTCCCGTCGGGTTCGATCAACGCCATCGCGGTCCATCGCGACAACCCCAACCTGGTGTTCGTCGGGACGGAGCACACGCTGTTCGTCACGACCGACGCGGGGGCGCATTGGGCGCGCATGAACGTCCCGACGACGGCCTACGACGATCTGGTGATCCACCCGCGGGACGACGCCCTGGTGGCCGGCACGCACGGGCGCAGTATCTGGATTCTCGACGATCTTTCGCCACTAGTCTCATGGGCGCATCCGATCGCCGGCGTCGATGTCCATCTCTTTCGAATCCGCCCCGGCACGATCTTCCAGTACTGGAAGGACACGTCCTATAGGGGGCAAGCGGCGTTCGCCGGTGAGAACCCTCCGCACGGCTCAATCATCACCTACGTCCTGCGACAGGCGGCCGAGGCGGCGACGGTGACGGTCACGACCGCGCGCGGTGACGTGGTGCGGACGCTCGAGGTGCCCGCCGCCGCCGGGTTACACCGGATCGTGTGGGACATGCGGCACGAGTCCCCGCCAGGCTCGGGGGGAGGGGACGATGACGTCGCCCGAGCGGGATTGCCCCATCCTGTCGGGCCGCGCGGACCGTTCGTGTCTCCCGGGACGTATACCGTGACGCTCGAGGCCGCGGGCATGCGCGTGTCGCAGCCGGCGGTGCTGCGCGGTGATCCGCTCATGCCCTTATCGCAACAGGACTGGGAACGACGCGAGGCCCATCTCGTCGCGCTGCTGGGGTTGCAACGCCGCGTGGGCGCCCGCGCGGACGAGCTGCGGGCCGTGCTGTCGTCGGTCGCGGGCGGAGACGCCGCGGACTCGGTGCGCGCGGCGATGCGCGCGCTGCAGGCCCTGGGGCGACGTGCGGGGCAGCTCGCGTCCCAACTCAGCGGGCAGGGGGCGCGTCAGGGCAGCCTGTACCCGCCGACGGCCATGCAGGTGCGGCGCAAGGATGACCTCGACCGGAGCGTGCGGGAACTCGAATCGCGGCTCGCGCGGTTGGTCGATCGGCTGCGGCAACGCGACTGACGCCGGGGCGCGGCGCGTGACGCGACGGAAAGCCGCGCACTACTCGGTGTATGTCGTGGAGTTGGATCCGTCGGTGCTCGAGCGCCAACGCTTTGCGGAACGGAATCCTCACTACCGGGCCGGGAAGCCGTGCGTATACGTGGGAATGACCGGACTGGCGCCGGAGCGGCGCTTCGCGAATCACAAGCGCGGCTACAAAGCCAACCGGTACGTGCGGGACTACGGCTGGCACCTGCGACCGGATCTCTATCCCGACGGCAGCCCGTTTAGCTATCGCGAGGCACAGAGCGTGGAACGTGACGTCGCGCGCGAGTTACGCGCGATCGGCTATGCGGTGTGGCAGGAGTGACGCGACGGCGCCGTCATGCGCCGGCGGCCTCACGAAGCAGGTTCCGCGCGATCACCAGCCGCTGGATCTGATTCGTGCCCTCATAGATCTGGGTGATCTTCGCGTCGCGCATGTACTTCTCGACCGGGTAGTCCTTGCAGAACCCGTAGCCGCCGAACAGCTGCACGGCGTCGGTGGTCACCTTCATGGCGACGTCAGTCGCCATGAGCTTGCACATGGCCGAGATCTTGGTGATGTGCTTGTGACCGGAATCGATCGTGCGCGCCGCGGCATGCACGAGCTGCCGCGCCGCCTCGATTTGGGTCGCCATGTCGGCCAGCATCCACTGGACGCCCTGGAACGCACTCACCGTCTGACCGAATTGTTTGCGCTCGCGGGTGTACGCCATCGCGAGATCGAGCGCGCCCTGCGCGAGCCCCACCGCCTGCGCCGCGACACCGGGCCGCGCGCGGTCGAGCGTGAGCATCGCATGCTTGAAGCCACGGCCTTCCTCACCGCCGAGCAGGTGCCCGGCCGGGACGCGGCAGTCCTCCAGGTGGATCTCGACGACCGGGACGCACCGAATCCCCATCTTGTCCTCGTGCTTGCCGACGCGATATCCGGGTGTGCCCTCCTCCACCACGAACGCGGAAATGCCACGCGCCCCTCGCTCGGGGTTGGTCACGGCGAAGATCGTGTTATACGATGCGACGGCGCCGCCCGTGTTCCACTTCTTGTCCCCGTTCAACACGTATGCGTCGCCGTCACGCGCTGCCCGGGTGGTCATCGAGCCGGCGTCCGAGCCTGCCGCCTTCTCCGACAGTCCGAACGCGATGAGTTTCTCGCCCGCGGCGATGGGCGGTATCCATTTCTCCTTCTGCTCGTCGGTGCCCGCGACGAGAATCGGGAAGGAGCCCAACGCGTTCACCGCGAATCCCACGCCCATGCCGCCGCAGGCGCGCGAAAACTCCTCGACCACGATGCAGAGCTCGAGGACGCCGCCGCCCAACCCGCCGTATTGCTTGGGGATCCACACGCCGGAAAGTCCCGCGTCCCTGATCGCGTGCTGCACCTCCCACGGATAGGTCTGTTCCTCGTCGTACTTGGCGGCGACGGGACGCATCACGGTTTCGGCAAGTTCATGCGCGCGAGCCCGGAGTTCCACCTGCTGTGGCGTAAAGAGCGCGTCGGTCATGATCGGACTGTCTTCCGTTTGGAGGATGGGCGCGGTCGGCCGGACCTGTGGCGGGGAGAACTTACCGTGTTCGGGGCGGACGTCGCTACCGGTCGATGAACAAGACCACGGCTTCGATGATCTTCTGCCCCGCTCCCTCGGGGACCGTGAACCGGACGGGTGTGGACGTCGCACCGAGTCCCGCGAGGATGTCGCTCGGGATAGAGGCTTCATACTCGCCCGGGGGAACACCAAGCGCGTAGAACCCCCCATCCGCATACGTGATGAGCGCCATTTCGAACCCGTTCCCGATCTCGTGCAGCACCACCCGGACGCCCCCCAACGGTTCACCGTCGAGCAACACGCCCCCGCTGACCTCGGCGCCGACGACCACCGGAATCTCGACGGGGACGAAACTGTTGGGCGTCGGGATGACCTCGATCACGCGGTAGCGCACCGCGTAGAACGGGTTCTCGAGCTTGTCGGCGCTGACCTCTACCCGCGCCGGTTGGAACGGAAAGAGCTCCCACACGGAGAATCGACCTTCGTGATCGCTCGTACGGAGACGGCCACCCACCCGCACGGTCACGCCTTCAAGGCCCGGCTCGTCCTCGCTCCGACGCCCGTCGCCGTTCAGGTCGAGAAAGACCGTCCCCGTGATGCCGGCGCGCCCCAAGTCGCGGCCGTCACCGAGCGCGACATGACCTGACCGCCGATCCCACAGCAGCGATCCGTCGATGAGCTGGATACCCTGTGTTCCCGCCGTCGAGGTGAACCGGTTGCGGCTGCCGAAGCGGGGGCCGCCCAGGGTGGTGCTGAGCCCGAGGTCCATCACAAGCCCGCCCTGGGTTCGGAACCAGCCCAGCCCGAGGTCCACCCGGATACCCTCGCGCACAGCCCGGCCGCCCTGCAGGCGAAGCGACTCGAATCCCTTCGAGAAATCCAGTCCGACCCCCGCGCCGATCGTTGCCGCCCGCAGCCAGGACGGGCCTTGGTCGATCAGCCGTTGGGCGCTCAGGTCGACGATGGTGATCGATGTCGTGGGAGTCGGATCCAGCCTCACGCGCGAATGGCGGACGTCGGCGGCGAACCTGATATCGGCGATGCGCTCGGTGACGATCGCACGCAGGAACGTCCGTCCCGAGCCCGGTCCGGACGACCGCGAAGCGGAGATCTGTACGGCGGTCGACAGGTTGTCCCGGCGAAACCACGTCAACGAGCCCTCTGTGCGGCGCCGGTCAAGCGCCGACCCGAAGAACTGGGCTCCTTCCGCCGAGAAGAAGGTGTGGGAGAAACCAACTCGGAAATCGGGGGTTGGTTCAAAGTCTGTCTGGGCGCGAACCAGGCCGTTCACGACCGCTTCCCCGGTGACGCTCACCGAGGGGAGTACCGCCGCGGAAACAGCCGCGTAGGGTTGGAACAGCGCCGACTCCCCTGGGCGGGACATCAGATCCCAACCGGATTGCGCCGTCACCCGCCGGGAGAGGCCGTAGCGCAGATCGGCGGTGAACGCGGCACCACAGGGGTCGGTGTGGCACGCCCCCACGCCGAGCGCGTACTCCCACGTGTGGTCGGGCAGCCGATCGAACGGGATCCGAATGGTCCGGCGTCGGCGCTGCACTTCGCCGCGCGGGCCGTACAGCACCATGTCGAATGGATTGGCGCCGTACCGGAGTGGCAGGGCGAGGCGGAACCCTCCCAACTGGTCGGCCTCGCCGAAATCGAGCAGTCCGTACGCATCGTACAGCTCGACCTCCCACCCGGGTGGTACCCCGTCGATGATCTCCTCGAGGTCGAACTCGGACGATCGAATGAACGGCTGGTTCGTTGCCACCACGCCGCGAATCAGTCGGGAGCGGCGGCCCGCCGATTGGACGTCGCCGAGTCGAAGCTGCTTCACGTACTCGCCTTCAGGCCACGCACGGATCCACGAGCCCCGAGTCCGCGAGAAGGACCCACCGGTATACCGGCGATTGTCGTAACTGAACTCGATGCTGCCGTCCAACAGCTTGGCACCGAGCCCGAATTGTATGGAGCCGTTTCCCAAGGGGTCGTTGGTCGCTCCGGTGAGCGCCCACTGGAGCACCGCGCCGTCGGCAACCCCCTCCGGGACCGGGACGCTGTGTGCGGCGGTGTACGCGGGTTGTCGTCGCAGGGCGCGGACGCGCGCGAGCTCGCGCCGCGCGCGCCGCGCGATCGGCAGCCCGTCCGTCCGAGCGACCACCACCGTCAAGCCGATCCAGTCAATCCCGACCAGGACACCAAACGCTTCGGTGAGCAAGTCGGTATCGACGTATAGTTCGCCGTCCCGCCAGACGGCGTCCCATTTACCGAACGGGACGATGGAGTCGTCGACGGAGAGTCGGAGGCTGTCCGTGTCGAAACGAATCGCGATCCCCGCAGGTTCGAGGACCGCGGCGATGAAATGGCCCTGCGATGAATCGGCCACACCGATCGCTCCGTCGACCAGCAGGCGCGTGAGCGGCAACAGGAGCCGCGTGTCGATCACAAAGGCCGAAACGACCCGCGACGGGCCGTACTGCAGGTCGACCCGGAATATCGCCTCGATGGGAACAGTGTCCTGCTGCGCGCGGGCCGGAGGGGCGGCTAGGGCCGCCGCGAGAAACGGGAGTACGAAAACGCATCGCGGTATCCGCATCGGCGACCCACGCTCACGGCACCACGAACGCGACCGTGTCGCCTACGGGGGCAGCCGGCAGCACCTGGTTGTCTTCGAGGTCCTTGCGTTCGGCGGCCAGTCGCAGTGCCAGGCGGTAGCTGCCGGACGGCAGGTCGTCCACGTGAAACACGAACCGCCGGTCCATCTGATAGTAGATCCCCATCGGGATAGCCCAATCCCTGAGCGCCGTGCCGTCGTCATCCAGCACCGTGAACTCGGCGGTACCCAGGAAGGCGGCGTTGCCGAATCGGTCGACACCCATCCACGCCACCAACGAGTCGTCTTCCATGGCCGCCTCGAACCATTGCAGCGCGACGCCGGTGGAAACCGCTCCCCGGCGGTAGGTCACCGGAACGATGAGCCGAAAGACGATGTCCAAGCCGGCGCGAACAGTCGTATCGGTCGAGGCCACCGGCGTGGTGGCGCCACGCGCCGTCACGATCAGCCGCGCCCAATACTCGCCGTCCGCCAGGTCGGCGGGTGGCGTGGCGAGGAGGCGGAGCGTGCGGCGATCGCCCGGCTCGAGGCGCACGCGCCGCGGGAATGCGCGAATCCACTCGGCGGCGGACGGGAATTCGTCACCGGGGTCATCGACCATGTGGAGGTACGGCATCCCATCCGGATTGACGTCGGGATACCCGAACGCGAGATCGACCGTGACCTCTTCGGCTGCATCGCCGGCGCCGAGCGTAACCTGCGCGCCACCCGTCTTCTCATCGATGAAGACCGCGTGGGGCGCGATGAAGACGCTCTGCAGAAGTACCGGGACCGCGAGCGCCACGAGGAGTGCGATTCCCACGACCGTTCGACGCATCATATGCCAACATCCGCCACCACCACCGTTACCGTGGCATCATAATGCGCCAACGGTTGGAAGCGGCCGGGAAGTACCGTCCCTCCCAACTGGACGAGCAGACGTTGGTCGCTATCGAGCGTCGTCACGAACGGTTGGTTGGGATTGAAGGGGAACGAGGTGGCCTGGGGTCCTTCGCGGACCGCGAAGCCGTCGCCCCACGAGAATACGAGCGGCAAGACCTCACCGCCGGCGGATCGGAGTGCGCCGGGCAAGAGCAGCGTTACCTGCAGCTGGGAAGGGTCGGGCACCGTAATCTCGAATTCCGCCCCATTGACGCTGGTTGGGATGACGCTTGACGGCATGCCGCGGAAGATCTCGCCGAAAGAGAGACCACGCCGCGCGGTGACGGCCAACCCGGGGATAATGAATCCGCGGGTCGGCCGTTGGCTCGCAAGTGCGGCGGGTCCGAGGACCACGCCCACCATCGCGAACCAGACCGCGCGACGAACCAGCTTCGCGACCGGTCGGGCCGCGCTAGTACGCGACGTTGACGGTGATCGTGCCCGTGTAGATCCCGGACACAGTCGCCGCCGGGGGGGTCACCGTCCCGATGACGCCGATTTCCAGCAGGCCCGAGCCGTCCAGAGCCAGCGCGAGGGTTGGCGCTGTGGGGTCGATGACCGTGCAGGAGGCCGGGAACGGGGCCCAAAGGCACCCGTCGGTCGGCCCGAACGAAATGGGGATCGTCGCGGCGGCCGGCCCAACCAACGTGCCAGGGAGTACGAACGACACATCCACGCCGAGCCCTGGTTCACCGGTGATCAGGAATCGCGCTCCGTCCACATCGGCCACGGTGCCACTGGCCCCGGCGTTCACCGACCCGAAGTCGAGGTCATTGAGGGTCGTGGCGGTGAGCGGCGCAATACCGACAACGGTCGCGGACGCCGTTGCGGAGGCGGTCGCCGATGTCTGTGCCTGCGCGGACCCTGCCGCAATCAACCCTACGAAGAGTGCGGCCACCGCTCCCGCGGCAAGCGCGCGTGTCAAGCGTCCCATACTTTCTTCCCTCCAGTGGATGTGGCGTGGGCGAGACATTCGCCCGTTTTGTGAGACATATCACAGATTCCTTGCGCAACTTTGGGGCCGCAGGCCCCGCTCTCGGACGGCCCAATCGGAGCGGGTTGTCGCCGGCCGCTCCAGCCCGGCGGCGTCGTCAGTTGGCGCCATCTGTCGCGAGCCTGCGACGGCGCCGACACACACAGAGAGGTAAAAGAGACGGTCTGCGGGCCGATTCCGCTAGGGGGTGTGCTCTTTCAGGCGGTTCATGAAGCTCTTGAGGGCGTCGCCGGCGATAGGTGCCTTGACGGTGATGAGATAGCTGCCGAGGCGCGCCGTACCGGTGGCCCCGCCGTCGGCTCCGTCGGCCACCCGGACCGCCGAGATGCGGTCATCGCCGGGACGACGAGCGCCTCCCCGGCTGAGGAACGCCGGTCGTGAGATAACGACCTCGATCCGTTCCCCGGACTCCAGCAGTTGGACCACCCGGACTCCTGTCCGACCGGGTCCTCCCGGCTTCGCGATGCTCTCGATCTCCAGGCCTTCGACCGCTACGATCGGACGTCCGAGTTCGGCCTCCGCTTCCGAGCCAACGATACGAATCCAATCACCGGAGATGATGTCGGGATCCGTTTCGACCCGGGCGGGGGCGCTCGGCGCCGGAGCTGGTACCGGCTCCGTTCGCGCGGGGGGCTGTGCCGGCGGCTGGGGCGGCGGCACCGCCGCTGGAGCTGGGGCCGCGACCGGTTCGGCGGCGGCGGGGGGCTGGGCGGCCAGTCGGATGTCGATTGACGCGGCGCTGTCCGGGGAAACCCACCCTCTCGCCCGACGCTCGTCGTATCCGGCGAGACTGGCCGCCAGTTCGATGTCTCCGACGGGCGGGTTGGTGAACCGGAAGGTGCCGTCGGGTCCGCTGGTGGCGGTCCGACCCGTTCCGCCCAAGGTAACCGTCACCCCGGCGAGCGGCCGGTTGCTGCCGTCTTCGAGGACCCGACCTGTGAGGATGATGGCTCGCGGCGGACTCGGTCTCGCAGGGGGACCGGTCTGCGGGGCCGCCGCCGGGCGAGCCGCGGCGGCCGCGGGTACCGCGGGTTGATTGCCACTCGGCGGTGGGGCGTCCTGGGTTGGCGCGGGGGCCGCTGCCGGCGGCTGAACCGGTTCGTTCGTCGGTGCGGCAGCCGTGGGAGCGTCGCCCGTCACACTCGCGCCGAGCGTCGCCGCGCTCGGCGCCCGCGTCTCGGCCGCCATCTCCTGGGATGTTCCGGCGTCTCCGGACGCGCTGCCATCCGTGCCGCCGCGCGCACCGAGCGTGCCGAGGAGGTAGCCGGCCCCCGCGACCATCGCGATGCCCGCCGCCGCCGCGACCCAGCGCAGGCCGCTGCGACGGATTCGGCCTTCTGGCCCCGGGACAACGGGCGCGGGCTTTGGAGCGGCCGCCACATGAGTCTCTGGTTTCGGGGAGGCCACCCGGCGCGTTTCGACGGTTGCCGCTTCCGCCGGGGCGGCCTTGGCGACGGCTCGCGCCGGCGACTTGGTGGCCTTCCGCGCCGGCGTGTCAGGGGTCCTGACTTCCTTCGGGGCGCTTGTCTGGGCGCTCAGCCGCGTCGACCGCAGCATCTCCACCGACTCGCGCGGTGTGATGAGCCACTCGATCTCTTTCGTCTTCTGCTGGGCGACACCATCGGGCGGCGCGGCGGACTCCAACGCCGGCACCTCACGTGTGGCGTCGCTGGGGTTTGCCGCCGCTGCGGCCGGCGTCTCCGCCGGTGCCGCGGGTGCCGACTGCGGTGACGGTATCTCGACGGTGATGTCGAAATCGCCGGCGATCTCCTGGGTGATCCGGAGCGGTGCCTCGTCCTTCTTCGCCGCGGCCGCGACCTCCTTCACCGGCGGCGCGGGTTCCACTCGGGGCCGAGTACTCTCCCGGACCGGCGGCCGCGCACGGGTCTGCGTCGGCACGTCGCGGGGGCCCGTGTTCCGTCGCCGGCCGCGACGAGGGGCCGCGGCGGGAGAGGGTGCCGCGGCCGCGGCGCCCCCGCCGGCCACCGCGGCGGCGCCGCCACTGGATCGGACACGGCCATCCGCATACGCGTAGGCCATGCGCCGATCCGGGCCGCATCGTTGATCGGCCTGCCGCCGACTCGCCATGCGCCGCTCGACCTGTCCTGCCGGCCGCGTGCCCACGGGACGCCGGCGCTCGCCTCGTCGCCGCTCGACGGCCCGGCGGTCGGCCAGCCGGCGGCGCTCCAATTCCTCTGCGTCGTCAGTGCCGCCATTGGCTTCGTCCGCCAACGCCGCCGCGCCGGCGGCCGCGTCCGTTTCGGACTCCTCTTCGGCCGGTATCGGCTGCCCCTGGGTGCGGCGCACGTGGATCTTCTTCAATCGCTGCGCGCACGAGCCGCAGTCGACGATGTGACGAGCGGCCTCGCGGCGGCGCCCGGCGTCGGCGAATTCGGCCTCGTGCACCAGGTAGGCGAGCAATTCGCGGTAGTCGAGGTGCCGCACGCGGGTGCGCCGCTCGACGAGCTTGACGAACCCGGCCGTGATCAGCCCGTACAGCGCCTTGCCGACCTCGAATTCGACCAGGCCCGTCTCGTCCACCAGGGCGTTCACGTCGCGCTTTCCGTCAAGGGACGGTAGCACGCGTTTCTGCGCCTCGGAGAGCGTGACATCCTTGCTCAGCAGGGGGGTCTTCTCGAGCCGAAATACCATGTCGAGCGACGGGATCTTCTTCTCGATCAGACTCCATTCGTCCACTCGCCGCGCGCCTTCAAGGAGCATCCCCTCGGGATCGATGGACACCAGGAAATCGATGTTTTCGGGCTTGACCTTGCTCTGGAAGGTGAATGTGCCGGTACGCCACGTGAACAAGAAATAGACGGCCTCTTCGACCTGGGCCCGGACGAACTTGTCAATCTCGGCGCGATCGATCTGGCCGGATTCGACCAGGATCTGGCTGATGCGCTTCTCACGCGTCTGCGCCGCCACCGCCTCGGTCAGCTGCTCCTGGGTAATCCGGCCGCTCTTAACCAGGATATCGCCGAGCCGGTCGCGCCGGTTGACCACCGCCGCATGGCTGACGCGACCCTTGTCGAGATAGATGCTGCCCTCCATCGACCGTTCGGTGAGGGAGATGCACCCGGTCTTCTTCCCGAGGGACAACAACTGGAGTACGTCGGGAAGGGAGGCTTCCTCGAGGCTACCCTGGATCGCCACGAGGTCAGATCCCCGCCAGGTCGGTCGCGGTGAGTGCCGGAAGGGCGGTTCGGGCCTTCATGTATCCATTATGCCTCAAAACACGGCGCGTTTGAACCCCTATCGACGTGTCGTTTTCGTGCATCAGCAACCCTCCCGGGTCGTTTGCCCGCAAGGTCCGGACCGCTGGCACGCAAATGCGGCCAGGCGGTGACTCAGTATGGTCGTACCAGGCTGGTCCGGTAAGGTCCGGTTTTGGGGGTTTCCTCCCCGGGCAATAGTCGCTAACTTGGCGCTGACATTTACGTGCGCTCTATCGGCGTGCGGGAAAATGCCAGCCCAACGCGGGGGCACGTCCGCGGAAAGATTGATGAGCGTTCGGCATGTGCGGGAATAAATCCGGACTCCGACGGCATCAGCACACAACAAGGAGTTCGGCGGTATGCGTACCAAAGGGACGGTAAAGTGGTTCAACGACGCCAAGGGTTTCGGATTCATCACGCCCGAGGGTGGCCAGCCAGATTGCTTCGTGCATCATTCGGCGATTCAGGCGGATGGTTTCAAGTCGTTGCGCGAGGGTGAGCAGGTGGAGTTCGACATCGTACAGGGCCAGAAGGGCCCCGCCGCGGAGAACGTCGTCAAGCTCGCGTAAGCGTCCTCAGTAGCGAACAACGGAAGGGCCGCGCGACGTCGTCGCGCGGCCCTTTTGGCTTCCGGCCCTCAGCCGCCGACCCGCCGAACGGCATCGACCACCGCCCCCGGCCGCTCCTCGTGGATGAAATGGCCGGCCCCCGGAATCGAATCAATGGCGAGTTGTGGCAGCGCCTGCCGCAGCAATGCCAACTCCTCGGTTCGGACCCCGCTTTTGTGGTCTGCCGCCCCCAACAACAGGACAACCGGACAGGCGATGGCCTCGAGTCGGTCGCGGAGCGACCACGGTTCGCGCGAAGCCGCCATGCCGCGGAACGCGTCCATCGCGGCGTCGAAGTGCAGCGCCGCGTCGCGGGTGTAGCCGTCTACCACGTCGTCGGTGACCCACGACGGGTCCCCTGAGGCGGACCGCAGGTTGCGGTGGACTTCCGCCCGGATCACCCGCGGACCGCCGAGGGCCTTGATCACCGTGACGAATCGCATCGCCAGACGGAAGCCGGGGGTGGTCGCTTCTTCCGCCGGTCCCCCTTCGATCGACACGATGGCCCGGATCAGGTCCGGACGTTCGAGTGCGAGTCGGAATGCGATGGCTCCTCCAAGCGAGTGGGCAACGGCGACCACCGGGCCCACCCCCAGCGTATCGAGCGCCGCCGCGATCCGGTGCGCCTGGGCCGCCAGGGAGTAGTCGGCCCCTCGCGGCCGGCTCGACCGACCCACGCCAAGCGGTTCCATCGTGATGAGCTGGAACCCCGCCGTGGCGAGGGGCGCCGCGATCCGGCGGGCGCCGAACGCGGAGCCAAAGAGCCCGGGGACGAACAGCACCGGCTCGCCTATACCGGTCACCGTCACCGCCAGGGTTTCGGCCGGGGCGACCGGGATCGCGCGCGCGGTCACGCTGTCGCCGAACAGCAGTACGGCAAACAACCACATGGGGCACCTCCGCTTCGTGAAAGGGCGATTCGGGTGCGGGCTATCACCCGCCCCCGGGTGCGTGTACGTTCCCACGTTGCCGAAACGGCGTGACCGGCCTGTGTACCGATCTGTGACCTCGAAACCATCCCCCCTGACGATCCGCCTCAGCCTGCTCGGCGGTGTCTCCCTCACCGGTGGGAGCGGCGGCCACTCCGACGACGTCGTGCGCCAGCCCAAACGGCTCGCGTTGCTGGCCTTTCTCGCCGCGGCGGCGCCGTTGCGGTTCCACCGTCGGGATTCGTTGCTGGCGATGTTCTGGCCCGATCTGGATGACACCCACGCCCGCGCCGCCCTGCGACGCGCGTTGCACTTCGTGCGACGCGCACTGGGCGAGCGTTGCGTCGTTGGTCGCGGAGACGAGCTGGGTGTGGAGCCGTCGCGGCTGTGGTGCGACGTGACCGCGTTTCGCGACGCGGTGCAGTCCGATCGGCCTGGCGCCGCGCTCGAGCTCTACGGCGGAACGCTGCTCGAAGGACTCTTCGTCGCCAGCGCCCCGGAGTTCGAACGATGGCTCGATGACGAGCGTCGCCGGCTCCGCGCGATGGCGGCGGATGCGGCGTGGCAGCTCGCGCAGCAGGACGATCGAGGAGGGAGATCGGCCGACGCGGTCCGCTGGGCGCGGCGCGCCACCGAACTCGCGCCTGATGACGAGGTTGGGCTACGCAAGTTGATCGGTCTCCTCGATCGCGCGGGTGACCGCGCCGGTGCCCTCCAGGCGTTCGATCGGTTTGCAGCGCGCGCCCAGGATGACCTCGGGATCTCTCCGGCGCCCGAGACGCTCGCGCTCGCGGCGCGGCTCCGGGCGGTGCGCGAGGCGGCCCCGGTTGCCGCTACGCCGCCGGACATCGTTCCTCCGGCACCGCAGAAAAACCTGATCGCGATCCTGCCGTTCACGATTCGGGGAGGACCGAGCCTGGCATACCTGCGCGAGGGCATGGTCGACCTCTTGAGCGCCAAACTCGACGGCGCCGGCGACATCCGGACGGTCGATCCGCAGGCCCTGCTCGCGTATGTCGCAACGCTCGGCGTGCAGACGGTCGGTCCGGACGAGGGGCGACCTACCGCGGCACGATTTGGTGCCGCCGAGTTCCTGCTCGGGAGTCTCGTGGAGGCCGGTGGTCGGCTGCAGGTACACTGCACGGTATTCGACTCGGCCGTCGGAACGGAGGTCCGTGCACAGGGCGAAGGTGAAGGAGAGGCCGCCGTGTTCGAGATCGTGGACGATATCGTCCGACAACTCCTCGCGCGTCGGAGCACGTCGGTGGGGGGGCACCTGGGGCGGCTGGCGGCGGTGACCACCACTTCGCTGCCGGCACTCAAGATGTACCTTGCCGGCGAGCGAGAGTTTCGCCTCGGGCGATATACCGAGGCCCAGAACGCGTACGACGGGGCGCTCGACCTCGATCAAGGCTTCGCGCTGGCGTGGTATCGGCAGGCGGCCGCCCGCGCCGCCTCCGGGATGCTCGATGAGGCACGGGTGGCGACCGGGGTCGCGTGGGAACAGCGCAGGCGCCTGACGCCCCACGTGCGCGCGTTGCTCGAGGCCCAGGCCGCATGGTTGGCCGGGCACATCGATGATGCCGCGCGGCTGTACGAGCAGGTGATCACGCAGCGGCCCGATGATGTCGAAGCCTGGTTCCATCTCGGGCATCTGTTGTTCAGCTTCAACCCGCTCCGGGGCCGCTCCGCCGCGGAAGCCCGCCGGCCGCTCGAGCGGACGCTCAGCCTCGACCCGCGACATGTCGCCGCGCTGAGCCAGTTGATTCGGCTCGCGGCGCTCGATCAGCGAATCGACGATCTCGATACCTTGGTGGAACGATTCCTCGCGCTCAGCCCGGCCGCCGACCAGGCGTTGGTGTTGCGCTGGGTTCAGGCGGTGGCCACGTCTGACCACGCGTGCGAGGAACGGTTGGCGGATACCCTCGGCGCGGCCCCGCCCGCCGCCCTCGAGGCCATTCTCGCGGAGGTCACCATCGCCGGGGCGGACACGGACGTTGTGGCGCGAGTCGCCAGGCGGGTCGATGACCTCACCGGGGCACGTGTGCTCCGGGCGCTGCCGCAATTGGTCACGGCGCACATGAGCGTCATGTCGGGCGACTGGGCACAGGCCCTGCACGCGCTCAAACAGGCCGAACGCAACGACCCGAACGCCGCACTCGAGCACCGAGGCTTCCTGCTGGCGGTGCCGGGAGCGAAGCCGCCACACGCACAGGTCGAGACGTGTCGTGTGGCGCTCGTTGGGGCGCCGGCCGATCCGGGCCGACGCGCGTCGATCCGACGATATCTTTCGGCGCGCCTGTCGGTGATCCTGGGAGAACGCGACCGGGCATTGGAAGCCGCCGAGCAATGCGCGCAGCAGGAACCCGGCGAGCAGGCGCCCATGTTGGGAGCGAATCTTGCCGCGGCGATCCGTGCGTGGGAGGCGTTTGACCGCCACGACGTCGCCGCCGCGCTGGAGCAGCTCGAACGGATTACGCTCGATCGATCACTCCATTGGGCCGGTGGATCGCCATGGTATGGATTCGCGGCCGAGCGGTATCTCCGTGCCGCGGCGCTGGTGGCATCCGATCGCTCTGGCGACGCGATCAGTTGGATTGCCGGTCTCGGACAGCGGTCACCGTTCGAAGTCGTGCTGCGGCGTCCGGCGCGGGCGTTGCTCGAGGACGCCGCGCGCTAACGCGCGCCGTGTCGCTGGCGCCTTGTCGGGTCGCCGCTACATTACGTGATCATGCCCCATAGGTAATCGTGGACCTCCCGAGTCTCGACGCGATTCGCGCGGCCGTTGGCGAACGCTTCATCGTCGACGCGTTGGCCGGCCAGGGTGGGATGGGAGCCATCTACCGCGGTCGCCACGCGACGTTGGGCTCTCCGGTGGCGATCAAGGTGCTGCCGGTCTTGGCCGAGCAGGGCAGCGACGAGCTCGCGCGGTTCCAGCGCGAAGCGAAGCTCGCGGCCAACCTGCCCCATCCCCATATCGTCCCGGTGTTCGAGTTTCAGGTGAAAGACGGCCTCGCGTTTTTTGTGATGCCGTTCGTCGAAGGTGAGTCCCTGGCGCAGTACATCCAGGAACACGGGCGGCTCGACGTCGACCGCGTGCGCGAACTGCTGCGGCATGTCGGATCGGCCCTGGCCTTTGCGCACGAGCGCGGCGTCGTGCACCGCGACATCAAGCCGGCGAACCTGCTGCGCGAGACGGCGAGCGGACGCTGGCTGGTGGCCGACTTCGGCGTGGCGCGGGCGAGCGGCGCCCGGGAGGACGGGATCACGCGAACCGGCATGGTCGTCGGGACGCCCGCGTATATGGCGCCGGAGCAGGCGTTCGGTGTGAGCGACGTCGACGGACGCGCCGATCTCTACGCGCTGGCGGCGGTCGCGAGCGAAGCGCTGACGGGAACACGCACCGACACGTTGAAGGACCGCGATGACGCCGAGGTGTTGCTCCGCGCGGCGCGGCCCGACATCCCGAGGCCGCTGGCCAAGGCCCTCACCGCCGGTCTGGCACTCGATCGGGACCGGCGTCCGGCGGATGTGCGTGAGTGGCTTGGCGGGATCGAGGCCGCCGACTCGGGGATCTCGCTCGCCGCGACGCTGACGGCCACGCCGGCGCGCCGCCGCGGCAGCTGGATGGGCGTCGCCTTCGCGTCACTCGCGGGCATCGCGATCGCCATCGGGGTATGGCGCCGATCGAGCGACGCCTCGGACGTGACCGTCGTGACGACCGTGGCGATCGAACCGGTGAGCGCGAGCGGGGCGTTCGATAGCCCGGAGCTGCGCAGCGGTATCCGCGTTGCCGTGGAAGATCAGCTGCGCTGGCTGCCGCAATACCAGGTCGTTCGGAGCGATGTCGCCGACCGGTTCACGGTCGATGAGTACCTCGTCGTGCGTGCGACCCCGGGGCCGGGGGGCGGCGTACACATCGAGGTCCAGGTGCGCGATGCGCCCCAAGGGCGTTTGTTGCGCGGAAGTGAGGTCGAGGGCCCGCTCGACAGCCTTGCCGGCTTGGTGACGCGCCTGATGACCGATGCGTTCGCCAGCGAACTTGCGCGACAGCAGGTCGGATGGGTGTCATCCCTGCCGCGGGGCGGCATGGCGGCGGTGGGGACGTACTTCGAAGCCGAACGGCTCTTCCGCAGCGGTGCGTACGACCGCGCGATCGATCGGTTCAACGACGTCATCGCGCGGGATTCGACGTTTGCGCCCGCATATTTCCGCCGCATGCTGAGCGAGCTGTTGCGGCTGAGGCCGACCCGCGCGGCCGACGCGCTCAGCGTCGCGCTCGACGCCGCGGTGCGATTCGGCGATCGGCTGGATCCGACCAATGCGAGCCTGTTGGCGGCGTATCGGACGCTCATCGTCGATGGCCGGATCGCCGCCGCGCACGATACGCTTCGCTCGATCGTCGAGCAGTCGCCGACCGCCACCGATGCCTGGTTCCTGTTGGGGTATATCGAGTTCTACCTCGGGTCGTTGCTCGATACGCCGGTCGGGGCGGCGCGGCTGGCGTTCGGGAAGGCGGCCGAATTGAATCCGTCGTTTGCGGCCGCGCTGGCGCAACTCGCGCTGATCGCCGTGTTGGAAGACGATCGGGCGACGGCGCAGCGCTACTTCGCCCGCTATCTGGCTATCGACAGCGTATCGGTCTGGGCGGAGGTCATGCGGATGGCGGATTCGGTCCTCTATCAGGGTCCGCGCGCGTCGCTCGCTGCGCTGGGGTCGCTCGATGCGCGGCCATCGGCCGCACTCGAGATTCTCGCGTTCGGCGGTGGGAGTCTCGGGCAGCGGGCCGCCGAGCGTGCGGTCGCGCGGCGCGCGATCGACGTGCTGTTGGCGCGCGCGGCGTCGGAGGAACAACGAGCGACGGCGTTTCGGATGCGCATCGCGAGTTCGCTTGGCAGTGGACGCCTCGCCTCGGCTGATTCCGCGTTGCGCGCGGCGGCCCGCCTGAATGTGCCACGCAGCGAGCGGGACCGGTGGGTGGTGCTCGGTGACGTGACGGGCGTTGCGCGGCTGGATGATGCGGGCGGCCGGGCGGCGGCCGCCGCCAGGCTTCTGGGAGACGAGGCGGACGTCGTCGCGCAATGGCTTGTGGCGCGGTGGTACGCGGTACGCGATCCGGCGGCGGCCGCGCGGGCGGCCGCCCGGGTCCGGCAGATCGCCGAGCAGCCGCCGGCCGACCCGTTTGCGCGCAGCCTGGACCTGGACCTGCGGGCCCATGCGGCGCTCGCCGCGGGCGACACCGGAGCGGCCTACGGCGCCTGGGCGACGGCGCTCGCGGTGTACAGTGTCGGTCGAGTGCCATTCGGACTTGTTGGATCGCTCTGGCCCTTGCGGGTCGGGTGGGCCCGGGTCGCCGCCGCCCGTGGCGACCACCAGACGGTGGTGGCGGTGACGTCGGCGTTCCCGCGGCCGTCCGGATTCAACGATCAAGTGGCATGGTCGGTCGTGCTGCCGTTGCGCGCCGAGGCGCTGCGCGCCACCGGTGATGAATTGGGCGCGCGCACCATCTATCGCCAACTGATTTCGGTCATGTCCGAGGCGAACGGTGCGGGGATCTCGCTGCGGGACTCGGTGGCCCGTCTGCCGTAGCGCGCACCGTATCGGGTGTGCTGGTCAGCGTGATGCGGCAGCCCTATCTTGCCGTCCAATGCAAACGACGTCGTTGTCTCGCCGCGCCGCCTGCGTCCGCCTGCTGGCGGCGGTCCTGGCGCTGTGGTGGATCGGGCCGGGCCGGGCCGCGGCCCAGGGCGCGGATGGGCAGCGTGTCCGCCCGGCGGTGGAGGCGCGTCGCGCAGCGACGGGCCGGCTCGTGGTCGAGGCCGTTGCCTCCACCGTACCCGTCACGCTCGACGGTGTCCTCGACGATCCGGTGTGGCGCGCGGCACCGGTCACCGGGTTCGTCCAGGCCGAGCCGGATGAAGGGCGGCCCGCGACCGAGCGCACCGAGGTGTGGGTCGCCTACGACGGCGCCACCCTGTACATCGCCGCGTATCTGCATGACAGCCGGCCGGACGCCTTGATCGTCAGCGACATTCGCAAAGACTTCCGCACGGACACGCAGGACACATTCGAGGTGATCCTCGACACGTTCGCCGATCGGCGGAACGGATATGTGTTTGCCACAAACCCCGGCGGTGGACGCGCCGACGAGCAGATCACCAATGAGGGCCGCGAGGTCAACCCGAGCTGGGACGCCCCGTGGACCGTGCAGACGAAGCGCGTGCCGGATGGATGGACCGTTGAAATGGCGATCCCGTTTCGCGCCCTTCGGCAGGGCGGCGAGACGGGTGGCCAGTGGGGCATCAACTTCAGCCGGCGGATCCGCCGCAAGAACGAGGTCGCCTATTGGGCGCCGGTGCCGCGCGCGTACGCGCTTACCCGGTTGTCGCTGGCGGGCGATCTGGTCGGGATCCCGGCGCGGGGCGGCGGTCGCGACTTGCGTGTTACGCCATACGCGTTGGCGCGAACGGTGCGTCCGGAGGGCGCAGCAGCGTTCGCGGAAGGCGGCGATGCCGGGGTCGACATCAAGTTCGGGCTCACCAACGGATTGACGCTCGACGTGACCGTGAACCCCGACTTTGCGCAGGCGGAAGCCGACGTCCAGACGGTCAACCTCACGCAGTTCAGCCAGTTCTTCCCTGAAAAGCGCGATTTCTTCCTCGAGAACTCGGGGGAGTTCTACCTCGGCGACACGCCGCGCAACCGGCGCATCGCGTCGGCGCCGAGCGGTGACGAGGATTTGCTGCTGTTCTTCAGCCGCCGCATGGGGTTGGGACCGGACGGCCTGCCGGTCGGGATCGACGGCGGGATCAGACTGACCGGGCAAGCGGAGGGCTTTCATACGGGCGCACTGGTGTTGCGCACGCGCGACCGCGACACGGTGCTCGGAAGCGATTATGCGGTGCTGCGGCTGCGGCGTGACATCCTGTCCTCGTCCGACGTGGGTGCGATCTTCATGATGCGCAGCACGGTCGATGATCGTGGCGATTTCAACCGCGTGTACGGCGCGGACGCCAACATCCGGCTCCCCGCCCGCATCGACTGGAGTTCGTACGCCGTGAACAGCGAGACCGACGGCGTGTCGGGCGCGACCTATGCGTTTCAGACCTCGCTGAATCGCGAAGCGAACTTCCTCCACGTGAAGGCGGGTTTGCTGTCGATCGGCGAGAACTTCAACGACGAGTTGGGGTTCATGCGGCGGACCGGCGCGCGCATGTGGTCGCTGGACGTCGGCGTTCGGCCGCGATTGCGGGCGCTCCGCGCGCGCGGCGTGCGTGAGATGCACCCGCACGTCGTCTGGAACTACGTGACCGACCAGAACGGGACGGTGATCGCGCGGCGGATGCACAACGGATATACGTTCTTCCTCAACAACGGCGGATTCGGCGAGCTGTCGCACAATCCGCGGTCCGAGCGTCTCACATCGGCGTTCGCGATCGATCCGGCGGTGCAGCCGCTGGCGGCCGGGGACTACGACTGGACCGAGTGGCGGCTGTTCATGGGGACGGACCCGAGCCGGACGTTGGCGCTCGCGCTGACGGCGCTGGCCGGTGGACTGTGGAACGGGACGCAACAGACCGTCAACGCCAGTGTCACGCTGCAGCCGTCGTATCGCGTCCGCGCGACGCTGGGGTTGTCCCGGACCGCGGCCGATCTCGAGGGACCCGGCGAGACGTTCGTGCGCGAGATTTGGACGCTGCGTGCGAACTACTCGTTCACCACCAACATGTTCGTCGACGCACTGGCGCAGTACGATCCGAGTCGCGACCAGGTGTCGATGAACGTGCGGTTCAATCTGATCCACCACCCGCTCAGCAATCTCTACCTGGTGTACAATGAGTCTCGCACGACGGGGCTCGACGCGCCGGCCTCGGGCCGCAGCATCATTATCAAGGCCACGCAGATGCTTGCGTTCTAGAGCGACCAGGCAGCGAGGCGGCTCTGATTTCCCGGGAGGACGGCATGCGTACTGCGCGTTTCATCGCGCCGATTATTGGTCTATTCGTGGCAACCGGCGCGGGGCTGGCGGCCCAGCGGGAGCCACCCTCGATGCGCGCCATCAGGGAATCGGACCTGCGGTCCGACCTGATGCACCTCGCGAGTGACGCCATGCGTGGGCGGGAGGCCGGGACGCTTGACGAATTCCGCGCGTCGGTGTGGCTCGCCGAGCGGGCGCGGGAGGCCGGACTCGAACCCGCCGGCGATGATGGGACGTACTTCCAGTTCTGGCCGATGGGCCGGGAACGGGTGTCGGCGGAGAGCCGAATCTCGTTGGCTGGCGCAACGATCCCACTCAATCGCGAGGCCTTCGTCGTGCAGCCGATCACCGCGCAGGTGGACGCGCCGGTCGTCTGGATCGGCGGGATGCCCGGCGATGATCTCGCCGTGCCGCTGATCGAAGGCAAGGTGGTGGTGGCCGACCTTGTGCCCCCGCCGACGTTACCCGACCCCTCGGCGAGTCTGTGGGGATTCCGCTACACACTCTCCGCCGTGCGCGCGCGCGCCGCCGCGCTGGCGGCGTACCGGCCGGCGGCCATCGTGCTGGTGTCGGACTCGATTGCGGAATCGATGTTGGCGTTCGTTGGCACACGTAACTTCGCGGCTGGGCGGTACACGCTGGACTCTGCGGCGGCGCCGTCCAGCGGTCCGCCGGTGGTATGGGTGAGCAGCCGCTGGCGATCGCGTCTCATGGGGGCCGGCCGGACGATGGAGCTGAGCCTGTGGCGCGAGACGTTCACGGTTCCCTCCGTCAACGTGGTGGCGAGGGTGACCGGTACGGACCGGAGGCTACGCCACGAGCACGTCCTGTTCAGCGCGCATCAGGACCACGACGGCGTGCTCCCGGCCGAGGACGGCGATTCGATCTGGAACGGCGCCGACGACAACGCCAGCGTCGCGGTCGCGCTGCTCGCGATCGGCCGCGCGTTCGCCGAGAACCCGGGGCGCCGCTCGGCGCTGTTCGTGTGGCACGGGGCGGAGGAGAAGGGATTGCTGGGTTCGCGCTGGCATGCCGCGCATCCGGTCGTCCCCGCGGATCGGATCGTTGCGGTCCTCAACGCGGACATGATCGGTCGCAATCATCCCGACAGTGCGGCCCTGCTCGGCGTGCAGCCACCGCACCTCAATTCCCCCGACCTCGCCCACGCGGCGCTCACCGCGAATGCCACGTTCATCGGGTTGGCGCTCGATACGCTGTGGGACCGTCCCGACCATCCGGAAGGATGGTATTTCCGCAGCGACCATTTGCCGTATGCCCGCCGTGGCATTCCCGCCGTCTACTTTTCGTCGCTGCTGCATCCGGACTATCACACGCCGCGCGATGCACCGGAGTTGATCGACATCGGCAAGGTCCAGCGCATGGCCCGGTGGATGTACGCGACCGGCTGGATGGTGGCCGCCGGGAACGAACGGCCGAAGTTGCTGGAAGGATTCGCCCTGGAACGGTAGGGCCGGCCTCAACGGGTGGCGGACGCGATCACCAGTGTCGTGGTCGCCTCGGCACGCCGGCCGCCGACGGTATCGATGGCGGTGATCCGCAACTCGTAGGTCCCGGGGACCGCCTCGGCCAGATCGATCTCCAGGACCTCTACGCCGACCTCCCGCGTCGACTCGAGCGCCCGCGGGTACCGCAGGGTCACGGCGTCATCGCCGCGCGCCGACAGGCCGAGCGCGTCGGCGACGCCACCCACGATGCGTGCCGCGATGCCTCGTCGAGCGGCGCCCACGAGTCGTAAGGTCAATTCGACGTCGTATCGCGCGGGGTTGGGGACGCCACCCGGGTAGACCTCGAACACGATCCCGAGCGTGTGGTTGCCGGACAGCGGCGCATCGCCCAACGGGAGCAGGTCGACCGCGGACCAGCGGTCCGGTGCACCACTGAACGCGCCGAGTGTTCCAAGCAGGATATCCGATACCGCGAACGCCTCGCGAGGGAAGGCCCTTACGTCGGGTCGTTGCGCGCCACGCGCCGCGTGTCCGCCCGCCGAGTCTTCGCGTTCGAGCCGAATGCCGATGGGGCCGGGTAGCGCGACGGTGACCACGGTGAACGGCGCCGCACCGTTCCACACCGCCACGTGCCGGGGCAGCTCCCCGTCAGCGCGGAGCAGGACGTTGATCGGAGGGGCGGGGCGGGGGCGCTCATGGGGAACGATGACGACGTCCGTGCCGCGGCCAGGTCCCCGAAACTGCACGGTGGTGAACGACAACGAGTCGATCAGGGTGGAGGGGACGTTGTCGTAGCGCACCGGCGTCTGGCGTGCGGCGCTGAAGAGGGCGTGCCTGGACGAGGCCGCGAATGATGCCGTCCCGTAGCCGGTAGCGCCGGCGAAAATGAACCGGAGCCGCGATGTGCGATAGACCCACAGCGTGCGTTGGCGTTCGCGATCGAGGCGCGTGGCGGGATCCACCCGTTCGAATCCCTGATCGCGCGCCCGGAGCGAATCGCTGAGAACCTGGAATCCCGCCGCGTCCGCGCCGCCCGCGCCCAGCGTGATCTCATCGTCCGGCGGTCCGAACCGGACATAGGTCTGTCCGCGCGGGGTATGATGACCGGGCCGCGAACGCGTGATGTCACCCCAGCGGTGCAGCGCGTAGGTGATGCGCGCGTAGAACTCGGTTCTGGCCTCGTTGGTGGACCGGGTCCAGAGCGGCTGCGCGTCCAACCAGAACGCGCGTGTGCCGCTTGGTGACTCGATCCTCGATTCGTCCGCCGCGTCAGGCGCGCGGACGAGGTCGAGCCCACGATACGGGGCGCTCCGCTCGCCGGGCAGGGTTGCGAGCGCCTGGTCGAAGGTCGTCTCGGCCTCCCGCCACCGTCCGAGGCGCGCCAGGCTGAGGCCGCGGAGTGCCAGGGCCTCACCGCGCTCGCGGGCGTATCGGACGGTGGTATCCGTAATGGCGAGGGCGGCCTCCCACCGGCCAAGCTGGCCCAGGGCGACGACCTCCAACGCCGCGGCGGCAAGATGCCCCCGATTGTGCGTGAGCGCTGTTTCCAGTTCCGTCAGTACGCGGCGGAGTTCCACGGTGGCGGCGAATTCGAATTGCAGGCCGCCTCCGAGCAGATCCTCCACATAGTTCCAGTCGTTCAGAAACGCGTCCATATCGATATCGAAGCCGCGCGCCACCTGGTGGCGGTTCAGATGCTCCTCGTACGCGATCCACGACATCCGGGCGGCCCGGTAATACACGTCGGCAGCCACCGTGGCTGACGCATGCCGGACCGCCCCCAGCGCGGATTCGAGCGCGCGCCGCGCCGCGCGGCGGACCGTGACGTCCGATCCGGATTCGAAGACATCGACCAGCGCCAGCCAGTATTTCGCACTGTCAGGCGCCTGACGGGTGGCGAACCGCAGGTGCTCTTCCGCCGCGCGTCGGTCCGCGCTGGGCCCGGCATCGGGGCTGAACCGCGTCATCAGAATGCGTGCAGCCCGATAGCGCGCTTCGCTGTCGTTACGGTTGCGGGAGACCATCCGCTGGTACAGCGCGAGCGCCGACGCGGTATCGCCGGACGCGAGCACGCTGTCGGCGTAGCGGAGCGATTGTGCGAGACCCGCGACCGGCATACTCAGGATGGTGGCTGCCGCAAGGAACGGGACGGCGACGTGACGATGGAGGCTGGAACGGCGAGGCGGCATGAACCCCCGGGTGGCCGCACCGTACGGGGCGCGGTTGGACGCCGTACCCTCCCCGTGTCGAGAAAGATCCGCCAGGGGTCCTACGGTACGACCGTCACCCTGGCGAAGGAGGGCACGGTATCGCCGTTCAAGATGGCGCGGATCGTCGTTTCGAAGCCGGCAACGACGCCCACGAACAGCGCGGTGTAGGTGCCGTTGCCGAGATCGACCGCCGTCGTGAGCGTCCCGATGCTCGATCCACCGATCGCGAAGAACTGCACCGTTCCGCCGCCGGCGGTCGCGACGTTGTTGCCCGCATCATGCCCGGTGAGGGTAATGGTCACCGATGCGCCCACCGTGACGAACGAGGCGGAAGTTGTCACGAGCGACGATCCCGCCACCGCCGGGCCCACCGCCACCGGCAGCGAGTCCGTCGCCACGGTGTCGAGCTGGTCACCGGTGAACCCGAGCCGGTAATGACCCACGCCGCCGACGACGGAGAGGGTGGTGAACCGCACGGTTCCAGCCAGCGCCGCCGCGACGGTGTCGCCGGCGACGACACCCGGGCCGTCGAGCACGAGCGCGCGTAGCGTCGTGGCATCGTCAGCGGGCATAGGGTTGCCGTGCTCGTCGAACAACTCGAGAACCGGTTGCGTGGCGAACGGTACCCCAACGATCCCTGCGACCGGTGCGGTCAGGATCGTGGCCGCGGCGGCGACCTGACGGACGGTGACGTCGGCGGTGCCGGTGATCCCGCCGGCGTTGGCGCTGATCCGCACGACCCCGTTCGCGATGCCCGTGACCGTCCCCGCGCCGTCGATGGTGGCCACGGCGGGGTTGGCCGATGACCACACGAAGCTCCGTCCTTCAAGCACGTCACCGTTCGCGTTCAGGGCCTTGGCGACCAACCGTACCTCCGCGCCGAGCGCGCGGATGTGCAGCGACGGGGCCTCGATTACGACGCCGGCGATCTCGCCGCCCGGGCCGGTGCCGTTCAGATCGCATGCGCCGGCCGCGATCGCGGCCGTGATCGTGGCCCAGCGCGAGGCGGTTCGCCTCATTGTGCTCGGCGCGAGCCGGTTGAACACGCGCGCGACCTCACGCACCTGCTCGTCCCAATTCAGCATATCGGCATCGTCCTGTGGCAATCGCTCCTGATCGCCGGCGTTCGTTTCGGTGGCGCCCTTGAGCCCCAAGCGGATCGTCCCGTTCCAGCGACGCCGGGGCGAGGATCGGAAGGCCGAGTCCCATCATCGGTTGGCTTGGGAACGCGACTCGCGTACGCTGGCCATGTCCACATATACGAGACAAGCCGTCGCCAGATCAAGCGGGCGGCCTCGGGCCCCGGGGAACGGAACGGCGACGACGGTGCTATTATAGTCCGACATGGACGATCGGGTTGGTCGCGGCTCACGCCGCCGGATGAGCGCCGGAGCGCTCCTGGTCATCGCGCTCTCCGCGGCGATCACCCCCCTCGTGCACGCCTCGACACAGCCGCTCACCACCGGACGGACCGTCGAGCACGTCCACGTCAGCTCGTGTCACCGCCTGCACTCCGACGCGACCTGCCCTTGCGCACACAAGCTCGTCTTGACCACCGTGACCGTGACCGACCGTTCCGCGTCCGAACCTGTGGTCGAGCCCAACGGGACGGTCCTGCGTGTCCCGGTGGGGGAGCCGCCCGTCTCCGGCAACGCGGTCCGAGCGCCACCAACCGCCTGACCGTTCTGTGACGCTCCCGCGGCGCCGGTTTGTACAGGGGCCGCACACTCATCGATCGACACAAGGAGACGTATCGCACATGCGTGCGATCTTATCGCTTTTGGCTGTCGTGGCGGCCACCACGCCTGCCGCGGCCCGTGCGCAGGAGCCGACCCGCGCCGACTCGCTCGAAGCCCAACTCCGGGCGCTCCGGGCGCGGATCGACTCGCTCGAACAGGTCCTGCAGCGGTTGACCCGGCAGAGCCGCGATTCCACGCCGGTGCGGGATGAGTTGGCGGCGCTGCGTGCCGCCGCCCGGCAGGCAGCGGGTCCGGTGGACAGCGCGGCCACCGAGGCCCCGGCGCAGTTTAGCAGCCGCACGCGCAACCTGTCCTCGCTCAATCCGGAAATCAGCGCGACGGCCGACGTGCGGGTGCAGGGCAGCCGACCTGGTCCGCAGGAAGACAATTTCGACGTGCGCGAGTTCGAGATTTCGTTGCAATCGGCGCTCGATCCCTATGCCAGCACCAAGATCTTCGTCGGGTTGTCGGAAGAGGAGGTGGCGATCGAGGAAGGGTACGCGTACTGGACCGGACTCCCGGGCCACCTGCGCCTGGATTTCGGCCGGTTCCGCCAACAGGTCGGGGAGTTGAACCGATGGCACTCGCACGCGTTGCCCCAGTCCGAGATGCCGCTGGTGCTGAGCGAGTTTCTGGGAGACGAGGGGCTCGTCGGTGACGGCCTCAGTCTCTTCTGGCTCGTGCCCGCCGGCGGCGGGGCGCTGGGCACCCACGAATTGACGGCGCAGGTGTCGTTGGGGAAGAACGAGGTGTTGTTCGACGACGGCCGGAGGCTGTCGTATCTGGGGCATCTGAACAACTTCTGGGCGTTGAGCCCGTCGACGTATTTCCAGGTCGGTGGGACGGCACTCTATGGCCGGAACCCCGATACGGATCTTCAAACGACCGTGTTCGGTATCGACGCCCGTTTCACGTGGGTGCCGCCGTCGCGTGCGCAGTACCAGTCGTTTACGCTACGGGGTGAGGGGTATGCGATTCGGCGGGAAGTGGCCGGCGCCGGCCCAACCCGATACGGTGGCTACGCCTCGGCGGTCTATCAACTGAGCCGGCGGCTGTTCGCCGGCACGCGGGTCGATTACGTCGAACGGCTTGGCGGTGGAGGTGACTACGTCTGGTCGGTCGTGCCCGGGCTGACCTGGTGGCAGAGCGAATGGGTGTATCTGCGCGCCGAGTGGCAGCATCTGTCGTCACCGGCGGGCGCATCCCGGGTGACGGGCGACCGGTTTCTGGTCCAGGCGGTCTGGTCGGTCGGGCCTCACAAACACGAGACATACTAATGGATACGAGATCCTTACTTGCCGTCCCGCTGTTGCTGACCATCGCGGGCTCGCCCATGCGTCACGAGTCGCCAGACGCGGATCCGGTTGGCGCGGCGGTGCGTGTCGTCACTTCACTGAGCACGTACGCCGCCATCGCGCGGGAAATCGCGGGTGACCGCGCCGAAGTCGTCTCGATCGGGCGCGGTGATGAGAATCCGCACTTCGTCCAGCCGCGTCCCAGCTTCGCCCTACAGTTGCAACGCGCCGATCTGTTCGTCGTCACCGGTCTCGACCTCGAGTTGTGGGTACCGGCGCTGGTGGATCGCGCGAACAACCCCAAGGTACGCGAGGGCGGGCCAGGGCACGTGACGGCGTACACGGGCATTACGCTACTCGATGTGCCCACGTCCACGAGCCGCACCGGTGGCGACGTGCACGCATTCGGCAACCCGCACATCTGGGCCGACCCGATAAACGGGATTATCATCGGTCGGAACATCCTGACCGGCCTGACCCGCGTCGATCCCGCCGGCGACGCGTATTATCGCCAGCGCTTCGTCGCGTGGAAGGACAAGGTGCTGGAGGCGTTGATCGGGCGGTCGCTACTCGATCTGCTCGGTGCGGAGACGGTGTACGACCTGGCGGTGCAGGGCAAGTTGTGGGATTTCCTGCATACGCAGCGATACGAGGGCCACTTGCTGTCGGAGCAACTCGCCGGCTGGTACGGTGCCTCGGAGGTATTCCGCGGCCGGCAGATGGTGTGCTATCACAAGGAGTGGGACTATTTCTCCGCCCGGTTCGGGATCCCCTGCGTCGAGTTCGTGGAACCCAAGCCGGGCATCCCGCCGACGCCGGGTCATGTTGCGGCATTGATGCGGCTGATCCAATCGGAGCGCATCCCCGCGATTTTGGCGGCGAACTTCTATGACGCGCGCCAGGTCCGAACGATCGCGGAACGGACCGGGGCCGCTGCGGTGATCATTCCGGCCAACGCCGGTGGTGCGGAGGGCACGGACAGCTACATCGATCTGGTATCCTCGTGGGTAAACGGATTGGCGAACGCGTTCAGCAACGCGCGCCGCTGAGCTGAGAAGGAAGGAAGGTCATGGGCGACCTGATGCACCTGATGATTGCGCCTCTGGTGGCGTGCATGGTCTTGGTGGGCATGCTGTCCTACCTCGGTGTGCACGTCATCGCGCGAGGGGTGATCTTCGTCGACCTGGCGCTGGCGCAGATGGCCGCGTTGGGTGCCACCTCCGCCCTGTTGTTCGACCTGCAACCCAGTTCGCTGGCCGGGTACGGCTTTGCCCTGGCGTTCACGACGCTCGGCGCGTTCATCTTCGCGATCACCCGATCCGGCCCGACGGCGCAGCGCGTGCCGCATGAGGCGATCATCGGAGTGGTGTACGTGGTCGCCTCGGCGGCGGCCCTGCTGGTCGCCAACCGCGCTCCACACGGCGCGGAGGCCATCGAGGACGTCCTGGTTGGCACGATTCTGTGGGTGAACTGGGGTCAGATACTCCGGCTTGCCGCCTTCTACGTCGCGATCGGGGCGTTCCACTGGTTTTTGCGCGATCGTTTCATGACGATCTCGCTGCGCGAAAAGGATGCGGCGTCCCGCGGGTGGAACGTGCGGTGGTGGGACTTCCTGTTCTACGTGTCGTTCGGCCTCGCGATTACCCTGGCGGTGCCGATCGCTGGTGTCCTGCTCGTGTTTACCTTTCTGGTTGTCCCCGCGTTGGTCGCGTTCTTGTTCTTTCAACGCACCGGCATCCTGTTGGCCACGAGTTGGGGAACGGCGGTGGCTGCCTCGGCGGTGGGGTTGTTCGTGTCGTTCCGGTGGGACCTGCCCACCGGGCCGGTCGTGGTGTGCGTCTTCGGGTTGGCGCTGCTGGTGGCGGGCGTCGTACGCAGGATCATGCGCGAGGCGCGTGCCGACTTGCCGCTATGAGGGACGGTCGGACCGGATGCGACGGTCCTGTGGCCGGCGAGCGGGGGTTGCGCGGGGTCTCACCGGACCCACCCGCCACTTGGGATCCCGTAACGCCACGTCGGCCGGCGTCGCCACCGCGCGGTTGAGCCACTCGATCAGCGCCGCATACCCCAGGCTTTCCGGGTCGTTGGTGATGTAGTTCCCGACGACGTCGAACACCTCGAATCCTTCCCGTAACTGGAATGACAGGGTCGGCCCCTTGATGCGGCCGTTGAGAATCCCGAGCACATACTCGTGGGGCGTGAGCCGGCCGGCATACTTGTGGTAGCCGCGTAGTCGTGCCCCCGCACGGATACGTGCGAGCCGGTGCGTTCGCGCGATATCACGCCGGGCCTCGTAGAGCCGTTTGCCGATGCGCCGGCGCTGCATGGCCGGATGGACCATGACCTCCGCCCCGTACAGGGTGCGGCCGGCGGGGTCGTGGTTTCTGAAGTAGCCTCGATCCGTGAAATCACGCCACGCGTGCAGTTCCTCGTAGTCGTCCCACATGATGATCAGTGACGCCGCCATGCCGACGACCTGCTCCTCGGCGCCCGTCACCGCCACGAGCTGGCCTTGCGGGAACACCTGCAGGTGGGAGCCGAGTTGATCGGGTGCCCAGGGCTGGCTGGTGGGGTATACGGCACGACACAACGCGGTGATCCCCGGGAAATCCCGCACCTCGGTCGGACGGATGATCACGGGCGGGTGTGTGGTCATACGGCGATCACCTGGGGGTCCCGAACGAGGTCCGCGGTCCGCCGACTGTCGTTGAGCGGCAACACGGTGCCGCCGGCGCGCGACTCGTTGATCGTGTTCAGGTTCAACTCCGCGATGACCATCATTTCCTGGTTGTAATTACCTTCGGCGAGGATCCCGTCACGGGCGAAGGGAAAGTCGCTCGGGGTCAGGATGGCCGCCTGCCCGTAGTTCAGGTGCACGGCGGGAACCATCGGAAGCGATCCAACCGTGTGCGAGACGATGACATACATCTGGTTCTCGATCGCACGAGCCTGGGCACAGTACTTGACGCGGAGGAACCCCTGACGCTCGTCGGTACAACTGGGGACCAACAGGATGTGCGCATCGTGCCATGCCGCGGTTCGGGCGATTTCGGGAAACTCCACGTCGTAGCAGATGGTGATGGCCACGCGTCCGAAATCGGTGTCGAACACCTTGAGTCCCGACCGCGGCTTCACGTCCCACTCCTCGGTTTCAAACCGCGTCATATGCAGCTTGCCCTGTACGCCATACTTGCCCGACGGCCCGAACAGATAGGCCTGGTTGTAGACGTGGTCCTCGCCGTCGTCCATCGTCGGAATCGTGCCGCCCTGGATGTAGATGTCGTGCGCGCGGGCGAGCCCCTGCATGAGGTCGACGTACCGCGGCACCTGGGCGGCCAAATCGCGCACCTGCGTGCGCATCGGCCGTTTGACATCGCCCAGGGTCAACAGTTGGACGGTGAAGTACTCCGGGAACACCGCAAGACGGCAGCCGTAGTCGGAGGCCGTCTCGACGAGGGACGACACTTGATCCGCGAATTGCTCGAAGGTGCTCACCGGGCGGATGAAGTACTGGAGCGAGGCGACGCGAATCCGATCCATGGCGTTCCTTTGAAGGGAGACGGTCCCTGACGGTCAAAGACCGTCCTCGTGCGACGCCGCCCGGGCGTCCTGCTCGATCAGCCAGTGGCGGAACCAGGTGCGCATCCGTTCCAGGCGGTCGACCAACAGCCACGGCTCCCCGATGCGCGACAGACCGTGGGACGAACGCGGATAGCGCACCAGCTCCACCGGAATCTGGCGTTTCTTGAGCGCCATGAACCACTGCTCGCCGTCGCCGATCGGTGTGCGAAAATCGTTTTCGCTGTGGATGATGAGCGTGGGCGCTGTCACGTTTTCGACGTACGAGATGGGTGAGAGACGGCGATAGAGGTCGCGTTGCTCCCACGGTGGCCCAAAGAACGCGTGCTCGGTGAGCCCCTGGGCGTCGGAATCCCCGTACCAACTCTCCCAGTTCGTGATGGAACGGCTCGTCACCGCGGCGGCGAACCTGTTGGTCGTAGACGTGAGCCAGTTCGTCATGTAGCCGCCGTAACTCCCGCCAGACACCCCCACACGCTCGGGATCGATGTCCGGATACTGCGCCACCGCTGCATCGACGCCACGAAGGTAGTCCTCGCTGTCGACCTCGCCCCACGCGCCGCGCGTCGCCCATTGGAAATCGTGTCCGTATCCGGTGGAGCCGCGCGGATTGGTGTACAACACGAAGAAGCCGGTCGCGGACAGCGTGTGGAACGTCTGGAAGAACGTGTTGCCGTACGCGCCGTAGGGGCCACCGTGGATCTTGAGAATCATGGGATATTGCTGGCCGGGCTGGTACCCGACCGGCTTGACCACCCATCCCTCGACCTCCGTATCGTCCGCCAGCCGCCAGGTGAGGCGCTCGGCCGGCATCCGGATCACGTCCGCGAGCCACGCGTCGTTGAATGCCGTAAGGCGCGTTTCGTTCCCGCCGCCCGCATTCGACACGAACACCTCGGCCGGCGTCACCGCGTCAGTCGAGGTATAGGCCATGACCCGCTCGTCCCGGCTCAGCGAAGTCCCCGCGATGCGCCGATCGCCGGTCGTGACCTGACGCACCGCACCGCCCGCCGCCGGCACCTCGAACAGGTGGCGATTGCCGCCGATTCCCGCCTCGAACCGGATGGCGCGACCGTTGCGGCTCCACGAGGGGCCGCCCGGGAGGTTATCCCACTCGCCCGTCAGCGTGCGGGGCGCCCCGGCGAACGAGCCGTCCGCCGCGAGGTCCACCACCATGATCTCGGGCTGCACGTCCCGATCCTGCGAATGGACGAAGGCCAGGCGCCGCCCGTCCGGAGAGATGGCGGGTGATGTTTCAGAGCCGGGATTCGCCGTCAGCAGGCGCGGCGCGCCGCCGTCGATCGTGGTCGCGTACAGCTCGGCGGTCGGATCGCTGTTGTACTCGTCGTCCTGTTCCGGATTGCCGCCGAATACGATCGTGTGGTTATCGGCCGACCATTCGATGCCGCGGACGTCGAACGGGAGTTCGGTTAGTTGGCGTGGTTCGCCCCCGGCCGCCGACACGACGAACAGCTGCGATTTCTGCCGAATGGCCGGATCCGGCAGCAGGGTCAGCGTGCCATCGCGCTTGTATCGCATGGAGGTGATAACCCGCCCGTCGAATCGTTCGGCGTTCAGCGTGTTACTGACCGCGTTTGCGGCGATCCACCCTTCACGGAGGGCGGGCCGTTCCCGTCCACCGGGCTCGCTCTCGTCGTCGCCGGCGGGCGCACGCGTATAGGCGATCCACGCGCCGTCAGGGGACCAGGTCGGCGTGGCGTCGACGCCCTCGATGTGATGGGCTTCGCCGCCCGGCGCGGTCACGCGGGCAAACCAGACGCTGTTTCGGTCGTCGCCGCGGCGGGATGAGAACGCCAGGGTCGTCCCGTCAGGCGACCAGCGCGGCGAGGAGGACTCCTCGGTCGGGTCGGTAAACCGAAACGGCGTATCGACCGGGCGGCCGCGGTCCAGTCGCTGGAGCCATATTTCCCGGTGTCGAGTGTTTTTCGCCTCGTTCACCGTGGTGACGGTGAACGCCACGAGATCGCCACCGGGCGAAACCGCGACATCGCCGACGAAGGTCATGCGATAGTAGTCCTGTGGCAGCATGCCACGGGTTTGGGCCGTGGCGACGCCGGTGACCGCCAGCGCGAGGAGAACCGTAAACAGCGTGCGACGCATGGGACCGCCTCCAATGACGTGTCTGATAGGGGATAAGATGGCTACCGGACCGGGACGGCGCGAGCGCGGGCGGGGTGAGGAGTCAACGGCTAACATTCTGGCCGGTCAGGCGGTCTCATAAGCAGGCAGCACACGCACATTCAAGGTACGAGGGAGCCAGCCATGCGTAAGGTATTGATGACGGCACTCGGGCTCGCCCTGGTCGTCCCGACCGGAGCGGTTGCCCAACAGCGAGGGATGCGCCGGCCGATGCGAGCGGCGTCACAGCAGATGGGTCCACCGAGGGGAGTCCCGGGGCCCGGGATGGGCCGGGTGTATTCGGCGCGGGCGCTGCTCAACCAGCGGAGCACGCTCGAGCTGAGTGAGGAGCAGGTGACACAACTCGAAGCTATCGCGACCCAACTGCGCGCCACGCACGAAACGGTGGCGGACGTGATGCGCGAGCACGCCGGGGCGTTGCGGGACGCGATGGGGCAGGACCGTCCCGATCCGAGCGTGGTCGAGACGCATGCGCGGGAGCTGGCTGCCGCGCGGCAGCAGGTCGAGGTGGCCACCGCCGTCGCCTCGGCCCGGGCCAAGGCGATGCTGAACGACGAGCAACGCGGGCGGGTGCTAGGATGGATGGAGGGCCGCGGGATGCGGCAACGGGGGATGCCGGGGATGAGCGGCCGAGGGCAACGGCCCATGCGCCGGTCGCGGCGGTTCAACTGAGTCACCAACCGGGGGAGGCCATCGAACCTCCCCCGGCGTCGTTGCGGCAGTGTCCGATCCTTCCGCGGTGGTGCACGGCGAGTCGGCCGGCATACATTCTACGCTTCGTCTTCCCAACCAATCTCGGATCGTAACATCACGCGGGGCGTTGACATGGACAGACTGATTCGCAGCCTGCATCACGTAACGGCGACGGTGAGCGACGCGCAGGAGGACCTCGATTTCTACATCGGTTTGCTTGGTATGCGGTTGGTGAAAAAAACGGTGAACTTCGACAACCACAACGTCTTTCACTTCTACTACGGCAACGAACACGGTGTCCCGGGGACGATCATGACGACGTTCCCGTATAAGGGTTGGGGCGTTCCCGCCGGTACCAAGGGAGCAGGTCAGATTACGGTGACGTCGTTCTCGGTTCCGGGTGGATCGCTCGGGTTTTGGCGCGCGCGGTTGCAGGCAAGCGGGCTCGCGGTTGGGGAGGGGGCCCGGTTCGGCGACGAGAGGCTGCTGTGCGACGACCCGTCCGGTCTGATGATCGAGTTGATCGCCAACGACAGGGACAGGCGAGTCCCGTGGGTGACCGACGATATCGGTGCCGACAACGCCGTGCGGGGCGTGCATGGTGTGACGCTCGCGATCCGGGATCCTGTCAAAACGCTCGAACTGATGACTGACGTGCTCGGCTTCGAGGTCGTCGATGAGGCCGACGGGTGCACCCGGCTCGCGGTGGGGGGGGACGAACCGGGCAAGACGATCGACGTGCTGCACGCGCCCGAGGCGCCGGCGGCGGTCAACGGCCTCGGCACCGTGCATCACGTGGCGATGGCCATCTCGGACGCGGACGAACAGTTGAGGATGCGCGACGAGTTGATCCGGCTCGGACGCCAGGTAACCGAAGTGCGGGATCGGCAGTACTTCAAGTCCATCTACTTTCGCGAGCCCGGTGGTGTGCTGTTCGAGATCGCGACCGCCGGACCGGGATTCACGGTCGACGAGGAACTGCCATGCCTCGGCCACGATCTCAAGCTGCCGCCGTGGGAGGAGCCCCACCGTGCGGAGATCGAACGCGGATTGCCGCCGGTCGTCCATGGCTAGGCCGGTGCTGTCACCGCACGCTGGACAACCGCTGACGCACGCCGGCCGGTCGCTCGACGACTGTCGCGCCGCGATGATCATGGTGCATGGGCGCAGCGCGGCACCCCGGAACATGCTCGATCTCGTTCCGTCGCTCGATCATCCGGACTTTGCGTACGTCGCCCCGGCGGCGGCGGGCCACACCTGGTACCCGTTCAGCTTCATGGCGGAGACCGCGCGCAACGAACCGGGCATCGCGTCGGGGTTGTCGGTGCTCGGGACGTTGGTCGCCGAGCTGGAGCAGCGCGGGTTGACGCGCGAACGCATCGTGTTGCTCGGATTCTCGCAGGGCGCATGCCTCACCGCCGAATTCGCGGTGCGGCACGCGGGGCGGTACGGCGGCGTCATTGTCTACAGTGGCGGCCTCATCGGTCCCCCCGGTACGACGTGGGAATACCCGGGCACGTTCGACGATACACCGGTGTTCATGGGGTGCAGTGACGTCGATTCCCACGTCCCGCTGGAACGGGTCGAGGAGAGCGCGGGCGTGTTCGCGCGGATGGGCGCCGTGGTCGACCAGCGGATCTATCCGGCGATGGGGCACCTGGTGAACGAAGACGAAATCGCCGCGACACGCATGATCATGGGGCGGGTCGCCGCGCTGCGCCGTTGAGCGTGGCGACCATCACCAGCCTGCGCGACGCCGTCGCCTCGCTGATTCAGGACGGGGCCACGTTGGCGATGGAGGGATTCACTCACCTCATTCCGCACGCGGCCGGGCACGAGGTCATCCGCCAGGGACGGTGCAACCTCACGCTGCTGCGCATGACGCCCGACGTCATCTACGACCAGCTGATCGGCGTCGGCGCGGCGCGCACGCTGATCTTTTCGTGGGGAGGCAACCCCGGTGTCGGGTCACTGCACCGCTTGCGTGACGCCGTGGAGCACGATTGGCCGGCACCCCTGATCCTGGTGGAGCACAGTCACGCGTCGATGGCGGCGGCGTACGTGGCCGGCGCATCCGGACTGCCGTGCGGCGTGCTGCGCGGAAGTGCCGGTACCGACCTGCCACGGCACAATCCCGCCCTGCGGTCGATCATCTGTCCGTTCACCGGGGAGCCACTGACGGCGGTTGCGGCGCACCGGCCTGACGTGACCGTGATTCACGCCCAACAGGCGGATCGGGAAGGGAACGTTCAGTTGTGGGGCATCGCGGGGATTCAGAAAGAGGCGGTGTTTGCGGCGCGCGCCGTGCTTGTGACGGTGGAAGAGATCGTCGACCGCCTGGTGCCCGCCCCCGGGGCGGTGACGCTGCCGGCACGGGTGGTCACCGCTGTCTGTGAGGTGCCGGGTGGCGCCTATCCGTCGTACGCGATGGGATACGATCGACGAGACAACACGTTCTACAAGCGTTGGGATGGCATCTCGCGCGAGCGCGAGCACTTCACCGCGTGGATCGACAGGCACGTGCGCGGCACGGCGAACATGGCGGAGTTTCGCCGAAGCCTCGCGGCGGACTCGGCATGACGCCGCCGACCCCCGACGAGGTGATGACGATCGTCGCCGCGCGGTCGCTGGTGAACGGGACCACGTGCTTCGTCGGCATCGGATGGCCGAGCGCGGCGGCCAACCTGGCGCGGCGGCTCCACGCGCCGGACCTCACGTTGATCTACGAGTCCGGAACGATTGGTTCCAAGCCCGACGTGCTCCCGCTGTCGATCGGGGACGGCGAGTTGGCGGAGACCGCCGACACGGTGGTGTCCGTCCCGGAGATCTTCGCCTACTGGTTGCAGGCGGGCAGGATCGATGTCGGGTTCCTGGGCGCGGCGCAGATCGACCGGTACGCCAACATCAACACGACCGTCATCGGCGGGTACCGGAAGCCGCGCGTACGGTTGCCGGGTGCCGGAGGCGCGCCGGAGGTCGCGGCGGCCGCTGGACATGTCCTCGTGATGTTGCAGCACCGTCAGGAGGCGTTCGTGGAGCGGCTCGATTTCGTGACGTCCGTGGGGTTCCTGGACGGCGGTGACGCGCGCGCGCGTGCGGGGTTCAGCGGTCGCGGGCCCAGCAAGGTGTTTACCGACTTGGGCGTGTTGGAACCGGATCCGGTTACGCGGGAGCTGGTGCTGAGCGCCGTCCATCCCGGCGTCACCGCGGCGCAGGTGATCCAATCAACCAGTTGGCCCTTGCGGGTGCATGAGCACCTCGGCGAGACACGCGCGGTCGACGCCGGGGAACTCGCGGCGTTACGGACCCTGCGCGAACGGTCCGAGCGGGCGCATGCCGCGCTGGACGGCGCATGAGTGCGGGGGCGGTCCTCCGCTTCGACTACGCGACCCGATCGACCCGCGTGTTACTCGGCGTCGGCGTGAGCGATCGCCTTGCCGAGGTGTTGGACCGCGCGGCCATCGGGCGGGTTGTGGTCGTGGCGACGCCGGGACGGCGCGAAGCGGTCGCGCAGCTCCGGGCCCATCTGGGCGATCGGTGTCTTGGCGCGTTCGAGCGGGCGGCGCTGCACGTGCCGCGCACGCTGGTCATCGACGCCCTTCGCGTCGTTGGCGCCGTGAAACCGGACGGCCTGGTGGCGATAGGTGGGGGATCGGCGATCGGCCTTGCCAAGGCCTTGGCGCGGGAGACCGCACTGCCCATCGTCGCGCTGCCGACCACGTACTCGGGGTCCGAGATGACTTCGGTGTGGGGGATCACCGACGGCGACCGCAAACGGACCGGGAGAGACGCGCGCGTGCTGGCGCGCGTGGTGCTGTACGATCCGGTGTTGAGCGTGCCGTTACCGGCGCTCGCGAGCGCGACCAGCGGTGTCAACGCGATCGCGCACGCGGTGGAAGCGCTCTACGCCCCGGAGGACGATCCGGTGGCGTCGCTCCTCGCGGAGGAGGCGATCGGGCGATTGGCGCGCACACTGCCGCGTGTGGTTGCCCGACCCGACGATCTGGCCATGCGGGCTGACGCCTTCTACGGAGCCCATCTCGCGGGACGCGCGCTGGAGATGACGTCGATGGGCCTGCACCACAAACTGTGTCACGTGCTGGGCGGCACGTTCGGATTACCGCACGCGCTGACCCACAGCGTCCTGCTGCCGCACGTCGTGGCGTACAACGCCGTTGCGGCCCCCGGCGCGATGCGCCGCATTGCCGTCGCGTTGGCGGTGCCCGACGCTCCGGAGGGTCTGGTGGCACTCAACGCCACGTTGGGGATCGACGCGACCCTGGGGCGACTCGGGTTGAAGGAGTCGGACCTCGATCGCGCCGCCGACCTCGCGGCGGACAACGCCTATGCCAATCCCGCACCGGTCACCAGAGATGGGGTGCTCGGGATCCTGCGGAGGGCGCTCTGAGAGGGGTCCGGCCGACCCGCCGGCGTAGTGGGGGCATGTAGCGAGAACGGGGAAGGCGGTGGCCAGCACTCCTGAAGCGATGCCTTGGTGCCGAAGTGCCTGAACAGACCGGACTTGGACACCCCGGCATGACCGGCGAGGCTGCCGATGGTGAGCCCGCGAAACCCCGGCGCATCGCTCATTCTTTACAGGGATCGCCTATCTTCTCCGGCATGGACCCGGTGCCGCAGCAGCTATTCCAAGCCCTTTCAGACCGGTATCGTTTCGAACGGACGGCGGGCCGCGGGGGGATGGCCACGGTGTATGCCGCGCGGGACCTGCGCCATGGGCGCGAGGTGGCCCTCAAGGTGCTGCTGCCGGAGCTGGCCGCCTCACTGGGCACCACGCGATTCCTCAACGAGATCCAGATCGCCGCCCGACTGACCCATCCGCACATCGTTCCGCTCTACGATTCCGGCGAGGCCGCCGGATTCCTGTACTACGTGATGCCCATGATCGGTGGGGAATCGTTGCGTGCCTGTCTCAACGCACAGGGATGCCTGGCGCTTCCCCGAGCCGTGACGATAGCCAGCCAGGTGGCCGACGCGCTCGCGTATGCTCATGAGGCGGGCGTCGTGCACCGCGACATCAAGCCGGAGAACATCTTGCTGTTTCGCGGTCACGCGTACGTCACCGATTTCGGCATTGCGAAGGCGGTCAGCCGTGCGGGGGGGATCCACCTTACCCGTACCGGATTCCCGCTCGGCACGCCGGGCTACATGAGTCCGGAACAAGCGGCCGGTATCGCCGACCTCGGTGCCACCTCCGACATCTACGGCCTCGGGTGCGTGCTGTACGAGATGGTCGTCGGCGAGACGCCGGGCTTGTGGCTGACGCCGGAGGCGGTCCGACTCGGCCGCTTCATTGATGCCTCACCCGATCACCGGCGGATGCTCGACGAACTCCCCGGACGGCTCGAGCAGGTGTTGGCGAAGGCATTGGCCATGCGCCCGCAGGACCGATTTCGCACGGCGCGCCGGTTTGGCGACGCGGCGGTTGCGGCGCTGCAGCCGGGTCCCCGCCGGTCGATGAGCGAGGTCGACGCGATCGTTCGGCGCGCTTCGGCGCTTCACGAGGAAAGGCGCACCAACGGCGAGGACCTGTCGCTGGCGGACTTGCAGGAAATCGGCGTTTCGGTCGGTATTCCCACCGGCTTGGTCCGGGACGCGATCGAGGAGGTCGTTGCGGAGGCGGGTGACGGCGGCGCCACTGATCGTACTGGTATCGACGTGTCTGACATCATAGGACGCGCGGCCCGGCTTCAGATCGCGCGGGAGGACGACGAGGATGAGAGCCTCACGATGGGTGGGGTGGAGCAGGTGGCCGCGCAGGTCGGCATCGCCCCGGAGCACGTCCGCCAAGCGGCCCTCGAACTCTCCCGGGGATCACTCCCGAACCGGAACGTCCCGCCGCAACTGATCTCGACGCGGCCCACCCGAGTTGCCATCGAGCGCATCGTTCAGGGGACGATGTCAGCGGCCGAGTACCCGCGGTTGCTCGAGGCGATTCACCGCAGGTTGGGCATGCTGGGAACCGTGCACGCTTTCGGACGGACCATTCGCTGGACCAGTACCGGTGAGCGCGAGGTGCACGTGGTTATCGGGCCGCGCGCGGGGGAGATGCGGTTTCAGTTCGAGGAGATCGTGCACGCGATCCCCGGGCGACTGGCCGGTGGGGCGCTTGGCGCCGTCGGCGGGATGTTCTGCGGGATTGCGTTGTGGTTGGGTGTCGGTATGCCCCAGGCCCCGCCGCTCGCCGTGTTCAGTTTCATGTGTGCGGCCGCCGGTGCGTTCTTCGTATCCGGATCGATGGCCGTGCAGAAACACATCATGGCGGAGCGTGAGCTGGAGGCGCTCGCCGACGCGCTTGCCGCGCTGGTGGAACGGCATGCAGCGCCGCGCTCGGCCGACGACCAGACCTAGTTCCCCAACACGATCGGCGAGTACACCACTCCGTCGGGCTGGTCGCCGGTCGCCAGTGTCCTGACGACGGTCATCGTGGCGAGATCGATGACGGCCACCTGGTCCCGCTGGCTGTACGACAGGAACAGCGTGCGCCCGTCTGCCGACAGCGTCACGCCCTGCGGTCCCGTCCCGGCCAGATCGAGCTTGTGCAGTTCGCGGTGCGTGGCGCGGTCGAACACACGCAGTTCATGGCGGCCCAGGTCCGGGATGATGGCGCGGGCGTTGTCCGGCGTGATGAGAATGCGGTAGGGCCACCCGAAGCCGGTTGCGGCGGTGACCGGGGTTCCGCTCTCCGTATCGATCACCGTGATCGATCCTTCCTCGTTGCTGCCCACCCAGACCTCGCGTCCGTCCCGGGTCACGGTAATCGCTTCGGGTCGCGGTGGTACCGGCAGGGTCCGCGTCGCCCGTCCCGCCGTGACGTCGAGCGCCGACACGGTATTCTCCCCGCCGTTGCTCGTGTAGATCATCCGGCCACCGCCGATCATCGCGAGCATGTGGGAGCCACGTTGGCCGGTGGGGATGACCTTCACGATCGTGCCCGCGCCGACGTGTACGAGCAGCACGTTCTGCGACGACTCGGACGTGACCGCGAGCAGTGTATCCCCCGGAAGGAATGCGGCGCCGTGCGGCCGGCGGTAGTCTCCCAGGGCGATCGTGCGAACAACCCGTTTCCCGGGCACGTCGATCACGGTCAGCGTGTTGCCGCCCTCGCCGCGGCCGCCGTAATCCGTCACCACGGCGGTGCGGCCGTCGCCCGTGATCACGATCTCGTGGGGCCCGTCGCCGGTTGGCAGCGTGGTCACGATCCGACCCGACGCGAGATCGATCAGGTTGGCGGCGGCCGCACCTTTGTTCACGACCACGAGCGTGCCGGCGTCGCGGCTTTGGCCCGCGGCGGGGGTCGTGGCAGTGACAAACGCGGCCAGCAAGGGAACGAATGTGTGGCGCATTCTTGGGCATCCCCGATGGTGGGCCGGTGTTGGACCGGTACAATACCATACCATCGAAACCGTGGGGGCGCACGGCCGTGTGGGGGCGCACGGCC
>DASWIX010000051.1:0-2296 GCA_036397455.1 Gemmatimonadales bacterium | reverse complement strand
CAGCGCGCGCCGCGGGTGTGGACGTGATGATGGACCAGTATCCCTACACGGCGACCTATACCGGAATTTCCGTCCTCGTCCCCGCCTCAGCACTCGCGGGCGGCGACAGCGCGTTCTTTCGGCGTCTCACCGACACGGCGCAGCGCCGTGCCATCGTGGACAGCATCGTGTTCAACTTGCTGAACGACCGAGGTGGGGGGGACTTGCGGCGAGTGCAGTTCGCGCGCGTGGCATGGCGGCCCGACCTCGAAGGCAAGACGCTGTACGACTGGGCCGTCAGCAACGGTGACACGACCGTACGCGCCGGCGCGAACCTCGTGATCGAAGCGATTCGGCGTGGTGGTGCGAACGCGATCTACCACGTGCTGGACGAGAGCGACGTCGAGCGCATCATGCGCCATCCACAGACGATGATCGGATCGGACGGGCGGCTGGTGCTGCCGGGCGACGGTCATCCGCATCCGCGGTGGTATGGGACGTTCCCGCGTGTCCTGGGCGTTTACGCACGCGACAAGGGCGTGCTGACGTTGGAGCGGGCGATTCACAAGATGACCGATCTGTCCGCCCGCCGGCTTGGCCTCACGGACCGCGGACGGATCGCCGAAGGGCTCGTGGCGGACGTGGTGGTCTTCGATCCGGCGACGGTGCGCGACCGGGCGACGTTCGAGCGGCCGCATCAGTTTCCCGAGGGGATCGACTTCGTCTTGGTGAACGGTGTGGCGGTCGTGGACGCCGGGCGGTTCACAGACGCGAGGCCGGGCAGAGCTTTGCGGCGGCGGCGCTAGCGCTCCGCGACCCGGCCCTTGTGCCTGTCGCTCTTCGACGTTCTCTTCTCCGGTAGCCACACACCCTCCGAGGAAAACTCATGCGCCGCCTCGTCACCGTCGTCGCGTTGGCCGTGCTGGTAACGCCCCTAGCCGCTCAGGAAAAGCCATCCGACACACTGCTCACCGTCAATCATTACCTCGATTGGGAGCAGGTGGCCGATCCGCAGTTGTCGCCCGACGGGTCGCAGATCGTCTACACGCGTCGCTGGGTGAACAAGCTCGAAGACCGCTGGGAGTCGGCGCTCTGGATCATGAACGCCGACGGCACCAAGAACCGCTTCCTGACGAAAGGCTCGAGCGCCCGCTGGTCGCCCGACGGGACGCGGATTCTCTTCACGAACGAAGGCGAGCCCAAGGGATCGCAGATCTTCGTCCGTTGGATGGACGCCGAGGGCGCGACGTCGCAGATCACGCGGCTTACGGAGTCACCGGGCAACGTCCGCTGGGCCCCGGATGCGAAAGCGATCGCGTTCACGCTCATGGTGCGCGACACCACGCGCTGGCGGATCTCCCTGCCCACGGCGCCGGAGGGCGCAAAGTGGACCGCGGCGCCGCGCGTCGTGGACCGGTTGCACTATCGCGCGGACGGCCGAGGCTTCCTGGAAGACGGATTCTACCATCTCTTCCTCGTGCCGGCCGATGGTGGCACGCCGCGCCCGCTGACGTCCGGCGACTGGCACTTCGGCTCGGCGGGCGAGCTGCCGGGTGGCGCCAACTACGACTGGACTCTCGACGCGAAGACGATCGTGTTCGAGGCGTTGCGCGAGCCCGACGCCGACTACCGGCTGCGCCGGGAGGGATACGTCTACGCCCTCGACGTCGCGACGGGCGCCGTGCGCCAGCTGATCACGAAGAAAGGCACGTGGGGCAATCCGCGGGTCTCACCCAACGGGCGGACCGTGGCGTTCACGGGATACGACTACACGACCAAAACGTACCAGGCCCGTGAGCTATTCGTGATGGGCATCGACGGCTCCGGCGTACGCCAGATCTCGGGCGACCTCGACCGCGACCCCGGCGCGTTGAACTGGGCGCCCGACGGCAGCGGGATCTACTTCGCGGCGGGAGATCGCGGCACGAGCAACGTCTACTTCGCGAGCGTGCGGGGCGGCGCCGCCCGCAAAGTCACCGACGGCGCGCATATGCTGTCGCTCGCGTCCCTCGATCGTAACCTGAATGCCGTGGGGACGCGCAGCGACCCCGACGAGCCGCCCGACGTCGTGCGGTACAGCCTCCGTCAGTTCCGCAATATTGCGCAGCTCACCGCGGTGAACGCCGAGATCCTGGCGAACAAGCGGATCGCCGCTGTCGAAGAGGTCTGGTACACGTCCACGAGCGGCACGCGGGTGCAGGGGTGGATCGTCAAGCCCCACGGCTTCGACGCCAAGAAGAAGTACCCCCTGATCATGGAAATCCACGGCGGCCCGCACGGGATGTACGGCGTCGGGTTCAGCTACATGTACCAGAAC
>DASWIX010000050.1:0-1512 GCA_036397455.1 Gemmatimonadales bacterium | reverse complement strand
GTAGGTCGGGATGCAGATCGACATCCCGATCCACAGGGCGGCGATGTGCCACCAGGTCCAGGTCCGTCGTTCGGTGGGGACCGGGAGGAGATCGGCGTTGGCGAGCCGCGCGTCCGTCACTTCACCTCCGCCAGCGCCTGCTCGAGCCTCCGGCAGCCGTCGTCGATCTCGCTCTTCGTGATGAGCATCGACGGCGCGATGCGGATCACGTTGCCGTACAGTCCGCCCTTGCCGATGAGCAGGCCGCGCCGCTTGGCCGCCTCCATCAGGGCGAGGGTCTTCTGAGGCGCGGGTTCCTTCGTCTTGCGGTCCTCCACCAGCTCGATGCCCTGCATCAAGCCCATGCCGCGGACATCGCCGATGAACGCGAACCGCTTCTTGAATTCCTCCAAGGCGTCCCGTAACTGCGCACCGCGCACCGCGCACCGTTGTGGCGTGTTCTCCCGCTCCATGACGTCGAGCGTCGCGTCCACGGCGGTCATCGAGATCGGGTTGCCGCCGAAGGTCGAGAGCGACAGCCCGGTGAAGGCGTTGGCCACCTCCTCCGTAGCGATCGTGGCGCCCACCGGAAAGCCGTTCGCGATGGACTTGGCGAACGTCATGATGTCGGGCTCGACGTTCCAGTGCTCGATCCCGCACCACGTGTCGCCGGTGCGGCCCCAGCCCGTCTGCACCTCGTCGCAAATGAACACGCCGCCGTACTTGCGCACGATCCCCACCGCGATCTCGAAGTACTCCTTGGGGGGCGTGATGAATCCGCCCGCGCCCTGGATCGGCTCGGCGATAATCGCCGCGGGGCGGCCGGTCGTTTCGGTCCGGATCAGCTCCTCGATGTCTTGCGCGCACTTCACGCCGCACGTGGGATACTCGAGCCCGAGGGGACAGCGGTAACAGTAGGGGGAGAGGGCGTGCTTGATGCCGGCGACCTGCGTCGGCAGCACGCGCCACGGGCTCTGCCCCGTGATCGCGATCGCGTTCATGCTGCGGCCGGCGTAGCTGTGCCGCAGCGCGATGATCTCTTGCTGGCCCGTGTAGATCTTGGCGAGAATGATCGCCGTCTCGTCCGCCTCGGTGCCGCTGGTCGTGAAAAAGCTCTTCTTCAGTTTGCCGGGGGTGATCCGCGCCAGCCGCTCGGCGACCTGGACGATCTCGCGCGTCGGATACACCGTGGCGGTGTGCGTCAGCCGGGCCACCTGCTCCCGAATGCGGGCCACGAAGTCCGGGTGCGAATGCCCGATGCCGAGCGTCAGGATGCCGCCGAAGAAGTCGAGGTACTCGCGGCCGTCCGCGTCCTTGACGCACGCGCCGTGCGCCTCGGCAATGACCACCGGCTCCGCGTAGTAGTTCGCGACGCACGGGAAGAGGACCTCTTTGTGCTTTTGACGGACCGTCTGAGCGTCCATTAGTGTGTTGGCTCCCGCTGCAAGAATTCACCGCGTCCAATCGTGCCGACGAACTCCCCGTCCTTCACCTGCACCTCCCCGCGCACCGTCACGACCGACGCGCGTCCCT
>DASWIX010000049.1:0-36880 GCA_036397455.1 Gemmatimonadales bacterium | reverse complement strand
AAACGCCACATAATCCGCCAGCCCCTTCTTCGACTGCACCAGCGTGATCGCCGCCGTCAACGTCGTCTTCCCATGATCCACGTGCCCGATCGTGCCCACGTTCACGTGCGGCTTCGTCCGCTCAAACTTTGCCTTGGCCATTGGCTTCCCCAGATGTGATGACGTTCACCCGCAACGCGACGGCATCCACGCCGCCTCTCCGGCCCACCAAGCTCGCGACGGGGCTTGAACCCGTGACCTCGTCCTTACCAAGGACGCGCTCTACCACTGAGCTACGCGAGCAGCGAAAAGCGGGCGACGGGACTCGAACCCGCGACCCTCAGCTTGGAAGGCTGATGCTCTACCAACTGAGCTACACCCGCATAGTCATTCGCCTGGCCGTCCAGGCGCGCAGGCGTGTTGTCTCGCTGCCCCAATACTCCGCTCACCGCGCTCGACCATGGTGGGGGTAGGATTCGAACCTACGTAGGCGTTCGCCGGCAGATTTACAGTCTGCTCCCATTGGCCACTCGGGCACCCCACCGTTGCCCGCTACGGCCCAGCTAACACACCACCCCGCATCGAGCGGGGTGGTGAATTGCGCGCAGGGTTCAAATCTCCCTGCCAGTCATGCTGGAGCTGACGAAGGGACTCGAACCCTTAACCTGCTGATTACAAATCAGCTGCTCTGCCAATTGAGCTACGTCAGCAAAGGCCCGATTTACGCGAGACTCATAGGATAACCGGCCGTGTTCCGCCAGTCAACGGGTTGGATCAGGCTGACTTAGACGGTCAGAGGAAATTGCCTGACCCCTGGCCCGGGCCTCGTTTCCAGCGAGTCCCTTGGGGGGTGTCTTCCAACTCAAATCCGTGGGTGGCGACCTCGTCCCGAATCGCGTCGGCGGCGGCATAGTCGCCGGCCGCGCGGGCCGCGCGGCGAGCCTCGATCCGCTCCTCGATCCACCGCGCGGTCTCCTCGACCAGGGCCGCCTGTGCGGGAAGCACGTCGAGCACACCCATAACCCGGTCGAAGGCCGCGAGCACACCCGCCGCCGCGCCCGGGGACCACCCCCCGGAGTCGAGTTCGCGGTTCCCGGCCCGCACCATGTTGAACACGGCACCCAGTGCCCTGGGAGCGTTGAGATCGTCGTCCAACGCGGCGTGGAATTCCCGTTCGAGCGCGCGGGCCGATTCCGGGGCGCCGGCCGCCTCAGTAGCCCCCGTGGTCTCGCGCAGGCGGTCCCGAAACTCCGCTAGGCGGGCGACGCCTTCCGTCGCGGCCGCCAGCGCCTCGTCGGTGAAATTCAGCGGTTGGCGGTAGTGGGTCGAGTAGACAAGCATCCGGATGGCCCCAGGATCCGCCCCCCCCTCCTTGAGATCCCGCGCGGTCAGGATGTTTCCGAAACGCTTTGACATTTTGGTTCCCGACATCGTGAGAAACTCGCCGTGCATCCAGACCCGGGCGAACGGCTGCCCCGTGACGCCTTCCGACTGGGCGATCTCGTTCTCGTGGTGCGGGAAGATCAGATCGACGGCCCCGGCATGGATATCCAGCGTCTCCACGCCGAACCGGCTCCGCAATTCCGTGAGTGCCATTGCCGAGCATTCCAGGTGCCACCCGGGCCGTCCGCGACCAAACGGAGCGTCCCACGCGGCCCCCACGGCTTCGTCCGCCGCTGAAGCGGCCTTCCACAGGGCGAAATCCTGCGCGTCTTCCTTCGTATACTCGTCACGGGTGACGCGAGCGCCCGTCTTGAGTTCCCGCGTGTCGAGCCGTGAGAGCCTTCCATACGAAGCGAATTGCCTGACGGCGAAGTAAACCGACCCATCTTCCCCGCGATAGGCGAGTCCGGCCCTCAGTAGCCGCGTGACGAGCGCGACCATCGGCTCGATGTACTCGGTGGCGCGGGGATACACGTGCGCGGGAATAATCCGGAGGAAGTCCCGATCCTCGAAAAACAGGCTCGCGAATCGCGCCGTGAAGGCGGCCACGGTTTCGCGGGCCTCGCCGGCCGCCGCGATGATCCGATCGTCGACGTCCGTCAGGTTCATCACCATGAACACGTCGTGGCCCGTGTGCGCCAAATAGCGGCGCAGCAGATCGGTGAACAGGAACGTGCGGAAGTTCCCGATGTGCGCGACGTTCCACACCGTCGGGCCGCACGCATAGATGGCGACACGAGGCGGATGGAGCGGCGTGAACGGCTCGATGGTGCGGGTGAGCGTATTGTAGAGCCGGAGAGCCATGGGGGCCGGATCGCTCCAAGGCGAGCATTGACAAGAAGTTGGCCTGAAACGTAGGGAGCCCCCCCCTCACCGTCAACGCGGCCCCAGGCCAACCGTGGGAGCGTGCTTGTCGGCAACCACGAAGATGTCGTCGAGCATCCGGTACCGCACCCGGGAACCCGCCACCGCGATCCGGCACGCCCGGCAGGTACTCAGCACCGCTTCGATCGAGAGACCGCCGCACAACGGAATGGCGACCCCATCCCCGGTGCGATACGCCCCCTCGTAGCGATCCAGCAGGTCCGCCGCAAACCGAAGTCCTGACCCGTTGAGGGAAAGTTCCGCCACGCGTTCCCTGATCAGCGTGGCCATCCGCACGTCGGCCGCGAGCGACCCGTTCCAGAGCACGACAACCCGCGTCGCGACCCGCTCGATCGAACCCAGGGCGTTCGAGGCCAGCACGACCGCCCGCCCCTCTTGCGCGAGTCGCGCGATGCACTCCCGGATCGCCGCGTCGGTGACCGGATCCGCCCCAGCCAATGGATCGTCAAGCAACAGGGCGTCTCGCCCGGTGATGGCGGCCGCCGCCAGCGCGAGCCGGCGAACCGCCGACTCTCCGTACCCGGCCACACGATGGGTTGCGAGCGGTCCCATGCCGGCGATCTCGAGAGCCCACTGGACCCGCCGAGTCCGATCGGCCGGACCCAACGCGGTATGGGCCGCGACGTAGCCAAGCCACTCAACCGCTGTCACTTCCGGCGGAATGAGCGGTGGGCTCCGAACGAATCCCACCACGCACCTGGACCGCACCGACCGCGGGGAACCGCCGTTTACCGCCGCCACCCCGCCGGATGGCTCCAGGTCGCCCGCGAGTACTTGCAGCAACAGGCTCTTTCCTGAACCCGCCGGACCGACCAGGCCAACGATCTCACCCGGATCCACCGCTAGACTCACGCCGGTCAGCCCCTGCCGGCCGCCGGGCCGACACACGACTCCTTGGCAGACCAGGACGCTCATGGAACCTCCTTGGTATGGAGCGCCCCGGCGACCAGCAAAGCCCCCAACAGCGCCCACAGGGCGAGGAAGGCGATATCGGCGACACCCCCACCGTTCAGCGCATCGAGCGCCCGCCAAGACAGCGGCAGCACATACCACGCAAACCCGCCCGCACCCGATTGCGGCGCGACGTCCGGCGCCAGCGCCAGCAGTCCGACCCCGGCACACACGAGACCTACCATGGTGGCCGCCGACGCGCCGAGTCGGGGCGTCAACCCCATGACGACCGCCGCGAGCACGCACCCGTAGGTGGCGGTGGCGAACAGCAACGCCAGGTCCAACGCGCGACCAAATACCGGTCTGGTCACCACCGCCAGGCCCGCTACCACCAGGACCGGGAGCAGTGCGCCAATCAGGCGACCGACAAACACCACGCGCCAGGTCGCGACCGCGACCCGGGCGGACAAGAACGGGGCACCGGCGGCAAGCGGTCGAGAAGCGGCAACCGCGGCCAACGTCCCCACCGCGGCGAGGATCAAGGCGCGGCTTGCCTGGTCGTTGCCGGGCACGGCCGCGACGCCCGTTGCCGCGGCGGCGGCGAGGGCCGTGAGCCGGGCGGCGCGGTGCCGCGTGACGAGGTGCAGCGCCAGGACGACTTCGGCCTTGCCGGCCATCAGGACACGCTTTGAGGAGGCGGTCATGCGGCAACACTAGGAACGCCCCGGGATCCCGCGGCATCATTCCGTCGCAAGTGGGCAAAAAAGAACGGCCGGCCCCGCCGGGCCGGCCGTTGCCGCGGCCGCTGCCGCGACCGTCACTCCTTGGTCGGGGGGTGTTCCTCGTCTTCGACCACTTGCGCGTCCTCGACGTCGGCGTCGCCACCCGCGCCGGCGCCGAGTTGCTGCGCAGCCTCGGAGATCCCACTCCCCAGCATGCCCATCTTCTGTTTCAGCTCGAGGAGTTGCTGGTCGGCGGACCCGTGATATTCCAAGGCGCGGAACTCCTGCTGCAGGCTATCCCCACTCAGTTCGCCGGCGAGTTCCGCCGCCGCCACCGCCTGGCGCTCCATGTCGTCGATCCGTTCCTCCATCCGCTGGAACGTTTCCATGGCGCTGTTGTCATTCATGGTTGACATGGTCGCCTGAATGCGGCCCTGCGCCTCCGCCCGCTTCTGCCGCGCGATCAGGACGTTTTTCTTCCGCTTCAGCTCCTCGATGCGGTCGTTCATCTCGCGGAGCGACGACTTCAGGCTCTCGGTATCCGCCTTGCTACGTGTCCAGGTCTCATGGAGCTGTTGCGCGTTCTGCAGGTGTTCCGCATGGCGCATGAGCGCCTGCTTGGCCAGGTCGTCCCGCCCTTCGTTGACAGCGAGCATCGCGCGCCGCTCCCAGTCGTCGGCCTGTTTCTTTTCCCGCTCGACCTGGGCCTGGAGTTTCTTCTCGTCGGCGATCGCCGAGGCGACGTCCTGTTTGGTCTTGGTGAGCTGCTCCTTCATGTCAACGAGCGACTGCTCAAGCACCTTTTTCGGATCCTCGGCACGGCCGATCAGCGCATTGATATTGGACTTGATGAGGGTGCCGAGCCGCTGGAAGATGCCCATGTCTGGTTCCGCCTCCGTTGCGGCGCCGTGAGGCGCCGAGTCTCAATCCCTGGCCGACGGATCCGGCAATGCTGGTCGGCGCCGGAGGTCCGCCAGAACGCGCTCAGTGAAATCCATCCGCTCCGCCAGTTCCATCACGTCTTCCCGAAGTCCCTGGAGTTCGTCCCCGAGCTCGCCGAGTTTCTGAAGGAGTGCGGGATCCGGAGCCGTGGAACTGTGACGCATCGACTCGGCGAGGGCCGCGGGCAGCGGCGACCGAAAGAACCAGTATACGCCGAGAAACACCGTCAACCCAAACAGAAAACTCAAGCTATCCCCGTCTTCCTCAAGATCTCGCGTGCGCGCGGTTCGCGCCAGCGCCGGACCTACGGATCGTGCGCCTCGGCGTCTCCGGACGGCAGCCCGGCCTGACGTTGCTGAGCCAACAATCGCTCGGCAAAATCGAGCCGCTCCTGGACTTCGACCAGGTCGTGTCGCAAGGCCTCGACGTCGTCGAGCACGGCCTGGTAGCCGGCCTCGAGGTGTTCGACGGCTTCGGGAGAGGCTTCCTCCGACCGTTGGATCCGCGTCGCGATCGCACGACCGATCGGCGAGATCGCCAGGAGGAACATCGATCCACCACCGAAGAGGAACACGATCGCCAGGACACCTTCCATGACCGCTCGCCGCCCTCCCTCAATGCCGTTCCCCGGGCAGCTGCTCTTGCACGTGTTGCGCGAGCATGCGCTCGGAAAAATCCAGCCGTTCCTCGACCTCCGCGATCCGATCCTCAAGCAGCGCCGCCGCGTCCACGCGCTGTTCGAGTTCCTCGAGGCGTGCGACGAGCCGATCCGGCACGGCCCCGGTAACGGTCCTCTCGTGCTTGCGTTCGAGGTGCCGGCCGATCAGGCGAAGCACCCACACGCCCGCACCCGTCGCCGTCGCCATGATCCACAGTCCCAGGAACTCACGATCCATCGGCGATCGCGCGACGCTCGTCGTGGCGGGCCAGTATCCGCTCGGCGAAATCGACGCGCTCCTCGAGTTCCTGGACCCGCAACGCTTGCTCCTCCAGCACCTCGACCCGGAGCCGCAGTTCTTCGATCTCACCCGGGGGAGCCCCCCCGGCCTCGGCGAGACGCGCCTCATGCCGTCGATCCAGATGACGGTTCACCGTTCGATAGAGGCCAAACAACGCGAATGCCCCCATGCCCATGCCGAGCACGGGCAACAAGGCGTTCTGGACCCAAACCCAGGACGGGATGATCTCGATGGTCTGCATGACCGGCATCATGGTGAGTCCCCCGCCGGCAGGCCGCCGCGGCGCTCGAGCGCCAGCATACGCTCCGCGAAGTCGAGCCGTTCTTCGAGTTCCTGCACTCGCATCGCCACGTCGCTCATCGCCTCCAATTCGCCGCGCAGGCGGGACACCTCCTCCGCAACGTCCCCACCGGGGAGTTGCTTCCTATCGATCCACCGCACCGCGAGCTTGTAGATGCCGAGCATGAAGATCGTCCCTGTCGCCATGCCGGCGAGCGGAATCAGCAGGGCAACGGCGCCGAAGTCCATCAGGAGCCCTCCGAGAGGCGATCCGGCTGGCGCTGCCGCGCGAGCATACGGTCGGAAAAATCCTGGCGCTCTTCGAGTTCCGCGAGCCGCAGTTTGACATCTTCCAATTCGCCGGTCACCAACTCTGCCAGGTCCCGCGCCTGTGCCTCGCCCTTGGGCGTGCGGCCGGCGATCCGATCGGCGAGCGCCTTCCCCAAGGGACCACGCAACACGATGGTGCCCCCGACGGATCCGAAGATGAACATGGCTATGAGCGCTTCAGCTAGGGATTCCACGTTCTACCGCGTCCTCCGGCCCGGGATGTCTTCGATTGGTCCTACGCATGACGTTTCAAAAAGTGTCACTTCTCAGAAGAAAGTAAAGGCGGCGGACGTCAGAGGCCCAGCAGCGGCGCGAGAAAGCGCCCCGTATGCGAACCGGCCGCACGGGCGATGGCTTCCGGTCGCCCCTCGGACACGACCCGTCCCCCTGCCGCCCCCCCCTCGGGACCGAGGTCGATAACCCAGTCCGCCGTTTTCACGACCTCGAGGTGATGCTCGATGACCACGACGGTATTCCCGCGGTCGACCAGCCGGTGCAGCACGTCGAGCAGCAACCGCACGTCCTCGAAGTGCAGGCCTGTGGTCGGCTCGTCGAGGATGTAGAGCGTGCGGCCGGTATCACGTTTGGCGAGTTCGGTGGCGAGTTTGACGCGCTGGGCTTCGCCACCGGACAGGGTCGTGGCGCTTTGCCCCAGATGGATGTAGCCGAGCCCGACGTCATTCAGCACGTCCAGTTTTCCTCGAATCCTCGGCTGGCTCTCGAAAAACCCGAGGGCATCCTCGACGGTCATCTCGAGTACGTCGGCGATGGAGCGTCCCTTGTAGCGTACGTCGAGCGTCTCGCGATTGTAGCGGCGGCCCATGCAGACCTCACACGGGACGTACACGTCCGGCAGGAAGTGCATCTCGATCTTCACGAGCCCGTCGCCTTGACAGGCCTCACACCGGCCGCCCTTGACGTTGAACGAGAACCGCCCCGGCGCGTAGCCACGGATCTTGGACTCGGCGAGTTGCGCGAACAGATCGCGGATCGGGGTGAAGAGCGCGGTGTAGGTCGCGGGGTTGGACCGGGGCGTCCTGCCGATCGGGCTCTGGTCGATGGCGAGCACTTTGTCGATTTCGTCGAGCCCCTCGATCCCGACATGCGCCCCCGGCAGCGTCTTGGATCGGTAGAAGTGTCGCGCCAATCCATTATAGAGGATGTCCGTCACCAGGGAAGACTTCCCCGACCCCGACACCCCGGTGACCGCAATGAAGGTGCTGAGCGGGAACCCGACGTCGAGGTTCTGCAGGTTATGGTGGCTGGCACCGATGACCCGCACGACGCGATCGTCCCGCACCGGGCGGCGAGACGATGGCACCGCGATGCGCAGGCTGCCGGTGAGATACCTGCCCGTAAGCGACGTCGGGTGGCGCACCACATCGTCGACGGTCCCTTCCACCACGACCTCACCGCCGAAACGCCCTGCCCGGGGCCCCAAGTCGATGATGTGATCGGCCGCCCGGATCGTCTCACTGTCATGCTCGACCACAATGACCGTGTTACCGAGATCCCTGAGTCCTCGCAACGTATCGAGCAGCCGCTCGGTATCGCGTGGGTGCAGCCCGATGGACGGCTCGTCCAGGATATAGAGGACCCCGACCAACCGGCTGCCGATTTGCGTGGCGAGGCGGATGCGCTGCGCTTCGCCCCCCGAGAGGCTGACCGCCGAGCGGCCAAGGGTCAGATAGTCGAGCCCGACATCACGCAGGAACCGCAACCGATCGGTCACCTCACGCAGGATCGGTCCGGCAATCTCCGGATCAATCGCGCCACGACGGACCGGGAGAGACTCGAAGAATTCCAGCGTCTCGCCCACGGGCCGGTCCACGATTGCCCCGATACTCTCCCCCGCAACGAGCACGGAGAGAGAGGCCGGCTTGAGACGGCGGCCGCCGCAGCGATCGCAGGGGATCTGAGACATGTACGCGCCGAGTTGCGAGCGAACCGCATCGGAACTCGTCTCGTGGTAGCGCCGTTCCACGTTGCGGATGACGCCTTCCCAGACGCTCTCGTACTTGGCCTTCGTCCGTCCCGCCCCCGTGACGAACGCCAACGTCCGGTCCGGCGCCCCATCGAGCAGGAGGGAACGGGCCTCTTCCGGGATACCTCCCCAAGCGGTCTCCAGCGCAAACCCGAACGCCTCGGCGAGCGCGGGGAGGACCGCTTTGCGGAGGTATCCCTTCGGCTCGCCCCAGGGGAGAATGACGCCCTCGAGGATCGAAATCCGCGGATCCCCCAGGACGAGGTCCGGACTGGCGACCAGCGTGGTACCAAGACCGCTGCAGGCGTCGCACGCCCCGAACGGGGAGTTGAACGAGAACTGGCGCGGTTCGAGTTCCGCGAGCGAATACCCGCACGCGCCGCACGCGAACCGCTCGGAGAACATGGTGGAGGTCTTGCCGCGGACGACTTCGATGAGCCCATCGGCCGCCCGCAGGGCGGTCTCCACCGAATCGTGGAGCCGGCCGCGATCGTCAGGTCGAACGACGAGTCGATCGACCACGAGGCCGATATCGTGGTTCACGCGACGGTTGAGCTTCGGTGGGTCGGCAAGGTCGTGCACGTCGCCGTCGACGCGGACGCGGACAAAGCCTTGGCGCCGCGCGCCTTCAAACAGGTCCTTGAAGGCCCCTTTGCGCCCCCGCACCAATGGGGCGACAATCTCGATCCGGGTGCCCGTCGGCCAGGACAGGAGCGTCTCGGTAATCTGCGACGCGCTCTGCCGTCGAATCGGCGACCCGTCGTTGGGACAATGGGGGATGCCGACCCGGGCCCACAGGAGCCGGAGGTAGTCGTAGATCTCCGTGACGGTCCCGACCGTGGACCGCGGGTTGTGGCTCGCGGTTTTCTGCTCGATTGAAATCGCGGGTGAGAGCCCCTCGATCGCGTCGACATCGGGCTTCTCCATCAGCCCAAGGAACTGGCGGGCGTACGCCGAAAGGGACTCGACGTAGCGTCGCTGACCCTCGGCGTAGATCGTGTCGAACGCGAGCGACGATTTGCCCGATCCAGAGAGCCCCGTGATGACCGTGAGGCTCTCCCGCGGAATGCGGACCGTGATGTCGCGGAGGTTGTGGACGCGGGCGCCCCGAACGACGACGTATTCTTCGGCCATAGCCGGTGAACGTAGCCGGCATCGCGAACGCCGGTCAACGCCCGGGGTGCCGGCCCGTGTTGCCTTGCGAGCCCTTCCGGATCGCGGTAGTTTGGCCTCCCCCTTGCTCACCCGTTTTCGGCGAGAGCGTGATGACCGAGCGCGACAACACCCCCATAACGGTGTTGACGACGTTGGAAAGCGCGGAGGACGCCCGGTCGTTCGTGCGCCATCTGGTTGAGCGACGCATCGTGGCCTGCGGGACGATCGTCAGCGGCGTGCGGTCGGTTTACCGTTGGGAGGGGGACGTCATCGAAGCCGGCGAGGCATTGGTCGTGTTGAAGACGCGGCGGGGCCGCTGGCCCGATCTGGTGGAGGCAGCGCAACACCATCACCCGTACGAGGTACCGGAGTTGATCGCCCTTCCCATCATCGAAGGGCTGCCGACCTACCTCGACTGGCTTGACCGTGAGACGGACGCATCGAAGGAGCCTGCATGACCCGAACCCGCCGGCTTTCCCGCCGTCAACGCAAACGGAATGCGCACGCACAAGGGTTGAGCGCGCCCTCCACGAACCAACGCCACACGGACGGAACCATCGTGTACCGCTACCCGGGCCCCAAGGGGGTTCCGTTCGAGATCATCGAGGACTCTGCCCCGGACTCGCTTGGGGCGCCGCCAGCGGAGCCGGTCACCCAGGTCGAGCCGGCGCCAGGTTCGCCGGTCCCGACGACCCCGATCGAGGCGGCGCGGCATGCGGCCGCGCGCGGGGAGCAGCGGCGGGCGGCGGCGCTCTACCGGGACGCGCTGGCTTCGCGGCCGGGCGACGTTCGCGCGCGGTGCGGGCTCGCGATCCTGTTGGCCGAGATCGGCCAGTTCGAGGCGGCCCTGGAGGAATTCGACGCTTGCTTGGCGCAGGATCCCAACGACGTGGCGGCGCGCGTGGCGCGCGCGGCGGCGCTCACCGGCGCCGGGCGTTTCCGCGCAGCCGAGGAGGCCTTGCGGGAGGTGCTGCGGAACGACCCCTCGAACACCGAGGCGCATTTCGGTCTTGCCTCCGCCGTTGCCCGTCGCGGGTTGTGGCGGGATGCGATCCCCCATCTCCGTCGGACCATCGAACTCGACTCGAGCTGCGCCGCCGCGTACAGCTATCTGGGCGACGCCCTGAACCACGTCGATGATCTGGACGGGGCGCTGCAAGCCTATCAACGCGCGGTAGAGTTACGCCCCAACGACCCGCGCGTGCTGCGCGGGCTCGGGGTGGTCCTCGATCGGCTCAACCGGCCACACGAAGCCGCGCAGATGTATCGCCGTTCGCGGGAACTCGCGGGCGCGTGATTCGGGTCGTGGTGGACGACATCGCGTTCGTCCAGGCCGACGCGATCGTTCGTCCCGCCACCGCCACGCTGGAATCCACGACGCCCTCGCTGCGCCGCCTGGAACAGGTTGGCGGGCAACGATTCTGGGATGGGCTGCAGGTGCGGGAGGAACTCGCCGTCGGTGCCGCGGTAGTGACATCAGGGGGCGATTTGGCCGCCGAGTTCGTCATCCACACTATCATTAGGAGCACCACCGAGCCCGTGTCGGGACATTCGGTCCGGCGGGCGTTGCGGAGCGCGTACCAGCGCGCGGCCGATTGGGCGCTCGCGCGGGTGGCGATGCCCTTGGCGGGCCTCGGCGCGGGCAATCTTCCGCTCGAGGAGGCGGTAACGGCGCTCTGGGACGTCGTGCGCGAGCATGCCGGCGCCGTCTACCCGACGGACCTCACGATCGTCGTGGACACGGAAGAGGAGAAGCAGGTGGTCGAGTCGTTCGCTCCCGAGGGCATGCTGTGAGGCGTCGCGGGCTCGGCGCGGCGGTCCTGATCGTCTGGTTGAGCGCCGTCGGGCTGCTCGTCCGGCGGGAAGTTGGCCGTGGCGCCGGCGATCCGCTGGCGGACGCCGCCTTCAGTTTGCCGCCGAGCGCGACCTACTTCACGCTGCGTCTCGGAGACCGGCAAGTGGGATTCGCGTCGAGTACGATCGATACGCTGGCCGACACCCTGCGGGTTACCGACATCACGATCCTGGAAGTCCCGGCCGCCGACTCGGTGTATCGCACGGACTTGCGCACCGAGGCCGTGTTGAGCCGCGGGCTGCGACTCCGTGCATTCGGGATGTGGATGCGCGGGGATGGGGCTCGGTATGCGGTCCGAGGGACCGTGCAGCCGGATTCGTCGGTGGAGGTTGAGGTCGCGAGCGACGCGCACCGGGAGACGTTCGCCGTGCCATCCGGCGAACGGCGCGTCCTGTCGAGCCTGCTGCCGCTCAACCTGGCGTTCAGCGGCGCGCTCGAGGTCGGCCAGTCGTACACCAGCCGCATCTTCGACCCGATGGCCCTGACGGAGCGGGTGACGCGCTACACCGTCAGCGCCGAATCGACGTTCATCTTTCCTGATAGCGCCATGATCGATTCGGCGGTAGCCCGGTTCGTGCCGGTCAGCTACGACACGCTGCACGCGTGGCGCGTGCATGCGGAAGACGACCCCACCGGAGTCGAACTGTGGATCGACGACCTGGGACAGATCGTGCACGCGACGACGCCGAGTGGATACGTGATGGAGCGCACGGCATTCGAACTGGCCTACGAGAACTATCGACGGGAGACCGGCCCCGTCGACGCGCGCACCGGTGCGTCGCCCTCCCTCCCCGGCAACGTCGTTCGCGTCACGGCGATCACCGCGCGGGGGCCGTTCGCGTCGCCGGCCGTGACCGGATCGATGCACCTGCGGCTGGGTGGCGTTCCGTTGGGTGGCTTCGCGCTCGACGGACCGGGACAGACCCGATCCGGTGACACGATCACGATCGCGCCGCCTTCGGTGCCCCGCGCGACCTACCGGCTTCCGTCGATCCACCGTGACCTGCGGGCGTATCGAGAACCGGAGCCGCTACTTCAGAGCGACGATCCACGGATCCAGGCACAAGCGCGGCAGATTATCGCGGGTACCTCACGACCGGAGCGGGCCGCGCGACTCCTCGCGGATTGGGTCGCGGAGCACCTGCAGAAGCAGGTGGCGTGGAGCGCACCCAGCGCCCTCGAAGCCCTCGATCGACGGCAGGGCGATGGCAACGAGCATGCCGTGCTCTACGTCGCGCTGGCACGCGCGGTCGGGCTTCCCGCGCGGACGGTGACGGGTGTGATGTATGTTGCTGGCGCGTTCCACTATCACGCGTGGGCGGAAGTGTACCTCTCCGAGTGGGTGGCGGTGGACCCGACGTACGGACAGTTCCCGGCTGACGCGGGACACCTGCGGCTCGCCGTCGGTGGCCTGGTACGGCAATTGGACATGATGCAACGGATCGGACAACTGACGATCGACGTCCTCGACCTCCAGGGATGACATGATTCACCTCGAAGGCCTGACGAAGCACTACGGCAGCTTTGCCGCGGTCAAGTCGATCGACCTGCACGTGCCGCGCGGCGAGATGTTCGGCTTTCTCGGGCCGAACGGCGCGGGCAAGACGACGACGTTGCGGATGATCGCCGGCATCATGCGGCCGAGCGCCGGTCGAATCACGCTCGGCGGAGACGATCTGCTTGCCAATCCCATGGCCGCCAAGATGCGGCTCGGATTCATTCCCGACCGCCCGTTCGTGTACGAAAAGCTGACCGGCGGCGAGTTTCTCCGATTCGTCGCCGGCCTGTACGGCCAGGACGGTGCCACCGTCGAAAAGCGGATCGACGAACTCCTGGAGTTGTTCGAGCTGAGTGTCTGGAGGGACGAGCTGGTCGAGTCGTACAGTCATGGGATGCGTCAGAAGCTCATCATCTCGAGCGCGCTGATTCACCGACCGGAACTCATCGTGGTGGACGAGCCGATGGTGGGTCTCGATCCGAGGGGCGCCCGGCTGCTCAAGGACATCTTCCGGCATTTCGTCGGCAAGGGCGGCACGATCCTGATGAGCACTCATACCCTCGAAGTCGCCCAGGCCATGTGCGACCGCATCGCCATCATCCAGTCCGGAACGATCGTCGCCCGCGGGACGATGGCGGAGCTGCGCGATCAAACCGCCGCCGGCGACGCGTCACTCGAGGAGCTGTTCCTCAAGCTCACCGGCGGTTCGGCGGCGCAGGAGTTGGCCGCGATCCTCGAAGACTGATGTCGGCGCTGGCCCACCTCATTTCGCCCAAATGGCGCACGGCACGCGCCCGATTGCGGGAAGAGCGGCAGGCCGGCGGCCGCGCCAAGATGATCGTGCTCGGATTCGTGGCCGGGATCTTCTGGCTGGTCGTGTTCGGGGTGCTCTACCGCATCCTGTCCTATTTCCGCGGGGTCGAGGAAATCGGGCCGCTGCTCGCGGGCAAGCTGATGGGGCTGGCGTTGCTGTCGTTTCTGTCCATCCTGCTGCTGTCGAACGTCATCACCGCGCTATCGTCCTTCTTCCTGGCACGCGATCTGGACCTCCTGGCCTCATCCCCCGTCGACTGGTTCGATGTCTATCTCGCCAAGCTCGGCGAGACGGTGCTGCACAGTTCGTGGATGGTCGCGCTGATGTCGGTGCCGCTGTTCGCGGCGTATGGCGTGATCTACGAGGGCGGGTGGTTGTTCGCGCCCTTCGTCGTGCTGGTGTTCGCCCCGCTGCTGATCATTCCCGCGGTCGTCGGCAGTGCCGTGACGCTCATCCTGGTGAACGTGTTTCCGGCCCGGCGCACTCGGGACCTGCTCTCGGTCGTGACGATCGCGGCGGCGGGCATCCTGGTGCTGCTGTTTCGCATGATCCGCCCCGAGCAACTCGCGCGCCCGGAGGGATTCCGCAATCTGCTCGACTTCATCACGGTGCTGCGCGCGCCGACGTCGCCGTACCTGCCGAGCGAATGGGCCGCCAACAGCGTGATGGGCCTCCTCGTGGGACCGTTCGACTGGCTGGGAACGATTCTGTTGTGGAGTACGGCGGGGGCGTTCGTTGTGCTTGGCGCGCTGTTGCACTGCCGTCTCTATCCCACGGGGTTCACCAAGGCCCAGGAGGGGGCGGAGCGGTTCGTGCGCGGCTGGGTGTGGCAGCGCCTGATGTCGCCGCTCGCCCGGGTGCTGTCGGTGGCGAAGCGTGAATTCATCATCAAGGACATCAAACTGTTCTTCCGCGACGCAACCCAATGGAGCCAGCTGATTCTGCTGGCCGTTCTGGTTGTGATCTACCTGTTCAACATCAGAGCGTTGCCACTCTTCTCAGGTGAACAGGTCCCGTTCTTCTTTGTCACGCTCGTGTCGTTTCTCAACCTGGGTCTGGCCGGGTTCGTGCTGGCCTCGATCGCCGCCCGTTTCATCTTTCCGTCGATCTCGCTCGAAGGCCGCCAGATGTGGTTGTTGCGGTCGAGCCCGCTCGATCTGCGCGCGTTGATGTGGTCGAAGTACTGGATCGGGACGGTCCCGTTGCTCGTGCTGGCGCTGTTGATCACCGTGCTCACGAATGTCCTGCTCAAGGCCACGCCGTTCATGATGGTGGTGGGCATCGGGACCATCATGTTGCTGACGCTCGCGATCGCCGCGTTAGCGCTCGGTTTCGGCGCGCTGTACCCCCAGTTCGATACCGAGAACGCCGCGCAGATTCCGACCTCATTCGGTGGGCTGGTATTCATGATGACGACGATCGCCCTGCTGGCTGTCGTGATCGTGATCGAGGCGGTGCCGGTGTACAGTTACCTGCAAGCGGTCAACCTTGGCCGCCCCGTCGAAGTGGACGCCGTCATGGTCGGAGCCTTCGGGCTGGTGGCGCTGGTCTGTGCCCTCGCCACGGCGATCCCGTTGCGGGTCGGGCTGCAGCGTATGGAAGAATTCGAGTTCTAGCGAGGCGATCAGGCAGTGAGCGTGCGCCCGCAGTTGGAGCAGAAGGTGGCGCCGGTTTCAGGACGCGGGCCGCACTGCGGGCAGATTGCCAGGGTCTTGCGCATCCGGGCCACCAGCGCTTCGGCGGAGTCCTCAACCGCTTCGGCCGCCACCACTGCCACCGCGTCCGCCTTGGCGTCAGCGGCGTCCTCGGCCTTGATGGCTTGCATCGCCATGGCCGAGTAGCTCGCGCGGAGCTGTCGGTAGTCGTCGTCGGAGAGTTTGCCGGTGGCTCGGTCGAACTCGATTTCCTTGAGCGCCAGCAGCGCCTGGACTTTCGGTGATTCGGACTCTTCGAGCGGCGCGAGCATCGCCTCGAAGTCGGCGTCCTCCGCCTTGCGCGCGACGCGAAACCGCCCGGGACGTCGCACGATCGGTTCCAGGATCAAGATGAGAGCGGCCGCGGCCACCACCACACCAGCCAAGAGCTCGCCCACGCTATCCGTCCAGTTGTCCCAGCTCTTCCTGGAGACGCGCGGCGTCTTCCGAGGAGAGCCCTGTCCCGAATGGCGCACCGACAGCGGCCGCGACGCCGGTCGGCGACACCGCGGTCTGGCGCCGGAGCAGGATCCACAGGAGCGCCGACCCGACCATGGTGATCACCACACCGGGTACGAGGTAGCCAGCCCAATTGAAACCTTCCTTTGGGGGAGCCATCAAGGCGGTCTCACTGTACTTGTCCACGAACGCCGCGAGAATCTCCTCAGCGGACATATCCTTCTCGATCATCGCCACCACTTCACGATGCAGCGCCGGTGAGTAGGTGCAGGTGAAGTCGGTGGTGCGACAGGTGTGGATATCCAGATTGCATCCGCAGGTGCAGCGCAGCCGTTTTTCGATCCCGATGACGAATGGGTCGTTCTGGTAGTCGGTGACCCTCCCTTGCGGCCGACCGGCCATCTCGGGCTGCCACAGCCGCGCCGTCGCCGTGTCCTGTGATTCCTGCCCACGAAACACCGGCACGACGCCCGCCAGGCCCAGCCGCAGAAAGTCCCGCCGGGTCGTGGAACTCATAAGGCCACCGGTTCAGGCGTTTCGATCCGTTCCACCGTCTCGTCGCCGATCTTGGCCGCGTAACCGCCAACCGATTCGCCTCCGACGCGCCGACCCGGACCGCCGCCCGGCCACATCGTCACCACCCCACCGAACACCAGGATGGCGCCGCCGATCCACACCCAGGCCACCAACGGATTGATCGTCAGGCGATACACAGTCTCTTCAGTGCCATTCACCGACCCGGCATACACGACGTAGAGGTCTTCCCGCAGCGTCGAGCGAATGGCGGCCTCGGTAGACGGCTCGAAGGTAGGGCGGCCAAACGAATCGACGTGCTGCCGCTTCTCGCTGGTGAGCGGATCTCCGGAGATCCGCCCGTCCTTCCGCACCTCCAGCGTGGCGGCGGAGACGAATCGGTTGAGCGCTTCATACTGTGAAACACCGATGTGGGTGAACGTGTAGGTGTGACCAAACGGCGACGCGAGGTCGACCGATTCACCCGGTTTGAGCGATGCCTCGACCTCGCGTTTGAACGCGTTGCCGCTGAACGCGACGAAGTACGCGACGATTCCCAGGTGGACGATGTAGCCGCCGTAACGCCGACGATTGCGTCCCGTCAGGCGGAAGAAAGCCAGGGCGTAGTTTTCGCCGTGCAAGCGGTGCCGCGCGCCGCTGCCGCGCACGAATTCCTGCACGACGGTCCCGATCACGAATGCCGCCAGCGCCAACGCCATGGTGGCGTAGAGGTCGCGCATCCCCATCATGACCAACGTGGTCGCGACCAGCAGGGAGGACCCGACCGGCATGAGGAAATGGCGCCGCAGGTTCTGGGGGCTCGCACGCCGCCACGCGATGAGCGGGCCAATGCCGGTGAGCGCGAGCAGGGCCAACCCGATCGGGATGTTCACCTGGTTGAAGAAGGGCGGCCCGACGGTCACCTGCGTGCCGCGTACCAGCTCCGAGATGATGGGGAACAGCGTTCCCCAGAGCACGGAGAACGCCATCCCGACCAGCAACAGGTTGTTGAAGAAGAAGCTGGCCTCGCGGGAGAGCGCGCGCTCGAGATGTGCTTCCGTCTGCAACAGGTCGTAGCGGGACCAGAAGAGCCACGCGACCGCGAGGACGATCACAACCAGGAACCCGAGGAAGAAATACCCCACGGTCGACTGGGTGAAGGAGTGGACGCTCGAAATGATGCCGCTCCGCGTAATGAACGTCCCGAAGATCGACAGCACGAAGCTCATGGCGATCAGGACGACGTTCCAGCGCTTGAGCATGCCCCGCTTCTCCTGGATCATCACCGAATGGAGAAACGCGGTCATGGTCAGCCACGGCAGGAAGCTGGCGTTCTCGACCGGATCCCACGCCCAGTATCCGCCCCAACCGAGTTCGACGTACGCCCACCACATCCCCAACGTGATGCCGATCGAGAGGAACACCCACGACAGCAGCGTCCACTTCCGAATGGCGTGGAGCCAGCCGGTATCGAGTCGTCGCGACAACAGCGCCGCGACGGCAAACGCGAACGGGATCGTGATGGAGACGTAGCCGAGGTAGAGCATCGGGGGATGGATGACCATCCCCGGGTTCTGTAGCTGCGGGTTCAGACCGTTGCCGTCGATGGGCGTAAACGCCAGGCGCTCAAACGGATTGGCGGAGTAGACCGCCACCACGACGAAGAACAGCGTGACCGCCGAGGTCACCGACGCCACGTACGGCATGAGATACGCGTAGCGCCGCGGCGTGAGCCACTGGGCGGCCGCCGCGAAGATCCCCAGCACGAACGCCCAGAAGAGGATGCTGCCCGATTGCCCGCCGTACAACGCCGAGATCTTGTAGGCGGTGGGGAGGTTCCGGCTGGAGTAGCTCGCCACATACGAGACGTTGAAGTCGTTGCTGAGGAGCGCCACGACGAGCGATAGCGTCGCCACGCTCACCACACCGGCCAACGCATACACGGTGCGGCGCGCGCTGGCGATCAGTTCGGGATCGCCTCGGCGACCTCCGACGTACCCAACGACCGTGCCCCACGCTCCGAGCAGGAGCGCGATCCACAGCGCAAGTTGTCCGAGAATCGTCATGCCGCGGCTTCGTCGGGCGTGTTCTCGTACCGCGAGCCACACTTGGCCAGCAGCGTCGTGGCACGGAACGTCCCGTCGGGCTGGAGCCGTCCTTCAACCACGACCTCAGCTTCGTCCGTGAAGGTGTCAGGGGCGAGCCCGCGGTAGACGACCGGATAGATCACGTCGCCGTCGGTGACCTGGAACGTGATCGTCTGGGTCGCGACATCCCGCTCGATACTGCCTCGAACGACCTTGGCACCCATCTTGACCCCGACATCCTGGAAGGAGGGATCCTTGGCGACCTTGGCGGCCAACTCCGACGGCGTGACGAAATAGACCCCGGTCTCTTTGATGCCCGAGGCCATCAGGTAGCCGACCGTGCCAATGACGAGCAAGCCGGCGATGAGGACTTTGGTTGGGGCGCGCATGGGCAACACCTCATAACGGTTCGCGAGCGCTGGGGCAATTGAATCCGTGTTCGAAATATAGAGTACGCCCCCAGGCCACAAAAGTTCGTAAAGCCCTTATTAAGGATCACTTCACCGCAGAACAGGCTATCCATCGCCGGTTGCCGAGCTCCCTAGAACGGGACGTCACTCCAGATTTCCCGAAGGAGCTGGGGCAACACCCGCCCGGCCGATCCGGCCAGAAGGTGAATCCCCGGCCCGGCGCGCTGGCCCTCCATGGTCGGGTTCACCACGCCAACCGGAGCGCCGGACTCCGCGGCTATCCAAGGCAGCGAGGCGGCCGGTACCACCGCGTTGGAGGTGCCGACCGACAGAAAAACGTCGCAGGTCACGGCGGCTCGGTGGGCCGCCTCGAGCGCCTCTTGGGGCAGCGACTCCCCGAACCAGACGACATCCGGCCGGAGGGGCGCCCCGCATGCGGGGCACGGCGGCGGGATTTCCGATCCTTCCGGCCAATCCGAGACGATCCGCCCGTCGGCGGAGCACTTGATCCGCGTGATGTTCCCGTGGAGTTCGATCACGTCCGTCGACCCGGCTCGCTGGTGCAGACCGTCGACGTTCTGCGTTATCAGGGTGAGGGCAACGCATCGCTGCATGGCGGCCAGGGCGCGGTGACCGTCGTTGGGTTCCGCCGCCGACACCAGGTCCCTCCGCCAGGCGTACCACTCCCAGACCAACCGCGGATTACGGCGGAACGCTTCGGGCGTCGCCAGGTCCTCCGGGCGATACCGGGCCCACAGACCGTGCTGGGCATCCCTGAAAGTCGGAATCCCGCTCTCGGCGGAGATGCCGGCGCCGGTGAGGACCGCCACGTGGCGGGCGGCCCGCAGCGCAGTGGTCAAGTCGGGAGGAAATGGTCGCAGCGCGGTCACAGTAGTGTCCGAATCTACGGCCGGAGTTGACAATCGGGCTCCCGGAGCGTCCGCCCCGGCCAAGGGCGCCTTGACTTGACAATACAAAGTACTTTACATTGATCGCAACCAAGACGGTGGAGCTAGGTCCGTGCGCAACGCGTGGCTGGTCCTGACGGCGGGATTCCTGGCCGGCGTCGTGGGAGACGTCCTCTTTCACGACGTCTCGCTCGGCGTGAACGTCCTGCTCTGGTTAGCCGCTCTGGTGGCGGCCGGCTGGGCGCTGCGGCGGGCGGACGCCGACCTCTCGCCCATCTCACCCTGGCTGCTTGGCCTCGTTTCGTTCTTCGGCGGATCTCTGGCGTGGCGCGCCTCCCCGTTTCTCCGCTTTTGGGACAGCGCCGCGATCATGGCGGCGGCGGTCGTGATCGGCGCGCCGTTTCGGGGGCGGGTCGCGCGCGCGTGGCCAAGTGACTACCTCAAGGCCGGCGCCGATCTCGCCATCCGCCTCGCCGGGGGCGTAGCCTCGGCGGCCGCGAGACTCCCGTGGCCGAGCTGGCGCACCGAAGCGTCGGCATCGCGCGCACGCGCGTCCGGCATCGGGCTGGCCCTCGCGGTGCCGGTCGTCGTCGTGTTCGGCGGCCTGCTCACGTCGGCCGATCCGGTATTGGAAGCGTTCGTCCAGGACCTGTTCACCTGGGACCTGGGTGTCGTGTTTGAACATCTGCTGCTGATCCTCGTGCTCGGCTGGCTCGCCACGGGATGGCTCTGGTCGATCACCACACCACGGGCCCCGGCGGACGGCAGTCCCATCAAACCACCACGCACGCTCGGGCTGATCGAGATCGCCTTGCCGCTCGGCGCGTTCACCCTGCTGATGGCGGGATTCATCGGGCTGCAGGCGCGTTACCTGTTCGGCGGCGAGACTTTCGTGCGGTCCACCGGCCTCACCTACGCGATGTTCGCGCGTCGTGGCTTCTTCGAGTTGGTGTTCCTGAGTCTGCTCGCCGTGCCCCTCCTGTACGGTGCCCAATGGGTATTGGAGCGCGGGAACAAGGCCGCGGTCCAGAGTTTTCGGGCACTGATCCTCGTGTCAGCCGCTCTCGTGATCCTGGTGATGGTCTCGGCGCTCGCGCGCATGCGACTGTACGTCGCGTCGTACGGCCTCACGGAAGATCGGCTGTACGCCACGGCGTTCATGATCTGGATCGGGTGCGTGCTCTTGTGGTTCGTGGTGACCGAGCTGCGATCCCAGGCGAGTCGCTTCGCGACCGGTGCGGTGGCGGCCGGGTTCGCGGTGCTGGCGGCCCTCAACGTACTCAATCCGGACGCACTGGTCGCGCGCACGAACATCGCGCGGGCTGAGTTGGGGCTGGCGTTCGACGCCGAGTATCTGGGACGGTTGAGCACCGATGCGGTGCCGGCGGTGGTGGAAGCCTGGCCGGGACTCGATGTCGCGACGCGGTGTGCGCTCCGCTCGAGCCTCATCGAGCGGGCGCGGGTTCAGCGCGGTTGGCGCGAGTGGACCTGGGCGTCGTGGACGGCAGCCCGCGCCACGGGACAGCTCCCGCCGGACGACCGCTGTCCCGACGCAGACGATCCTACGGAGCGTCGCGGAGGAGGGGAGGATTCGAGCGATTCGCCGTCTCCCGACGAATCACCGGTGCCACCTCGGTCCCAAGCAGCTCGATGGCCCTGAGCACCGTGTCGTGCGGCATCGGTCCCACGGTAAGCTGCATGAGAAACCGCTCGTTGCCGAACAACTCGTGCTCGAACAGGATCTTGTCGATGACCTGCTGCGGACTGCCGACGAGCAACGCGCCCCGCGGCCCCCGCTCCGCCTCGAACCGCTCGCGGGTGGTCGGCGGCCAATGGCGTTCCCTGCCGATGCGCGTCATCGTCTCGGCGAACGGCGGGTAGGCCTCGTCGGCGGCCTGCTGGGAGTCGCGCGCGATCCAGCCGTGCGAGTTGATGCTCAACAGCGGAACGGGATCGTGGCCCCCGGCGCGGGCGGCCTCGCGATGCAACTCGACGAACGGGACGAAGCGCTCGGGCATGCCGCCGATGATGGCTAGCGCCATGGGAAGGCCGAGGGCGCCGGCACGGGCCGCTGACTGCGACGCCCCACCAACCGCAATCCACACCGGTAGCCGCCGCTCGGGCCGCGGATACACCACGACGCTCGGCACCGGGGCACGGTATTTTCCCGACCACGCGAGGCGCTCGGCGTCACGGAGCTGCAGCAACAGGTCCAGTTTCTCGGCGAACAGCTCATCGTAGTCGTCGAGGTCGTACCCGAACAACGGGAACGACTCGATGAACGAGCCGCGCCCCACCATGATCTCCGCGCGGCCCCCGGAGATCAGATCGAGCGTGGTGAAATCCTGAAAGACGCGGACTGGATCGTCCGAACTCAATACCGAGACAGCGCTGGTAAGGCGGATGCGTCTCGTGCGGGACGCGGCGGCGGCGAGCACGACTGCCGGCGTGGATACGCTGTAGTCAGGTCGGTGATGTTCGCCGACGCCGAACACGTCCAAGCCCACCTGATCGGCCAGCTCGATCTCCTCCAACAGATCGCGCAGCCGCCGCCCGGTGTCCACCGGCCCCCCGGTGTGGGGATCCAGCGGCACCTCCGCGAAACTGTAGATCCCGATTTCCATGGGCGCGGTTGGGACCTAGCGCCGACCGCGCGCCGCCTGGACCTCGGACGGGGCCACGACTTGCCCGGAGTTCCCCCACTGGCTGTACACGTAGGTCAGCACATTGGCCACGTCGTCGTCAGACAGCCGCACCGCAGGCATGACGCCGTTGAACACGCTGCCGTTTACCGTCACGGCACCATCCAGGCCGTTGAGCAAGACGCGGATCGCTCGCGTCTTGTCGGCGTTCAGGTAGTCGGACCGCGCCAGCGGCGGAAATGCGCCTGGAATCCCCTCGCCGTCGGCCTGGTGACACGCGGCGCAGTTTTGCGCAAAGACCCGCTCGCCAAACGCGACGCGCTCGGCGGCCGTGACCGCCCGCTCCGGGGACGCCGCGGCGCCGGGGATCGTCTGCACGGCTCCACCCTCGGGCACGTACACGCCTTCTTCGATGCGTCCGGAGTAGATCACCGAGTCGGGTGGTCCGGTCACCGCGAGCATTCCAAGCGCCCCTTTGTTGAACGCGCGGAAGATGGCGTGATCCACCAGCAGGTAGTTGCCCGGGACCTGCACGGCGAACTCGACGATCGCCGCTCCGCCCGCGGGAACCAGCGTCGTCTGGATGTTGTGCGTGACGGCGGTGCCCGCCTCGATGTATACGCGGTCGAAGATTTCACCGATCACGTGAAACGATGAAATCAGGTTCGGCCCGCCGTTGCCGACGAACAACCGGACGGTCTCCCCGACCCGGGCCGCGAGCGCCCGGTCGCCGGTGAGCGCGCCCACTGACCCGCCGAACACCACGTAGTCAGGCGCCTCGGCGAGCGCTTTCTCCATGCTGAACGACTGCAACCCCGGCTCGCCGTACGCTCCGGTCGTGTAGACCTCACCTTGCATCACGTAGTACTCGCGATCGACCGGCGGCAGCCCGCCCTCCGGCTCGACCAGGATCAGGCCGTACATCCCGTTGGCGACATGCATCCCGACAGGCGCGGTGGCACAGTGATAGACGAACAGTCCGGGGTTGAGCGCCTTGAAAACGAACGTGGCGGTCTGTCCCGGGGCCACGAGCGAGGAGGTGGCTCCGCCGCCCGGCCCGGTCACCGCGTGCAGATCGATGTTGTGCGGCATGCGGCTGTCCGGACGGTTGCGCAGATGGAACTCGACCACGTCCCCTTCCCGCACACGAATGAACTTGCCCGGAACCGCACCACCGAACGTCCAGAAGGTGTACTGCACGCCATCGGCCAGGCGCCCCTCGAGTTCGTGGGCATCGAGATTCACGACCACGCGAGTCGGGTGATTCCTGGTGAGCGGCGGGGATACGGATGGCGCGCTGGCAAGCACTGCTTCCTCGGTCCCGGCGACCGCGGGAGCGCCGCCACAATTCGCCAGGAGCACCGGCGAAACGAAGATCGCGACAGCGAGCAGTCGGTCGTTCGACAAGGGCATGCGAGTCTCCAGTGTGTGGTGCTACGTGATTGGAGTGAACGTCGGCTATGGGGATTCAGCGCGATCAGGCAACTGAAATGCGGTTTTTCCCGGTTTGAGCGGACGCATCAGCCACGCCGGCCGTCTGGTGCCGTCCGGCGAGTGGGCGACCGCCGAGCGGGTCTTGGCAAGCCACGCGCGATAGATCTGCTCGGCCTTCGCCGTATCGGCCACGACATCGCCGTAGCGATCGCCGGGCTCCGCCGGGCGGACACGAACCGCCTGATGCCAGCAGTGCTGGCCCGACAGCGGATCGGGATGCACCGCGAAGGTGAGGTTCTGATGGACGCCGGCGTCGGTCCACCAGATCCGCCCGGTGTCAGGATCGGTCGAATCGAACGCGGAGACCTGGGCGGTGCGGCGGATGCGCCATCCCGTCCCGTCGCGCTCGAGCCCGACGGTGTTCATCATCTGACGCTGACCGTTTTCGTTGACGCGCCATCGGCCCATGTGGTGGCTGCACGCGACCACTCCCGGTCTGATGCCCTCAGTCACCCACGCTTTCACGACGTAGTAGCCGATTTTCGTCTCCACGCGGACGAGGTCGCCGGTCTCGACGCCGAGCGGCGCGGCATCCTTCGGGTGCAACCACAGGGGATTGGTGTGCGCGATCTCCGCGAGCCATTTCGCGTTGGCACTACGCGTGTGGACGTGGACCGGAAGGCGGAAGGTCGAGATCAGGACTTTTTCGTCCGGCGCCAGCATGCTCGGGTGCACGTGACTCCGGATGTAGGTCGGTATCGCCGCGTCCTTCCAGCCCCACGCCGCCAGCGTCGGCGAGTAGAACTCCAATCGACCGCTGGGTGTGGGAAAGCCGCGCAACACCAGGTCACCGATCCTGACACCGGCCGGACGCCGGCCGTCGGCGTCGTGATCCGGACTACCCGACGGCGCGATATTGGTCGTCGGCGCCTTGGGGGCGTGCGTATAGACACGGCCCGACGGGTCTTCGGATACATCCAGCAGTTCGGCAGCGGGCACTTCTTGTTCGTACACCGCGCCCACGCCGCGCGCGATCTCGAACGCACCGGTCCGCCGCATGTATTCCAGCGGCGTCCGGCCGTCCGCCGCGGCCCGTTCCGGCAGTCCCGGGACCGAGTGCTCAAAGATGTACCCGTAGTACTCGTCGATCGAGAGCTTCTCACCGGGGTTGGCCTTCGACTCGACGTACTGCCGGATACCCAGTGCTCCGTCGGGGTCGATGCGCCAGGTGAGATCGATCCAGAACTCGTTTTCCTCCCACACGCTCCCCGGGTTCACTTCGCGCGTATCGTGTACCGGTTGGCCGTTTCGCTCGCGCGCCGCGCGTTGCACCGGTTGGCGAAAGCCGATCCACTGCGCGTCGTGCGTTTCGTACGAGTGCAGATCGTGTCGCTCGGGCCCATGGCCCATCGGCAACACGTAGTCGGCGAAGTAGGCGGTTTCGTTCCAGGTCGGCGTGAGGGCGACGTGCAGCCCGATCTTCGACTCATCAGTCAGCATCTCGATCCAGGAGAAGCCGTCGGGGTTGGTCCACACCGGGTTATACACGCGCGTGAAGTACGTATCGATCTTCCCGCGCCCTTCCTTCAGGAAATGCGGCAGCAGGAACGACAGCTCGTTCAGGGCCAGCGGGTACTCGGCCGGCCAGGTGATTTCGTTCCAGTGCTCCGGATGCGGCGGCGTGTGGATCGGCTTGGGCACGAACTTGTTCCAGCCGTTGGGATAGGTACCGCCTTCGGTGGCGACGGCGCCCATAAGCGCATTGAGCAGGAACAGCGTGCGCGACACCTGCCAGCCGCCCTCGTTCCCCGCCGACGCCGATCGCCAAGTGTGGGTGGACAACCGCGTCCCCGCTCCGGCCACGAGGTCGGCCAGTTCACGCAACACGTCGCGGTCAATGCCCGACTCGGCCGCCGCAAACTCGAATGTGTACTCCGCATAGGCGTCGAGCAGCGCCACGTGGAAGTTCTCGAACGCCGGTTCGACGTCAGGCCGGGTCGCGGCGAGGTACGCGCGCCAATTCCACCATGTCTCCACGAACGGCCGATTGTATGCCTGCTGTTCGATCAGGTGGCGCGCGATGGCGAGGAAGATCGCGGCCTCGGACCCGGGTTGCGTGGATAGCCAATGATCGGCATGCGTGGCGGTGTTCGACAGGCGCGTGTCGAGCACGATCAGCTTGGCGCCGCGCTGCTTCGCTTCCATGATCCGCTGCGCGTGCGGATTGAAGTAGTGCCCCGTCTCGAGATGCGCCGACACGAGCAGGATCACAGCGGCGTTGGCGTGATCGGGACTGGGACGGTCGTGCCCCATCCAGAGGTGGTAGCCGGCGCGGCTGCTCGACGAACAGACGTTGGTGTGCGAGTTGTGCCCGTCGATGCCCCAGGCGGCGAGGATGCGTTCGGTAAACCCGTCCTCTCCCGGTCGGCCGACGTGATACATCACCTCGTCGCGGCGGTCTTCCTTGATGGCACGGCGAATGCGGTCGGCGACCTCGTCGAGCACGTCATCCCACTCGACCGGTTCCCACTTGCCACCGCCCCGCGGACCGACGCGCTTGAGCGGATGCAGAATGCGGTCCGGGTCGTTGATCTGATTGTGCGTCGCGGGCCCTTTAGCGCAGTTGCGACCGCGCGAGCCCGGGTGCTCGGGATTCCCCTCGAATTTCTTGACTGCACCGGTGTCCTTGTCGATGTACGCGATGAGGCCGCACGCCGACTCGCAGTTGAAACAGGTGGTCGGCACCAGCATGTAGTGTCGTTCCACCCGTTCCGGCCACGCGCGTGACTCCCACTCGACCCAGTCGTCCCACCGTTCCTTCGGCGGATACGACACCAACCCGGCCTCACTCGGCCCCGGATACATACGCGAGTCGGATCCGTCCCGACGAGTCATGAGCACCTCATGCGAGTGGGACCGACTGGCCGGCCTGTACGTAGGCGTGTTCGTGGGCCAGGAGACCGATGAGCGCCGCCGCCGCCGCCACCACGCCGAGCGCCGGCGCGAACACGCCCATCAGCGCGAGCACCAATCCCGACCAGAACCACGCGGCGTATTTCCCGTGCGTCATGGTGCGGACGGCAAGCCGTGCATGGGCGGTCGGGTGCGTCATGGTGATCTCGCCGAGCGTCAGCAGCAGGTGGACCGCGCAACTCGCCGCCAATGTCCACTGCAGCGCGAGGGCCGCGTGCGGTTCGTACCGGCCGGCGAACACGACGAGGGCCGCCGCCCCAGCGAGGAACGCCTGCACCAGGAAATGCGGCGGCAGCAGCGGATTCTGCCACAGGTCGCGCGCCTTGGCCTGCGCAAAGAGATAGGCGGTATACATAGCGGTCATGGCGGCCAGCGGCGCACCGGCGATCGCGAGGGCGCTCATGACGCCGCGCACCGCCAACACCTCCGCGGCAACGTGCCCCACGAGCAGTGTGCCGTACCCGCCGATCACCCACGCGCCGCGCACAAGCCAACTCTTGGGCTGCCCGCGCGTGAAGATGTAGTAGAACCGCATGGGATGTTCGAGGTCCCAAATCAACAGCGCGCCCGTGACGCCGAGGAACGCGAGGCCGAGTATCGGCGCCATGCGCGTCCAGAGGGCGCCGTCGAGCGACACCGCACCCAGCAGCAGGAGCATCAGCGGGACGAGGTACGCTCCCGCCGCGATGCTCTTGGTCCACGTATAGAGGCTGACCCGGAAGTCCCACGGCGCCTTGTGGCTCACATCGTAGGCGAGAATCGCGGCGGCCGAGCTGTTGCCGTTGCCGGGTACGCCGGCGCCGATGGCGTGCGCGCCACCCGGCTGCTCGCTCCACATGTATGATCCGTTGGGTGGGCGGGTCGCGGCGAGCGGGTCGAGCGTCGCTTGATGGGCACCGCGATAGAACAGTTTGGGCCGCGTTCCTTTCTCCGGCCGGCGGACCGTGACCGGACTCCGTCCGACGATCCTGGCCACGCGGGTGGTGGGATCGTTCAGGTCGCCGACCAGAATCGCCTGCGTGGGGCACACGACGACGCACGCCGGCTCCAATCCGATGTCGAGCCGATGCGCGCAGAAGTTACACTTCTCCGCCGAGTGATCCTCGGGGTTGATGAAGATGGCGTCGTAGGGACAGGCGGCGATGCACGCCTTGCAGCCGATGCAGGCCCGTTTGTCGAAATCGACGATGCCGTCGGGCCGCTGGTACATCGCCGACGTCGGACATGCCGTGACGCAGGGGGCGTCCTCGCACTGGTTGCACCGCGTGACCTGAAACGCGCGGCGCGTTTCGGGAAAGTGGCCGACGTCAACGTACTTGACGTAGGTGCGCGTGACCGACAGGGGGACGTCGTTCTCGGACTTGCACGCCGTCGTGCAGGCGTGGCACCCGATGCACATCGTGTGGTCGATGACCTTGCCCCAGTTCGGCGCCAGCGCGCCGGCCGGTCCCTCACCGCTCATGTGTCGTCATCCGGGATTTGATGTGTCGGGAATAAAGTGCTTGTGGCGGATTATGCTAGCGGGCACGGGCGGGCAGCCCTTCGGTCTCCTTCTTCGGCGCGAGCAGGTCGGCCCCGTGAGGCAGCACCTCCCGGCGCCGGAACGCCTCGATGCCGCCTTCCTCGAGCCGCGGCACGCCGGATTCCCTCATCGCGGGATAGGGCTTGAGATTGGGGATCATCCCTCGGCCTCCCCGTTGTGGGAACGGCGCGCCGGGTTGTCGCTGTCTTCCGTCCACCGCGCGGGGTTGTGCTCGATGTACCGGCGAATTCGTCGCAGCGCGGCCTCATCGCGGATGATGTGTTCGTAGTAATTGCGTTGCCAGACGTCGCGTAGGTGTGTGTTGGCCCGCACCCATTTGGTGACGCCGATTTTGAATCCGCGGATAATGGATCCAACGGTTTTCGATGGGGACCGGAACGTCGATGGCCCCGGTCGGGGCGGTTGCAGGGGCGGTTGTGGGGGCGGTTGTAGGGGCGGAAAATTTTCCGCCCCTACCGCCCCCACCGCCCCAACAATCCATATGATGCCGTGGACATGGTTGGGCATGATGACGAATGAATCCAATGTCACGTTGGGGAAATGATCCGGGATGGCCAGCCAGCATTGCGTGGCGACCTGACCGACATCATTCAACCGCATCTCACCTGCGACGACATCGCCGAACAGGCACGTCCGGTTCTGCGTACACGCGGTCACGAAATAGGCGCCGGGCCGGGCGTAGTCGTACCCCGAAAGCCGGATGGATCGCCGCCGGTGATCGTTGTGCCGATAATCCCTCACCGTACGCTCCCCCCGATGATCTCCCCGCGCAGGAAACCTGAACCGAAACCGCGCCCGCCCCTCACGCGTCACGGCGTGGGCGATCGCCGAGGATAGGGAGGTAGGCCACCCACGGGCCGGCCGCGGCGCCGTACCGCTTGGCCATCACCCGGCCGATCTGCGCGATGTGCCCGAGGTCGTGGGCGACCCATGTGGCGAGCAACTGCCGCATCGTCACCCGTCCCAGCGCCGGATGCGTGCCGGTCTTGTCGAGGTCCCTCTCGCCCAGGGCGAGGCCCTCGAGCGTCGCGATGTTCTCCGCGCGGAGTTGGGCGAACTCGTCGAGCAGGACCCGAATCGATTGGCCCTTGCTCGCCTCGAACTGGGCGAGCCTGTCGAACGGATCGAATGGTTGCCGCTCGCCGCCGTCGAGGATCGTCCGGGCCCGAACGATCCAGTCGGCTCGCTCGCCGTGAATCAGATGGCCGACCACATCGACCGGACTCCACGTCTCCGGACCCTCGTCGCAGGTCGTCCACGGCTCCGGCAGGTCGTCGAGCAATGTCCGCAGCGTGTCCGGTGTGCGTTCCAGCACGGCGATCGCCTCGTCCAGCCTGAAGACGGTCACGCCCCGGTCACCTCCTGGAGATGACGCAGCCGCGGTTCGGCCAACACCGTATCGAGTGCGCCAACCAGGCGATCGGCGTCGTCGCGATTGAACACCATCGGTGGCTTGATCTTCAGCACGTTGCCGAACGGCCCGTCCCGTCCGATCAGGATACCGTGGTCTTTCATGCGCTCGACCACGTAGCGCGCTTCGGGACCCGCCGGTTCCAACGTCTCCCGGTCCCGCACCAACTCGATTCCGATATACAGCCCGAGTCCCCGCACGTCACCGATCATGGCATGCCGCGCCGCAAGCGAACGGGCACCGGCCATCAACCGCTCGCCGGTCTCACGGGCACGCTGCTGCAAGCCCTCCTGCTCGATGACGTCGAGCACCGCGAGGCCGACCGCGCACGAGACCGCATTGCCGCCGTACGTGTTGAAGTACTCCATGCCGGTGTCGAACGAGTCGGCAATGGCCCGCGTCGTGACCACGGCGCCGATCGGGTGGCCGTTCCCCATCGGCTTGCCGAGCGTGACGATGTCGGGCACGGCCTGTTGCGTCTCGAATCCCCAGAATGCGCTGCCGACCCGCCCAAACCCGACCTGCACCTCGTCGGCGATGCACACGCCGCCCCCATGGCGCACCGCGCTGAAGGCTTCGGCGAGATAGCCGGCCGGCAATACGATCTGCCCGCCGCACCCGGGCAACGATTCGCAGAGGAACGCCGCGGGCGGACGGCCGCCAGCGCGCATGCGGTCGACCGCATGCCGCACGAACGCGGCGTAGTCTGCGCCCGCGGTGGCGGGGTTACGGTAGCGACCGCGGAAGACGTCCGGCATCTCGACCTTGTGCACGTGCGCCGGCGCGCCGGCCCCCCCCACCCCGTCGAACTTGTAGGCGCTGACATCGATCAGCGCGGCCGTATTGCCGTGGTACCCTCCGTCGAGCACGACCACATCGCTCGCGCCGGTATGTGCACGCGCCATGCGCAACGCCAGCTCGTTCGCTTCGCTCCCGGAATTGACGAAAAAACACACCTCCAGCCCGTCCGGCATGGTGCCGGCGAGCCGCCCGGCGTACGCCACCGGCAACTCGTGCAGGTATCGCGTGTTGGTGTTGAGCAGCGCCGACTGACGGCGCAACGCCTCCACGACGGCGGGATGCGCGTGCCCCACGTGGCTCACGTTGTTGGCCGCGTCGAGGAACCGGCGTCCACGCGCGTCGAACAGGTGTTGCATCCAGCCCTGCACGATGTGCAGCGGCGCGGCATAGTGCAGGCTGAGCGACGGCCCCAGCAACGCCGCCCGGCGGCGCACGACATGCTCAGTCTCCGGCGCTGCGCGAGGCGTCAGCCCGGGAATACGGAGCGCAACATTGGGATCGGGCGAAATGCTCATCCACAGCGCGCGATCGCGGTCCGCGCAGACGCCCGGAAACTCACCGTGGTGATCGAACAGGTCGACGACAAGCTGGAAGTGCAGGTGCGGCGCCCAGCCCCCGTTTTCGTCGAGGTCGCCGAGCGTCGCGATCGGTTGGCCGGCGCTCACCGTGTCACCGACCGTCAGCCCATCGAGCGCCGTTCGCGCGAGGTGTCCATACAACGTGTAGAAGGTGTCGCCGTCGTCGGTGACGTGTCGCAGGATCGTGGTGGGCCCGTAGTCCTGCGCGCCCGCGTTGTCTCGCAGCGCGTGGACCGTGCCGTCGAACGCCGCGTACACTGGTGTGCCGGACTCGAGGAAGAGGTCCATGCCGAGGTGGACCGTGCGCCAACCGTCGATGGTGGCGCCGGCCGGCCGGAACAGGTCCGTCGTGTAGACGCGCCGGCACTCGCCGTATCCGCCGACTCCGAATCCGGCGCCCGCATCCTCGACACGGCCGAGGAGCGCCTTCGTGATGGCAATCGGATCGTCCTGGTCGCCGGCCGCCGCGATGTCCTCGCTGCCGGGACGCAGGTCGAGCTCGACGTACGGTCCGTTCGCAACGGCGGGATCGATCACCGCCGCGCACCGTTCCGGATGGGAGGCAATCCAGCGCACGACCGCGGAAGACCGCGGACAGGCGTTCCGGCCGCACGCGGCGCGGAACGACGCCTCGGCGAACCGCGGGTCGACCTCCCGCCAACGTGCCAGCGCCTCCCACGCCGGCCGTTCAGAGATGGTGACGTATGGGTCGTCCGGCTTGCGTATTCCCTGGTAGGTCGACATGACCACGCTGATGGCCAGGCGGGCGGCGATTGCGTCGTACAGGATCGCGATTTCGTGTTCGGTCAGGGGCATCACGTCGTGATAGCCGCTCACGACTTCGGACGCCGCGACGAGTGGTTCGGCGGTGTCCAGCATGGCATAGGCGGCACAGACCGCCGGCTCGAACGCGGTGCACGATATCACCATGTCCCCGAAGTCGATCAACCCGACGACCGTGTCACCTCGTGACAGATCGACGATCAGGTTGTGGTCGTTGCCGTCGTTGTGGATCACGCTCGTCCGCAGCGATGGGATCACGGGTTCGATGTGCTCGCGGAACCGGTTCCCGAAGTACTCCACCAACGCGCGCCGCGATCCGTCACCGATACGGTCGAGATGACGCGCGAGCACCGATGGCGTCGTCCGCAGATCCCACGGGAACTCGCGCTGCAGGGCCGGCGCCTCGAACCCATCGAGGGCCAGGTCGACCTGACCGAGCATCGCACCCCAACCGCGTCTGAGGACGGCGGAGTGCGGTGCAGCCTGTGCCAGGGTCTGTCCGGGCAGGAATGCAAGGGCATGCACCAACCAGGTGCGGCCATCCGCCCCGGTGGCGTACGCCGTATGCACCGCATCGCGAGTGCGCAGCACGCGCGGCACCGGGATCCGCGGCGCAAGCTGTGCGAGGTGATCGAGCACGTCGTGCTGCGCGTCGAGCACGTCGGAGCGCTCGCCCGCCTCGGCGATCTTCAGCACGAACGGCTCGGCCGCGCTGGGCCGGATGAGGAAATTCTGGTCTCGATCGGCGGGGAGCGCGCGCGCGGGTCCGGTCATGCCGTACCACTCGCGCGCCAGCGACTCGGCGTCGTCGGTGGTGAAACGATGCAGGGGAGGCGCGGCGGTCATGATGACCGAAGATAGCGCCGGAGGGAAACAGCGACCATCCGGCGGCGCACCAGCCTACTCCACGCCCGCGACCGCGGCCGCCACCTCTTGTCCATAGGATAACTCAAGCGTGTGCCCGTCCGGATCGGCGAGCATGGCGCGATAGCCCGCCGGGCCGTCGCCGCCGCTCAGGGGATGCCGCAGGCATCCCTCCCGTTCGGCGTCGGCGCAGCGACGATCGAGCTCCGCGCGGGACGGACATGCGACACCGAGGTGCGCGAACGGCCCCAACGGCCGGTCGACGGTGTCCACCTCGACGAGCACCAACGCGAAAGCTCGGGTGCGGTCCGACAACCAGGCGACTTCGTGGGGAGCATCGCTGTCGCTGCGGCAGCGGCGATGCACCACGACGAGGTTGGCGTACTTGGCGTAGAAACGCACGCACGCATCGAGATCCGTCACTGGCAAGGCGACGTGAGTGAAACCGATATCAACTGACATGATGTGCCCCGTTCCGCGACACGCTACGGCGAACCATGAGGTTATTCCGGGAACGCTAGCGTCCCCCGCGCTCGCCCTTCGAGCGGGAGCAGACTCGTATAGATGAACTCGTGCACGGGCGTCGGCACGCCGGACTCGGCGCCGAGCCTGACGACCGCTCCCGTCCACGCATCCAGTTCGGACGGCCGCCCCTCAACAATACCCCGGGCCATCGACCGGATCTAGGCGCGATCGAGCACGTCGCGCACCTTGCGTAACATGATCGGTGGCGTGAACGGCTTCTGGATGAAGGCCACGCCGGCCTGAAGAATGCCGTGGCGGAGCACCGCATCGTCGGTATATCCCGACGTATACAGCACCCGCATGTCGCGGCGGACCGCTTCGAGTCGCTCGGCCAGTTCCCGGCCGCTCATGCCCGGCATGACCACATCAGTGAAGAGCAGAGCGATCCGGCCCTCGTAGCCATCAGCGAGCTCCAATGCCTCCGCGGGCGCGGGCGCGTCCAGCACCGTGTACCCGTGCTGCTTCAATACGACGCTGACCAGCCGCCGAACACTCGGGTTGTCCTCCACCACGAGGATCGTTTCGGTACCGGAAAGCGATCCGGTGAACGCCTCGGCGATGGGCGGTGTTTCAAGGGGGGCATCGACCCGCGGCAGGTACACCTTGAAGGTCGTGCCGGCGCCCAGCTCGCTATACACCCATACGTTCCCGCCGCTCTGCTTCACGATCCCGTACACCGTGGCGAGACCGAGCCCGGTGCCCTTGCCCGGCGCCTTGGTGGTGAAGAAGGGGTCGAAAACCCGGGCCTGCGTTGCGGCATCCATGCCGGTTCCCGTGTCGCTCACCCCGAGCATGACGTACGGGCCCGGGACGACGCCGACGTGCTCCCGCGCGTAGGCGTCGTCGAGCTCCACGTTGGCGGTCTCGATCGTGAGCTTGCCGCCGGTGGGCATGGCGTCCCGGGCGTTCACGGCCAGGTTGAGCAGCACTTGCTCGAGCTGCCCATGATCGGCCCGAACCCGTCCCAGGTCGGTGGTCAACGCGGCCGTCAGCTCCACGTCGTCGCCCAGAATGCGCCGGAGCATCTTGTCCATCCCGCTCACGATACCGTTCAGGTCCAGCACGAGCGATTCAGTCACCTGCCGGCGGCTGAAGGCCAGGAGTTGGCGCGTGAGGTCCCCGGCACGCATGGTTGCGGCCCGGATCTCTTCGAGATCCGCCCGTTGCGGGGCATCGGGCAGCAACGGGTCGAGCAGCAACTCCGCATAGCTGCTGATCAGGGTCAGCAAGTTGTTGAAGTCGTGGGCGATCCCCCCCGCCAGCTGGCCGATCGCTTCCATCTTCTGCGCCTGATGAAACTGCTCCTCGAGATCCTTGTACTCCGTCACGTCCCGGGCGATGCCGTCCAGGCGGACCACGGCTCCCCCAGCGTCCATAGCCGGCACCATCTCTTCGTCCAACCAGCGCAAGGTCCCATCGCCCCGGCGAACACGATACAGGAGTCGTTGGGGCCGCCGCAGTCGCAGCACGCGCTCCCGCCACGCTTGCGCCGCCGCCCGGTCATCTTCATGCACGAGATCCCGCCAGAGCTGCGGGTTGGACACGAACGCGTCAGGCGGGTACCCAAACACCGCGTCACTGGCCGGCGATATGTAGTGGCACACCGCAAATGCCGGATCCATGCTGTACAACACGTCCGGTATCGAAGCGAGGACGCGCTCGAGCCGGGCCTCCAGCGTGTTGGCGTATCGCGCCAGTTCGGCTCGGGCCGCCTCGAGCTCCTCCTGGTGTTGCCGCAGCGTCCGGTTCTGCAGCACCGCATCCTCGAAGGTCGAGATGAGAAGGTCCAGGATCTGTTCGCGCTCGGAGCTGATCGTGAACTTGCGGCCCAGAAACACGACGTCCACGCCGAGGCGCAAATGGCTCTCGCCGCGGGCCCGCCGGGTGGCGAGCAGCACGTCAATCCGGTCCAGCAGGTGGTCGGCGTCATGCGGCTTGGTGAGGAAGCTGTCGGCGCCGCACTCGAGTCCGTTAATGATGTCGAGCGGATCGGCCAGGCTCGTGAGCAGGACGACGGGAATCCGACGACCGGCTCCGGCCTTGATCCGCCGGCACAACTCGTAGCCGTCAATGGGCCCGGGCATGACAATGTCGCTGATGACGATATCGGTCTTTTCCGGGTCGAAGCGGGCGATCCCGTCCTCACCGTTGTGCGCGACGTCGACCAGAAACCCGGCGGAGGTCAGTTGCAAACGCAGGGCCTCAGCCTGCGTAAGGCTGTCTTCGACAACGAGGATTCGTGTCGCCATTGGTGTCCGTGCCTTCTGGATTCCGCTCATCGCTCCGCGCGCCCCGATCGTGCGACGAGCTTCACCAGGTAGGGTGCGATGGCGTCGAGTGGCAGGACGGTGTCGACGGCGCCCGCCGCCACGGCTTCCCCCGGCATCCCGTACACCACGGAGCTGGCCTCGTCCTGGGCCAGCACCCGCCCGCCCGCGGCCTTGACGGCGCACAGCCCTTCGACGCCGTCCCTCCCCATACCGGTGAGGATCACGGCCGCCACGGACGACCCGAAGGTCTGCGCCGCCGAGGCGAACAGGTGCGTGGCCGACGGCCGCAGCCCGCCGATAGGCGGAGCGTCCACCAGCACGACGCAACCCTCCCGCGTCACGCCCGTGTGCCGGCCGTCCGGCGCGAGATAGACCGTGTGGGCGGCCAGCGGCTCGCCGGCATCCGCGACCTTGACGTGGAGATCCGAGCTCGCACTCAGCCAGTCCGCGAGTCCGGGCGTGAAGCCGGCGGCGATGTGTTGCACGACGACGATGGGCACGGGAAAGTCCCCCGGCAGCCCCGACAGGATGAGCTGGAGCGCCATGGGCCCGCCGGTCGACGCGCCGATGGCGACCAGTCGCACCTGCGCCCCGGATGGCGGCACCGTGACGGTGGGTGGGCGGGCCCGGCCGCCCTGCCGATCCCAGCGGCGTACCACCTTGACGGCGGCCATCGACTTCACGAGGGCGACGAACTGCGTTCGACGACCGTTGAAGTCGTCCGCCAGCGGGTTCTCCGGCTTCGGGACCACCATCAAGGCGCCGGCGCGCATCGCATTCAACGCCAGGTCCACTTCCTGGGCGCTCCCGCTCGAGGACACAATCAGGATCGGCGTCGGCGCCCGAATCATGATCTCCTTCGTGGCGGCGAGGCCGTCGAGCACGGGCATATGGACATCCATGGTGATCAGATCGGGTCGGAGCTGCTTCGCCAATTCGACGGCTTCCGCGCCGTTGGATGCCTGTGCGACGACCGCGATGTCGGGATCGCTCGTGAGAATCGCCACGAGCATCTCGCGCACGGTGACGGAGTCTTCGGCGACCAGGACCCGGATCACGCTTGTCTCTTCCTGTGTTGCGGCCGATTGCTAGGCATCGCGCCTCGCATCTAGTTCCTGTGGCCATAAATAAGATGACGTATTTTCTGGACTTCCGTAGTCGGCCTCGGCATATTGCCGCCAACCGGGAGGGAACCGATGCCACGAGAGAGTCCATACGAGATCCGGCTGTCACGGAACGAACGCCAGAT
>DASWIX010000048.1:0-1615 GCA_036397455.1 Gemmatimonadales bacterium | reverse complement strand
GGGGAAGCGGGTTGTGACGGAGCCATGAAGAGGATTGCGGGGCACCTCGTCGGGGCCATCTCGAAATCGATGCCGTTCGGGCCTCCTGGAGATCACCCTCGCCGCAGCGTGGCGTGGAGGGTGGCGGTCCCGGCGAGGCCTTAGGGGCCGGTCCGAAATTACTTCCCCATCGAACGAGGCTTAATGGTGTAGTTCCACTGCGGGCAGGTCTTGTGCTTGTCGATATGCAAGCTCGCCATCTCCTCGTCCGTCACCGTGCAGCCCCTCGTGTAGACGTCGGGAAGGAGTTGTGCTCGCACTCGCAGGCCGGTCGTCGTGGTCGTGTGGCGGATGGCGTCCAACAGGACGGCGATGCTGGTCAGCGGCGTGCCGGCCCACGTCTGGCTAATCTGACTGAAGAGCAGATGCTCGACCGGATTCCACTTCGAGGCGCCGGTCGGGTAGTGACAGACGGTGATCTCCAGCCCAAACGGATCCGCGAGGCGGACCTGGAGTTGCTGCTTCCAGCGCCGGGAACGGTAGCCGTTGCTGCCGCCGCTGTCGGCCAGGATGAGGAGCCGGGGCCGGGCCGGGTAGCGACGGCAACCGACCTGCTGCCACCAGCGCCGGATCGCCGCGACCGCGAAGTCCGGCGTATTGCCGGACAGGCCCACATAGACGACGCCGGCGTTGGCACGCGGATCGTAGATGCCATACGGGACGGCCTTGGCGTCCGCGTCGCTCGGAAAGTCGTGGGTGTTCACCTCGGGCGCGATCGCGCTGTAGATCCGGCCCGCGTTCTTGAAGCGCCCAATCAGCTCCTTCTTCTTGGTATCGACGCTGATCACCGGGTCGCCTGCCGCATCAAACTGCCGCCGCCGCGCGCGAATGTAACGGAACTGGTGGTCGCGCGCCGAATGCTCGCGGGGCGTGAGGTGCTTGACGTTGGACCGTGCGTGGATGTTATGGCGACGCAGCAGGCGGCGCACGACGCGGCGTCCTACGCGGAACCCGCGACGGGCCAGGGTTCGCTGCAACTTGGTCAGGCTGCGACGGACCCACAACACGCCCGTCGAGGGATCGCCCGCGACCTCGTCGCGCACGAGATGCAGCAACGTCGACTCAAGTCGTGAAAATTTTTTCGGCCGGTGGGCGGCCCGCTCCAGGACGTCGGATGCGATCGGTGGGGATTCCCGCCAGGCCCTGCGCCAGTTCGCGCTGTCCTCGGCGAATCGTCTTGGGGTCCAGCCCCGTGATCTGCGCGACGAGGCGCGTGCCGCCGTAGCCTAGGCGCGCGGCCTCCGACCCTGCGATCCATCGGCGTTGGCGTTCGTCCAGCACGCGCATCAACATCCGAAGGTGCACGTGATGCGCTCGGTCGGAATGGTCTTTACCAGTACGGCAGAGCGGACACGGACAGCGATCAGGAGACGACATCTGGGACCTCACGCGGCCTATCGCCGCGATCTCAGGATACCATCAACCTGGGGAAGTAATTTCGGACCGGCCCCTAAGGCAGACCTTCGGCAACTTTAGCTCTCAACATTACGCGCTGATCCACCGAGACGAATCACGTTCCGTGCGGCAACGAGTCAGAAGCTTGAATCTTCCGATCGAGATCATTAGCTTCGACGAC
>DASWIX010000047.1:0-3216 GCA_036397455.1 Gemmatimonadales bacterium | reverse complement strand
GGCAAGAACGCGTCCACCGCTTCCTGCGCCGGGATATCCACGGGTTCCGAGGTGTGCGAGAGGTAGAACGCATCGAGGACGATCATCACCGGCAAATCGACCGTCTCCGCCAGTTTGAACGCCTGGATCGTCGTGTCCAATACCTCCTGGGTCGTCTCGCAATACAGCTGGATCCACCCGGTGTCCCGCTGCGACAACGTGTCGTTCTGATCGGTCCAGATATTCCAGCCCGGACCCATGGCACGGTTGATGTCCGCCATCACCACCGGATGCCGGCCGCCAGCCGCCCAATGCAGCAGCTCGTGCATCAGGGCGAGCCCCTGCGAGGACGTCGCGGTGAACGACCGCGCGCCGCACGCGGCGGCACCGATGCACGCGGCCATCGCGGAGTGCTCCGATTCCACTTTGATGAATCGCGCCGCCAGTTCACCGCTCGCACAGAGCTCGGAGAGCTGTTCCACGATCTGTGTCTGGGGCGTGATGGGATACGCCGAGATGACCTCGACCCGGGCCAGCATCACGCCCCGTGAGACCGCGTGGTTCCCCATCATGACTTTTCTCATATGCCTTCCTTCGTCATGACGATCGCGCCTCGGGGACACTCGACCGCACACACGCCGCACCCCTTGCAGTAATCGAGATCGATCGCAAACCGCCCGTCCGTGCGCCGCGTGATCGCGACGTCGGGACAGAAGATGAGACAGAGCTCGCACTCGTTGCACACGGCGCAGTTGAAGCAGCGACCGGCCTCCTCGAGCGCTTCCACCGACCCAAGACCCTGATTGACCTCGCCGAACCGCTCCAGGACCTCGCTGTCGCCACTGAACCGGTCCGCGTGACGCCGTTCGTGGCTGAAGTGGTTGAAGTTGATCTCCGCCGGCTGGACCACGTCGTTCATCGGCGCTTCCCGGCGCACGGGATCGTCCTGCCGCCACCGAGTCACGCTCACGTTGCCCGACGCACCGAAGCGGAGGGCGGCCAGATCGTCCGGAACCTCCTCGCCGCGGCGACGGCGGAGATACCGATCGATGCCTATGGCCGCCCGCTTCCCGGAGCCCAGCGCGTCGGCCACTGTGCGAGGTTCGTTGGCGGCGTCCCCACCGGCAAAGACGGCGGGACCGCTCGCCTGCCCTAATCCGCCGATCGTGATGCCGCCGGCCGTTCGGACGATCTCCGGCTGCACAAAATCGAGCGCGGGGGACTCACCGATGGCCGTGAGCACCGTGTCCGCCACGACGAAAAACGGCGCTTCATCAGAGGGCAGCGGCCGTCGGCGCCCGCTCTCGTCGGGCGGGCCCAGCTCCATGCGCATGCACTCGAGCCCCGCGAGATGACCATGGACGGTGCGGGCGCCGACGGGGGCCGCGAGAAATTCGAACTGCACCCCTTCCCGCTCCGCCTCATCGACCTCCTGGGCGACGGCTGGCATCTCCACCCGGCTTCGGCGATACAGTACGAGCACCTGGGCCCCGAGGCGCAGCGCCGTGCGGGCACAGTCCATCGCCGTGTTCCCCCCGCCCACCACGACGACACGGCTCCCCACCTGAGGTCGCCGTCCTTCGTTGACCTCCTTCAGGAACTCCAGGCCGGACACGACGCCGGGCGCCGTCTCGTTCTCCATCCCAGCCGCGCGCGCCCGGTGTGCACCGGAGGCGATGAACACGGCATCAGCCCTGAGGTCCTCCCACGAGACGTTGAGTCCGACGGCGGTGCCGCAGCGAATCGCGACCCCGCGGGCCTCGATGTGGGCGATCTGTCGATCCAGCACCCGGCGCGGCAATCGATACTCGGGAATCCCCAAGCGGAGCATGCCGCCGGGTTCGAGCGCTTCTTCGTACACCGTGACGGCATAGCCCATCCGCGTCAGGTGATAGGCGCATGACAGCCCGGCCGGTCCCGAGCCGACCACCGCGATCGTCTCCGTGTGCGTTCGTGGCTCGCGCGCGGGAGGCGGCGCATCGAGCGCCATGTCGCCCAGCACGCGCTCCACCGCGTGCACCGAGACCGCGTCGTCGAAGTGCGCGCGATTACAGGCGGTCTCGCACGGGTGGTGGCAGACGCGCCCCGTCACCGACGGCATGGGATTCTCGCGCAAGAGCAGTTCGCGGGCCTCGCGCACCCGGCCCAGCTGTAGCAGCTGCATGTACCCTTCGACGTCGATCCCGACGGGACACGCCGCGTTGCAGGGCGCCACCCGATCATGGTACGCGGGGCGGATGTACTTCCACGATCCCGTCTTGTTCTCGAGGGTGGACGTGCTGCTGACCGCGATCGGCGGGATCCCCCGCGGCGGCTCGCGACGATCAGACATGGCCGGCCTCCGCGGCGGCAAGCACCTGCACCGCGTGCGACGCCTGGCGGGCCGCCGCGATATTCGCCTCCACCTTGAACGGCACTTCCTCGCGGATCGCGTCGCACACCGCCTCGAGACCGAGCAGCCCGCTCATCGCGGCGAACGCGCCGGCCATGGCAGTGTTCACGATGGGCTGGGTCTTGGAACCGAGGCCATGGTCGGCCGCGATCCGCGCCGCGTCGATCGTTCCCACGCGGAAACGGTCCGCAAGATCGGGATAGGCGTCGGGGCCGTGGGGAGAATTGATGAGGATCGAGCCACCAGGGACGAGCCCGGCGGTGACATCCACTGCGGCGACCAAGGTCGGGTCCAGCACGATGAGATCCCGGGGCGCCGTGATCTCGCACCGCAGGAGAATCGGCGCGTCGTCCACCCTGAGGAACGCCGTCACCGGCGCCCCGCGACGCTCCACGCCGAAGGCGGGAAAGGACTGGACCCAGTGCCCTTCGCGGAAGAACGCCACGGCCAGGAGCTTGGACGCGATCACCGCCCCTTGGCCACCTCGCCCATGAATCCGGAGTTCGCGCATCGCTGATCCTCCCGCGTTACGCTACTCCCAGCCCTCTAAAGAAGTATTGGGTCAGATGTAAAGAAGCGCTCACGCACTCGGCGGCAGGTTGGAACCGCAGCAGCCGGGAGGCGGCCGTGTCGGACCCGAAGCAGATCGCTAAGCATGAGGCACCAGTCATGGCAGTGAAGGCGGGAACCGGTGTGCCCTGCGCGGAGGCCCAGGCGGATGGCGTGCCCTGCCACGAACTCAGGACGCACTGTGAAGACTGCGAGCGGGTGCCGCGCACCGCCCCAAGACGAGGTGGGCGCGAGTCGTGACTCCCGAGCGTCGACCCTTGGGTCTCGAGTCTATC
>DASWIX010000046.1:0-1988 GCA_036397455.1 Gemmatimonadales bacterium | reverse complement strand
GCGATCAAGCCGGCAACGGAGTAATGGCGTCCCTCCGCCGCGGCATGGCGTCGGTGAGCGTGGCGGTGCTCACCGCCGCGTGCAGTCACGCCGCCAGACTCCCGCCGGTCACGGTGCCGCCAGTCGACCAGGGCCGCGCGGCGGTTCGCCTCTTCCTCCTCGGTGATGCCGGGGCTCCCGCGCTCGACGAGCCGGTGCTGCGGGCGCTGCGAGAGGACGTGCGGCTCTCGCCGCACCAGAGTGTCGTGGTGTTTCTGGGAGACAATGTCTATCCCGCCGGGTTTCCCGGGCCGGCAAGTGCCGATCGGATGGAGGCTGAACGTCGTCTGCTGGCCCAGATCGAGGCGGTGACGGGAGCCGGTGGGCGCGTCATCTTCGTTCCGGGGAATCATGATTGGCACCAAGGGGCCGCCGACGGGTTCGAGCGGATTCGAGCTCAGGGGCGGTTCATTCAAGAGCATGGCGAGAGACGGGCGGCGCTGGTTCCGCCCGACGGATGTCCGGGCCCGGTTGTCGAGGAGATACACCCCATCCTGCGGGTCGTCGTCCTCGACACGCAGTGGTGGTTGCGCGGCGAGCCGCGCTTCGGAAACGGCGAGGGTGTGTGCGTTGGGGCGAACCGCGGAACGGTTACCGAAGGGTTGCGGGCGGTGCTGCGCTCCCGCGACGAGGGGGTGACCGTCGTCGTGGGCCACCATCCGATCGTCTCGGGTGGGCGGCACGGGGGACACTACTCGCTGCTCGATCACGTCTTTCCCCTTCGCGCGTTGAACCGCTCGCTCTGGATTCCGCTGCCGGTCATCGGGTCGTTGTATCCGTTCGCGCGGCAGAACGGCATCTCGTCGCAGGATCTCTCCTCGAGGAAGTACGGAGATCTCGTGGACTCGCTGCGTGCGGCGTTCCGTGCCGCGCCCCCGCTCCTCTACGCGTCCGGTCACGAACACGCGTTGCAGGTATTCCAGCTCGATGATCGGTTGTTCTCGGTCGTGAGTGGATCGGGCTACCTGGCGCCCGGGAGACTGGTGCATTGGGTGGCAGGCATGCGATTCGGAAGTGCGGAAGCCGGTTACATGCGACTCGACGTGTTGCCGGACGGTCGGGCGCGACTGGCAGTCCGCGAGGTCGACGACGCTGGGCAGGGGAGAGAAGCGTACTCGACCTGGCTTCGGTGAACGAACCGCGCAATGATGGAGGCCGCGTGCGGGATGCTGGATGGTGGTGACGACCGCACGATGCTGTTCGCGGTTCGGCGGTCCGCATAGCTCCTAATCTCGCATCGCCGCAAACACCGGCGTCAGGGTGTCGAGCGCCGACTGGAGTTCATCGCGTTCGTTCCCGAATCCAAACCGGATGTACCGCTGCAAGCCAAAGTGCTCGCCCGGAACGAGCAGGATGTCGTGCTCGCGGCGAGCCCGCTCGACGAAATCGAGCGATGGCGTCGGGTGGCGGTACCGCGCGAAGCAAATGGCTCCGCATTCGGGTGCCTGCCAATCGAAGAGTGGCTCGAACTGCCCCATCCAATCGCGGAGCAGCGGGTAGTTCGCGTTCAGGATCCCTCGCGTGCGGGCGAGGATCCGGTCTCGCGATCGGAGCGCCAGCGTGGCGAGGTGGTCGCTGAGGGGGGTGGGACCGATCACGGTGTAGTCGTGACGCCGCACGACCTGCTCCTTGAAGGCCGGGGAACTCACGATCCAGCCGATGCGTAGGCCCGGCAGGCCGTAGGCCTTGGAGAGCCCGTTCACCACGATCGTCCGGTCATACCCGCTCCAGAGCGACGGCGTCGCCGGGCCCGAGTGCTCGGCACCCTGATAGACCTCGTCGGCGAGGATCCATGCGCCGACCTCCTGCGCGCGGGCCACGATCGCGTCGCGCGCGTCAGGTGACAGGATGTGGCCGGTCGGATTGTTGGGCTGGGTGACGACCACGAGCTTGGTTCCGGGCGCGATCGCCTCGGCGATATCCGCGGAGACAGGCTCCCAACCGCGCTC
>DASWIX010000045.1:0-52179 GCA_036397455.1 Gemmatimonadales bacterium | reverse complement strand
ATGAGGTCGCCGCTTGAGGACATCCCAACGCCGAGTCTCGATAGGTGTTTGGTGCAGAACAGCGCACCGATCCCGCAATGAAGTCAGAGCACCGGGGGCCGAGACACACGTTCAAACGGGACCACCCCACCCCCGTGTTGTAGAGCTACGTCGGCTTGACAGCGGAGACCTTATAGGTGTTAGGTTGCCGCCAACGAGAAAGGCTCCCATCCCAAAGGACAGGAGCCTGATAACGAGCTTCGCGAAAAGTCAAGCCGCGACCGCGGTCATCTGCACGTCTTCCTGGCTTTCCTGTACGGTTTCAACGAGGCCTGTCGGCACCTGGAATGGCACCACCGTCATGGCTTCTTGAAAGTTCGAGGCGGTCGTACCGTAGTCCGGCCAGCGGCTTGGTTCTGGAATGTCGCTCCGCCACTCAAGTTTGGCGTGTATATAGTCCTCGAAGAGCTCTTGCAGTGATGCATATGCCTCCGCTTTGGACGCTCCGTCTACCTCGCAACCGGACAACTCCTCGATCCAAGCGTGCCAATAGGTGCGTTCCGCTTCCACTATCAATTGGCAACGCCGTGTGTAGGGTAAACCGCGATAAAACTCGAAGTTCTTCTTCATGGCGTCGGATCCTCGGACGGTGATTCCTCACCCAAGACAACTTGAACGGCCTTCAAAACCTTCACGGCAACCCAGTTTTTGCAAGGGGTGTCCCGGGACCACAAGGGCCTACCGCGACAGCAGCAAACCCTTGATACTCATGAAGGCCTCCTGCGGAGCTTACCAAAAGGGGGTAAGCCCATGTCGAACGTCACCTTTACCCAGGAGGCCCCATGAGGTTCTGCACCCAGCAGCACCAACACTACTGCGGCATCGATCTCCACGCCCGCACCATGTACCTCTGTATTCTCAACCCGGCGGGCGAGGTCCTGCTGCACCGCAACCTCCGGGCGGCGCCGGAGGCGTTCCTCCAAGCTATCACCGCGTACCGGCAAGATCTCGTGGTGCAACCATACTGTCCTGTCCTCCCAAATCAACCGGCTTGGTGTCTGGTGAGCTCGACAGCCCGAGGCCTCAAGAATTGGTGCCGGGTGAGCATAACGTACAGGATTGTATCCGGAGTGCTCCCGGCCCGGTGCACGGATGCCGGCGCACGGCGACCGAGCGGACCGCGTGGGGCCTGCGGCCGGCCGCTGATCGCCAGGACGTTGAGGATCTAGGTGCGCGGAGTCGTTGGGACGACGCCGACCGTCATCGCAAGGATGGCGCGCACTTGCCGCACACGCTGGACGCGCCAAGCACGATACACGTCGACCGGATCACGCTTCCGCGCGCGCGAAGCCACGCATGGGCGGCCGTCCCCACGACGCGTCCGTTGGCCAACCGGCAACGGCCAGAGCGAATCGACTTTTGCCGCGGGGATCGGATATTCTCGCGGGGATGTGATTATGCGCGCGTTCGCCCAAGTTACAGCAACACGCACATATGGGCATCTTTCGCTATGACAAAGCATGCACGCGGTCTGAGAAAGGGTAAAGAGACTCCTCCTGTCCGCGAAGTTCCGGTTGCGCGGCAGCAGCCGTACTACTCGCGCCCGCTGGGCGCCGCATACTTGGGCGACAGCATCAATCTGATGCAACATGTCGAATCTGAATCGGTCAATCTGATTCTGACATCGCCACCATTCGCCCTGACGCGAAAGCAAGAATACGGGAACAAGAACTCAGACGAGTACGTGGAGTGGTTTCTTCGATTCGCCGCGGACTTCAAGCGCGTGCTCACCCCAGACGGTTCGTTCGTTGTCGATCTTGGCGGTGCGTACCTTCCCGGATTCCCCATCCGGAGCCTCTACCAATACGACCTGCTGCTGCGGCTTTGCCGCGAGCACGGCTTCTTCCTCGCACAAGAGTTTTTCCACTACAACCCCGCACGGCTTCCGGCGCCGGCCGAATGGGTGAACGTGCGGCGCATTCGCGTGAAGGACAGCGTGAACGTCGTGTGGTGGTTGTCCAAAACGGAATGGCCTAAAGCCGACAATCGCGCCGTACTGCGTCCCTACAGCGACAGCATGATCAGCCTATTGAAGAATGGGTACCGCGCAAAGCTGAGGCCGAGCGGCCACGACATCTCGGCAAACTTCTCGAAGGACAATGCAGGTGCGATTCCGCCGAATCTCCTCGAGATCGCAAACACCGACTCAAACAGCCTTTATCTTCGCAAGTGCAAGGACGCCGGGATCAAGCCGCATCCCGCGCGGTTCCCTCGCGATTTCGCGGACTTCTTCATCAAGTTTCTCACCGAGGAAGGCGATGTCGTGCTGGACCCATTCGCTGGATCAAATACGACGGGATTCACCGCGGAATCGCTCATGCGGCGGTGGATCGCGTTCGAGTTGAATGAGGACTACCTGAAGGCCAGTCGCTTCCGCTTCAGCGAGGAGCAAGACCTCTTTCAGGAAGCGCTGCGAAGTGGTAAGGCTAAGCAAGTCTGAACTCTTCGCTCGAGTCGCGGTGGCGCTGGAGGCCGGTGGGTGGAACTACCTCGTCCTGTCCACCGACCATCCGTTTGAGATCGTCGTGTACCGTGGCGAGGAGCGATTCCGAACCCGCGTGTACATCTGGCGGGTGACCCACGGCGGGGGTAGCGCACGGGCGGCCAACGAATACCGGATCCAGATCACCAGCGGTGTCACGCGGTTCAACATCGCGAACGTGGACCGCACGTTGGTACTGGGATGGTGGGAAGACATCGGCGTGTTTGCAGGCTTCGACGTGAGCAAACACCTGGATACGCTTGGATCGTCGCCCTCGCTACAGATTCACGAGGAGGCCCTCCGCCAGGCCGCCGTCGGCCGGGTCGCGACGTACCGAAAGTCGAACGAGGAGATTGCAGTTGCTTTTGTTCCGAGTTTTCTCGGCGACTACGTTGCCGACTTGCCCGCGCTGCACGGAATTGCAGAATCGCGCAAGGACATGGCAGTGCTCGACTCGGTGATCGCAGCACCGGACCAAGCGGAGTCGGCGATCGCTGACGCGGCAACTGAGAAACGCAAGACCATCTTGGTGCAGATCGCGCGCCAACTCCGAGACGCGGGTTTCAAGGATGGTGTGGTGACCGCGTACGCTCGCACATGCGCGATGTGCGGCGTTCAGCTTCGACTGATCGAGGGCGCACACATCCTCCCGGCCGCAGAAGCGGTGGTGGTTTGGGGGATGCGGCCGGAGACACGGAATCGCCGGCTAGGAAGTCATGGTAAATACGCCAGACTCAAGTGAGCGCTGACATGGCTCAAGTCACACCTCGACTGGATCTTCGCGGGTTGTCGAAACGGATTGCCGGGCTCGTGGTGGCGGAGCTGACCCAACCGTCGCCGCACTCGATTGCCGTCCATTTCGAGGGAGGTGCCGTCGTCGTCTTCGGTCGCGAGAGCGAAGGCATTTCCCTCGAGTTGTCCCCTTCGGGCAACGAACGTCGCCTGCCGGACCGCCGACCTCGTCCTACGGGTCGACAACACGAGTACCTGGACTTCATCAAGAAGTACATGGTTCGTTTCGGCGTTGCCCCTGCGGAGGCAGACATCGAACGGCATTTCCTGGTTTCCGCGCCCTCGGTCAACCAAATGATCCGTAGACTTGAGCGGCGCGGGTTCATCGTGCGAGACCGAGACTGGTTGGGCCACACCGTGCCACGCTCGATACGCGTATTGTGGGAGGATTGAAGCCCTGTCGGCCGCGACTGCTCCTTCTGAGCAAGCGTCACGGTTTCTCCCGGGGCCCGGTGTGCCGGTATCATGGCGCTCGCCAGCCTGGGCCGTCGCGATGAGGCCCGGGGAGCATCCTCGCTTTCGGGCGTTGGGGCAACGGTACGGGTCGCCGTAGGGCGGCGCCCACGCATGGCGGCTCAGCTCCGAGTTCCTTAGGGAATTAGCGCATTCGGATACCAGCCCGCGATCGATCACGGCGATAATCACACGGCGAGCTCCCGACGCCGAGGGACGCGGGTGTATGTTGCGTGTGTTCCTCGTGGATCATCCCGCCGCCAGTCGAGGCCAGATGCCGATGTTACGACGTCTCGTTACCACCACGTTGCTCCTTGGCGCCGCTGTCCGGGCGGGCGCTCAGGCGCCGCCGACCTTCACCCGCGCCGACTCGTTGCGAGGTTCGTTCACGACGCCCGGCCGCGTTTGGTGGGATGTGACGTTCTACGATCTTCAGGTGTCGATCCATCCCGCCGACAGCAGCATCCGCGGTCGCAACGCGATCACGTATCGCGTGCTGCAGCCCGGCCGCGAGTTGCAAATCGACTTGATGGAGCCGCTGGTGGTCGACAGTATGCGGCTCAACGGCCAACCGGTGCCGTTTCGCACGGAAGGCAACGCACACTTCGCGACGTTCCCGCACGCGCGACGCGCGGGGGCGAGCGAAACGATCACGGTCCACTACCACGGGAAGCCGCACGTCGCGGTGCGCCCACCCTGGCAGGGCGGGTTCAGCTGGACAGCCGACAGTCTGGGCCGGCCGTGGATCGTGACGACCGACCAGGGGATCGGCGCGAGCGTCTGGTGGCCCAACAAGGACACCCAGGCCGACGAACCCGACAGCCAACGCATCACGCTCACGGTTCCGGCACCGTTGATCGACGTGTCGAACGGCCGCCTCAGGAGCACGACGCCCCATTCCGACGGAACGACCACCTACGAGTGGTTCGTCACGAATCCGATCAACAATTACGCAATCGCCGTCGCGGCCGGGCACTACGCCCACTACCGTGACGTGTTTCCTGGCGAAGGAGGTGACCTCACGCTCGACTTCTGGCCGCTCGACTATCATCTCGAGGCGGCGCAACGGCAGTTCCCGCAGGCCAAGACCATGTTGCAATGCTTCGAGCATTGGTTTGGGCCGTACCCCTGGTACGCGGACGGTTTCAAGCTCGTGGAGGTACCGAACAACGGCATGGAGCACCAGAGTGCCATCGCGTATGGCAACCGTTTCGCCAACGGCTACCAGGGCCGCGACGCCTCCGGGACCGGACTTGGCATGCGCTGGGATTTCATCATCGTGCACGAGAGCGCGCATGAGTGGTTTGGCAACAACATCACCACGCAGGACCTGGCGGACATGTGGGTGCACGAGAGTTTCGCGAACTACTCCGAGAACCTCTATACGGAGTGCCTCTTCGGGAAGGAGGCCGGCGCGCGCTATGTGATCGGGACGCGCCGCGGGATCCGGAACGACCGGCCCGTCGTGCCCGCCTACAACGTGAACGCGCAGGGCTCGGGCGACATGTATCCCAAGGGAGGGAACATGTTGCACACGATCCGCCAGATCGTGAACGACGACGAGCACTGGCGCGGCATTCTGCGCGGCCTGAACGCGACCTTCGCGCGGCAGACCGTCATGGGATGGCAGATCGAGCAGTACATCGCGCGGGAGACCGGGGTCGACTTGTCGAAGATCTTCGACCAGTACCTGCGGGACGTGCGGATTCCGGTCCTGGAATACACGGTCGAGGGGACGTCGCTCCGCTACCGCTGGGCGGAGGTCGTGCCCGGATTCACCATGCAGGTGGGCGTCACGTTGTCGGGCGATGGATTCTCGGTGTTGCATCCAACCGAGGAGTGGCAGACGGCGAGACTCGATCTGGCCGGGGGGGGCGCGTTCGCGGTCGATCCGAACTACTACGTCGTTATGCGCGAGGTGGCGGCGGAAACCGGGTGGTGACGGGTGGCCGGCCGGCTGACCAACTATCGACCGTAGTCGCCGTCGTACAAAGTCGCCAGCCTCTTCATCGTGTCACGGTAGTTGCCGGTCTCGTCCGCCACACGGAGCGCGGCGAGCACTTCGTGCGGCAGGATGCCGGGTCCGCCCAACGTCGACGCGAGTGTCTGCGTGCCGCGCTCCCGCACGGTCATCCCTTTGACGTGGGCGGCGAGCCGCGGGTCGTCGGCTGCCTTGACGCCAAGGTCGACCACCCGATCGAGTGGCAGGCCTGCCTCAACGGCCAACGCGAGCGCGCGACACAACCTGGCCAGCACGAATTCGCGCTTGCCGCCGTACCAACGCGCCACCGATCGGAGCAAGGTCCCGCCAAGCGAAACAGCCATCACCAGGCCGCCGGCAACGGTCAGCAGGTAGAGCGCGCTATTGCCGAAGAACAGGATGGGGAATGGCGCGATGAAGATCGCAGCGAGCGCGTTGATCATCGGATAGGACATCTTCCGTTTGATCGACAGGACCATGCGATACTCCGCTTGGAAGTAGTCGCCCAGCAACTTGAATATCTCCTCGAGTCTTCCCGTTTCCTCGCCGAGTTCGATCAACGCCGCTTCGAACGGTGCCAGCAGGTCCGGCCGGACCCGCGTCAACGCGGCGAGCGACTCCCGGCGCCTGGTTCCCTCAAGCAGGTGTTTGTGCAGCGTGCCCACGACGCGTGAGCGCGAGAAGTCGCCGGCGGCGGTAAGTGCCACGGGATGCGGCAGACCTGCACTGCATCCGGCGTACCACATGCGGTACAACTCCGCCTTGTGGCGGGCAGTATCGAAATCGGCCCATGCGGCGGCCAGTGAAAGAGCCACGAGGATAGGTTAGCGCCGCCGGGGCTCGCGCGCGAGGAACCTTCTCTGGTGTTGATCTGTTTCACCAGGCGACTGTCCTGGGAGTAACGCTCGTGTCACTTGTCCACCCGCGGCTGATCGTGCTCACCGGTCTCCTGGCCTCGCTCGGTTCGTCTGGCGCGCGCGCGCAGGACGAAACTGATGAGTATCGTGCCATCCCGTGGAGCCAGCGTGGCAGCGTGACGCAGCGCGTGGCCTACACGGATATCCGGATCGTGTACAGCCGGCCGATGGCTCGCGGCCGCACGCTCTTTGGTGGTGTCGTCGGCTGGGGGGGAACCTGGACACCGGGTGCCGATTCGGCGACGACCCTCTCACTTTCGCGGGCGATCGCGATCGACGGTCACCTGCTGCCGGCCGGACGGTATTCGATCTGGATGGTGCCCCGAGCCGACAGCGCGTGGACAGTCATCTTCAACGCCCGCGCTGACGTGCTGCATTTGCCCTATCCCGGCGAGCAATTCGACGTACTGCGGTTCGAGGTCGAGCCGAGCGCCGGCGAGTACGTGGAGAATCTGACCTTCGACATGCCCACCGTCGCACGGAACTCCGCGGTGCTGCGGTTCCATTGGGGAACGACCGTCATCGCGCTGGCGATCGAGGCGTCGGACGAGCCGTAGCCGGTCGCGGCTTTCGCGGCGGGAGGGAACGCCGCATCTTGGGTCGCGATGACCCGCTCTGCCGGCGATACGTGAAAGTCGTTCTTGCCCCGTTCGGAACGCGTGGCGACATCCAGCCGATGGTGGCGCTCGGTGCCGGGCTGCGCGCGCGTGGTCACGACGTGCTGCTCACCGGCCCGGCGAATTTTGGGCCGTGGGTGGAGGAATGCGAACTGGCGTTCGCCGCGGTGGGAGGGGACTTCGAGCGCCAGCTCAAGGACGCGGGCGATGCCGCGAGCGGGCTTGTCTATCAGACGCGTTTCCTGGTGCGCGAACTGGTCCCGCTGCAATTCGAGATCCTGCCACACCTGTGCGCCGACGCCGATCTCATCGTGGGGGCCGGCGTGCAATTCGCGGCGCGATCGGTGGCCGAACACTTGGGCAAGCCGTACGCGTTCGTCGCGTACGCGCCCGTGGCGGTACCGAGCAGCCACTATCCGCCTCCCTTCGTGCGGAATCAACGCCTGCCGCGTTGGGTGAACCGGTTGCTGTGGCGCACCTTCGGCGTCACGTCCCAGGGGTTGCTCGGCCGCGCCGTCACCCGGGGTCGCGCCACGCTCGGCCTGCCTCCGGTCAGTGATCTCGTGGCCCACCTGTCCGAGGTCCCGCTCATTCTGGCGGTCGAGCCCGAATTGGCCGATCCGCCGCCCGACCTCCCCGCCGCCACGCGAGTCACCGGGCCGCTCCTGCTGCGGACCGATGCGTCGCTCGACGGCGCACTCGAGCGGTTTCTGGATGCGGGCGCGGCGCCGGTGTTCGTGGGGTTCGGCAGCATGGTGAGCGGGTCGGCGCGACCAGTGGTGCGGCTCCTGGCGCGTGCCGCCCGTGACATCGGGTGCCGGATGCTCGTCCAGGCCGGATGGACCGGCATGCGCGCGTCCGATCTCGATCTGCCCGACGGATGCATGTTGATCGACGCGGCACCGCACGACCGCCTGTTCCCCCGCGTGCACGCGGCCATTCACCACGGCGGTGCCGGCACCACGACCGCGGTCGCCCGCGCCGGGAAACCGCAACTCCTGCTTCCCCATCTGCTCGATCAGTTCTTCTGGGCCCACCGTGTCCGCTCGCTCGGCCTCGGGCCCCGGGGCGTGCCGATTCATGGCGCGCGACGCCTCGCGCAGGTGTCGCGGCTGCTCGTGGACCTCGTCGGCACGGAGCGGTATGCCGCGCGTGCGCGCGATCTCGCGTCACGGCTCGGCCGGATCGATGGTGTGGGCGAGACCGTGAGGATACTCGAGCGGTTGGTCGCTGCCCGCGTCTGAGGTCCCGGGCTGAGAGCCCGGGCTCGGCCAAGCACACTCGACCGTAAGCGGATGTATCAGGGCTTGGCCGCGCGGATCTTCCAGACGCCCCACGTCAGCACCGGAATCACGAACACCGCGATGAACGCCCACGTGAGCGTGCCGTACCCTTTCGCGATCAGATCGATCAGCCCGAAGCGCGACAGGCCGGCCGCCAGCGCCAGCAACCCGACCGCCGCCACCGGACGCAGGAACCGCGGCAGGTCGCGGCCCCGATCGCGATAGGCACTGGCGAGCCGCTCGTTGACGGCGTGGATCATGCCCGCACCGGTCTCGATAAGCGTTCCGAACAGCACCACCTGAAACACAATCGTCAAGCCGCGCGACCCGAGCGCGGCAAGCAGGAAGTTGGCCGGAACGGCTTGCCCGACGACCGCGGGATACTGGCCCACCATGACGAGATAGAACAGCACACCGGGAATGATGGCGATCGGCCCCGACAGGGCGCCGGCGATGAGCGCGTCGCGTCGGGTCTCCGCGTGACGCACGGCAAACAGCACGGCGGGCACCACCGCCAGGTTGTAGCCCGCGTACTGCACGCCGCCCACGATCCATCCCGCACCGGCGATCGGCTGCGACAACGCATCGGCGATCGCGGCGCCAAACCGGGAGAACCCCCACACAAAGAACACGAGGTAGGTCCCGTACAGCACAACCGACCAGCCGGTCAACACTCGCTCGATCGTCTCGCTGCCGCGGAACACCAGGAATCCGACCGCCGCGGTGATCCCGACGACGCCCACCGCGTACGGCAGATTGAAGGTCTCCCGCAGCATGGTTCCGGCGGCTGCCGCGATCACGGCCAGCACGATGACCAGTTGGATGACGTACAGCACCTCGAACGAGACCCATGCCGGTCCCAACAACGTCTTGAAAAACGTGCGGTAGTCGTAGCGTCGGAACACGCGGGCGAACTCGAAGCTCGCCATGTTCACGGCACTCCAAATGACGGTCGACACGAGCACCATCGCGAGCAGTCCTCCCAGCGGACCGCGCGACAGGAAGAACTCGGCAATCTCGCGCCCGGTTCCGTATCCACCGGCGATCACGACCGATTGGAAGACGAGCCCTGGCAGCACCCACTTCTTGAGTTTGGTCAGCACGGCGCACGCACCCTCGCGTCGCGTCGGCGCAACGGTGGGGGCGGGCCGGTGGCACCACCGGCGTTCGGGAGCCGCGCGGCGCGGGCTATGGCACGTCGCCGAACTGGACGTTCAGCACCGGGTACGCGCGCCAATCCCGATAGTCGAAGTGCCACCACTCGAACTCGTAGACCGCGAACCCCTCCGCTTCCATCGTCGTCCGCAGCAGTTCGCGCAACCAGCGTTGGCGTGAGGTCCCGCCGGGATACTCGGCGAACGAGCGATCGGAGAACTCATCATAGCCGCCGGTCATCTCCACCGGCCGGCCGGTCGCCGACTCGTACAGCGTCAGGTCGACGGCGGCGCCCCGATTGTGACGCGACCCCGCGGCGGGATCGGCCACGAAGATCTTCTGTGCCTCCGGCGTCGCGTCCCAGAACATCTTGGTGACATACCAGGGCCGGTACGCGTCGTGGATCAGCAGCCCGTACCCCGCACGCCGCAGTCGCTGATGTACGCGAACCAGGGCTTCGGCGGCCGGGCGTTGGAGCATCGCACGCGCGGTATCGTAGAACAGCGCCCTCATGAAGTTGTCGGTCGACGCATAGCGGATGTCGTATCGGATCGTCCGGTCGAGCGCCCGCAGCTCCACCAGTTCGGGATCGCGCAGGGTGTCCGGCTGCACCGGGGGTGCGGCCGCCAGCGCGGCCGCTCGCAGGTCGGCCACCGGGGTGACGGGATCGATGTGGAACGTCTCTCCCTGTTCCGTGCCGACGTGCCGGCGCTCGAACCGCACACCCGCCGCCACGGCCGCGCCCGCCGGACCGCGTTCGCCGCGTTCGAATACGACTCGCTCGCCGGCGTACAGCCCCCACTCGGGAAACGCGAACACATCGCGTGACACCTCGTGCAACGGATAGAGGAAGAACCACTCGATGAGGGCGTGCAGCACTCCGTCGCGCTCCAGGATGAACAGCGTGTTGTGATCCCAGCCATACTCGCCGATCAATCCAACCCATCGGGCCGGCGCGGCGCGCGGCAGCCGGTTCGGCACGCGGCGCAACGTGTCGCCGCCAGCGACCAGCCCGCCATCGATCGGTACGAGACGCGGTCCATACCACAGCCGATCGTCGACGACCAGCGTGTCCCCGATCGCGCGCAGCCGCACGCGGAATCCGGGCCGGTCGATCCACGCGTGGAGGTCGGCGCCGTGCCGGACGATATCGATGGTATTCCCGCCACCGGCATACCGGCCAGCCACCCCCGCGAGGACGGAATCGGGCACCGGGCCCGTCGTCTCGGCGCGCGGGAAGGGCCGTCCGTCACGCCGGGCACGCATCAGCCGCAACGCATGGTCGGCGATGCGGTTGACGACCGCATTGGTCACATCCATCGAGGACGCGACCGCGACGCCCAGTTTCGGGCCGGGCAGGGCCGCCACTTGGGTCGAGAACCCGTAGATCGCCCCGCCGTGTCCGATGGTCCGCTCGCCGTCGATCGTGCCAAGCGAAAACCCGATCCCGTACCCGGACGTGGCACCCGAATCGGCGAACTGCGGAGTGAACATCTTGTCCAAGGTCCCCGGGTCGATGACGCGACCCCGCTCGCCTTGCCCTCCGGCGAACAACGCGGTGAGAAACCACGCCAGATCGGTCACGGGCGCGTACATGCTCCCAGCCGGCGCCATGCCCAACTGGAACGTCGGCGCCGGTTGCGCTACGCCGTGATACGACCACATGTATCCGGTCGCCAGGTGCGAGACGATGGCCGGTCCCGGTTCGAAGGAGCTGCGTTCCATGCGCAACGGATCGAGCACGGCCCGCGCGACGTACCTGGCAAACGGCTCTTCGTTCAACCGCTCGAGCACGTACCCGACCGTCGCGATGGCCGCGTTGGAGTACTTGATCCGGTCGGTCGGCGGGTAGACCAGCCTGGTGTGGGACAGGCTCCCGATCGTCGCGGCGAGCGAGGGCTCGGTCGGATCGAAGTAGTGTCCCACCGGCGGCTCGCGCACCAGGCCGGCGCGATGCGACATCAGTTCCCGCAACGTGATCGGCGTGTCGTACGGATTCTCGGGCGTGAACGCCGGCAGGTAGGTCTGCACGGCGGTGTCGAGGTTGATCCGGCCGAGTTCGACCAGCTGCATCACCGCGAGATCGGTGAACAGCTTGGAGACCGACCCAACGCGATAGACCGTCTGGGCGGTGGCCGGGACGCGGTCGTCGGGATCGGCGTAGCCGAACCCACGAGCCCACACGATTTCCTGGTCGTCCACCAGCGCGATCGAGATGGCCGGGATGCGCTTGTCGGCCATTTCGTGCTCGATGAAGGCGCGCAACTCCGCCACCACCGGTTGGTAGTCGGCACGCGGGGCGTGGTTGCCGGAGTCCCCACACCCCGCCGCACCCGCCAGCGCGGCGAGGGCCGCGGCCCCGCGACGGAGGCTAGCCATCGAGCGTGAAGCCGATCTTCACACCCACCTGCCACACCGCCACCGCGCCATCGGCGATCTGACCGCGGACCTCGACCATCTCGAACCAGCGCATCTCGCGGATCGTGCCCGACGCCTTGGACAGCGCATTCTGAATGGCCTGCTCGATGCCAACCTTCGACGAGCCATAGAGCTCGATCGTCTTGTACACGTTGTCGGTCATGGATCTTCTCCGGGAGGACAGGCCTCGCGTACGATACGTTCCGCGCGCACGCGGAGCCAGGTGCCGACGGCCGTCCTCGACCGTCGCCGACTACGGTATCGCGTTCGCGTCGTAGTTGGTCATGAAGTTGAGAAACCGCTCGACGGCCAGGATATCCGGTCCGACGTAGCGGATGCTGTGCGCATCGGGTCGCGTGACGATGGGGAGGTAGGCGAGTACCTGGGACGGCTGGTAGTTCTTGAAACGGACGTCGAGGGTCACCGGCCCCGGGACCACGAACGGCCGGAACTGCGGGAGTCGACCGAGCGCGCTGCGGGTCCGCTCCTCGATCAGGGTATACGCGGCGTCGGGTGTCAGCGTGCGGGCGGCATGAAAACTGATGTTCCACTTGACGACCGCCCCGTCGATCCGGCCGACCGCGCTCCGCACTTCGTCCACCGCCGCGTCGTCGCCGGTCACCAGGATCACCGGCACACCAAAATGGCCGGCGATGGCCGCATTGAGCCCTCCTTCCGGCATCGACCGTCCGTTCAGTCGCACGTCGGCAAACCGGGCACTCGAGATGGTGTGCGCCCGCACGCCGGCGGGATTGGTGGTTCCGGCGTGGTACCCCACGAAGATCACGGCGTCAAAGGTCGAGTCGATCCCTTCCATCATCCCCAGCGGACGCGGCCACGATCTGACGACCGTGACATCGGCCGGCAGGCGTTCGATCAACAGGTTTTCCCCGTTCCCATGGGAGTCGCTGATGACGATCTCGGTGACGCCCGCCGCCCTGGCTCCGCGGATCGCCGCCAGGACTTCGTTGGTCATGAATTCGCGGAACCGCTGGTACTCGAAGCCCGACGGTCCAAGCTGATCGCCGGTCACCACCCCCACCACACCCTCCATGTCGGCGGAGATGTACAGCTTGAGGCCTCGCTGTTGCCCGGCGGCGGGCATGGCGAAGACGTAGGCGAGAAGAACGATCGGGATGGCACGCATGGGATTCCTCGGGGGTCACGGGCGGTCGCGGCGGTCGCGGGCGGTCATGGTTGACTCTCGGCGGGGACTAACATATTGCAGTGGGGCACGATGGCGCGAGCCTGGCGCCAATCTCCTTCTTCCACGAGCCGGCATGCAACTCGGGCCATCGCCACGGAACCGCCCTCCCGCCGGGAGTGACGCGGAGTTCAACCGGCTGCGCCGCCGGCTCCGATTGGCCGTAGGTGCGCTCGTGCTCGTCACCGGCGTTGGCGTGCTCGGGTTCGTGCTGCTCGGCCGCGGCAGCCACGGCCTGATCGACGCGGTCTACATGACCGTCATCACGCTGACCACCGTCGGCTTCGGGGAGATCATCGACCTCTCGGGGAACCCGGCCGGTCGCCTGTTTACCATCGCGCTGTTGTTGATTGGGATGGGCATCGTGGCGTACACGGTGCCGATGCTGGCCGCGTTCGTGATCGAGGGGCAGCTTCACCACATCTTCCGGAGACGCCGGATGCAGAATTCGATCGCCCAACTGTCGGACCATTATGTCGTGTGTGGTGACGCGGCCGCCGGATGGTACGTGGCGGAGGAACTGGTCAAGAGCGGACGCCCCACGGTCCTCGTCGTGCCGACGGAGGAGATGCTCGAGGCGGCCCTGAACCACGTCGGCGAGGTGCCGGCGGTCACCGGCGACCCCAGCGAGGAGGGCGTGCTGCTCACGGCGGGGACGGACCGAGCGGCGGGCATCGTGTTCGCCATGAAAGAAGACAAGGACAACGTGCTCGGCGTGCTGACCGCGCGCCGGCTGGCGCCCAAGGCACGCATCATCGCGGCCACCGAGCGCAGCGAAACCGAGAGCAAACTGCGGTCGGTGGGTGCCGATGCGATCGTGAGCCCCAGCCGGATAGGCGGGTTGCGTATGGCCTCGGAACTGGTGCGCCCCAAAGTGGTGTCGTTCCTCGACCAGATGCTGCGGGACAAAGGCGGCAGCCTGCGGGTGGAGGAGGTCGTCGTGCCCACCGACGGGACTGGCGCCGGGAAGACCGTGGAGGCCCTTGGCTTTCGCGACCTCGACGGGACCGTCCTGCTGGCCGCACGACATCCGGACGGGAGATTCGAATTCAAGCCGCCGCCTGACACCGTGCTCGAACCCGGGATGGCGCTCATCGTGATGGCGGATGCGGCGGGACGCGAACGTCTGGTGCAGCGGCTGGGGGGCCGATGGGATCTGAGTCGATCGTAGCCGGCGTCATCGGGATCGTCGCGCTGCTGCTCGTCGCCGCGGCGGCGGCGATGGGGCTCAAACGCACCAACCTGCCGTATACGGTCGGGCTCGTGTTGGTCGGGCTGCTGCTGGGATGGGTATCCGAGGGCAGTCAGGCCCTGGAACCCATCAGTCATTTCACGCTGTCGCCCGAGATCATCCTGTTCGTGTTCCTGCCGACGCTGATCTTCGAGTCGGCGTTCAACCTCGATGTGCGACTGCTGTCCAAGAACCTGGGCCCGGTGCTCATGCTCGCGGCGCCGGGTCTGTTACTCTCGACCGCGATCGTGGGCGGGTTGCTGGCCGGGGTCACCGAGCTATCGATGGGCGCGGCGCTGCTGTTCGGCGCGCTGATCTCCGCCACTGACCCGGTCGCGGTCATTGCGCTCTTCAAGGAAGTAGGCGCCCCCAAGCGACTCACGATTCTGGTCGAAGGCGAGAGCCTGTTCAACGACGCGACCGCGATCGTGCTGTTCAAGATCATCCTGGCGATCGTCGCAGGCGGCGTGGCGTTCAGCGCGGCCACGGTGGGGGAAGGCGTCATCGAGTTCTTCGTCGTGTTCCTGGGCGGGCTGGCGGTGGGCGCGCTGGTGGGATACGTCATGGTCCGCTCGATCGCCCTGGCCGACGACGACCCGCTGGTCGAGGTGGCGCTGTCGACCGTCGTGGCGTACGCCGCGTTCATTCTGGCGGACCATTACCTCGAGGTGTCCGGCGTGATGGCGACCGTCGGCGCCGGCATCGTCGTCGGCACGCTCGGGTCCACGCGGTTCACCCCCGAAGTCCGCGCGTATCTGCACCAATTCTGGGACTACGCCGCGTTCGTGGCCAACAGCCTCATTTTCCTGATGGTCGGGATGGCCGTGGAGCCCGCGTCCGTCTGGGCCCATCGGTATCCGATCGCGTGGGTCATCGTCGCGGCGCTGCTGGCGCGTATCATCGCCGTGTTCGGGCTCATGCCGATCGTGGCCCGCTTGCCGGGATCCGAGCCGGTCGATTGGAAGTATCGGGTGGTGGTGTTCTGGGGCGGCCTGCGCGGCGCCGTGGCACTGGCGCTGGTGTTGAGTCTCGCGCCGGATTTCCCCCAACGGGAGCTGATGGTGGCGTTGGCGGTCGGGATGGTGCTGTTCACGATGCTGACCGGGGGTCCCACGATGGGTCCGTTGATCCGGTTCCTGGGACTCAGCGCACCCGACCTCGCCGAGCGGATGGCGCGCACGCAGGCCGCACTCGCCGGCAAGCACGAGGCGCTCGCCCGCATCGAGAACCTCAAGACGGCGGGGCATTACTCCCGCCGGGTCGTGGGGGACATCGAGACGGAGTATCGCGCGCAGTTGGCGGAGGTCGAGCACCAGATGACCGCGCTCCGCGACGCGTGCCGCCCGGAAGACATGGAGCGGGTCCTCTGGTCGGAGGCGCTTTCGGCTGAGCGTGTGGTGTATCGCCATCTGTTCGACCATGGGTCCATCTCGGAGCCCGTATTGCGCGAGTTGGAGCTCGGCATCGATCTCCGGCGCGATCGGCTCAAGGCCGGCCACATCCCGCGGGCACACCCGACGGCCTCGCCGCTCGAAGTGCGCGTGGCGGACGCGTTCATGCGCGTGCTGGGATTCGCGCTGCCGCGGAGCCGGATGGTGCACCGCCACCGGTTGCGGGCGCTGGCCGCGACGTACGAGCACGACACGGCCGTCCACGAGGCCAGTGCCAAGGTGATCGCGGAGGTCGCGCGACTCGGGCGATTGAGCGGGATCGACGAGGGCGTGATCGAGGAGTTTGCCGCCGCGTTCGTCGAGATCGGCGCGGCGGCGCTGGCGCGGATCGACCGCATGGCCGAACACTTCCCGGAGTATGCCCGCGCGGTCCAGCAACAGACCGCGCGCCGCATGGCACTGGACGGCGAGCACGACGCGCTGCTCGCGCTGACCCAGACCGGCGGGATTCCCGAGGGGGTGGCGCGTGATGCCCGCCGGGTCATCGAGCGCGCCCAGCGCCGCTTGGCGCGCGAAACGGTTGCGGCGCTCGAACCCCATCCCGCCGACATCCTGGCGCGGGTCCCGTTCTTCGCCAACGTGGGCGACGCCGATCTGGATCGGCTGGTGACGGCGCTGGTGCCGCGCACCGTGCTCGAAGGCGAGGACGTGATCCGGCAGGGACACCGGGGGTCGTCGCTGTTTCTCATCGCGCGCGGTGTCGTGGCGGTCTTGATTGGGAGCGACGGACGGGAAGACCGGCTGGCATCGCTCTACGCGGGTGATTTCTTCGGCGAGATGGCGTTGCTCACCGCCGAGCGGCGGACGGCGACGGTGCGAGCAGTCACCAATTGCCAGCTCTACGAATTGTCCAAGAAGGACGTCGATGCGTTGTGCGAAGTGTGCGCGGGCGTCAAGGACGCGCTGGTCAACGCGGCGGAGCGGCGGCGGAAGGAGATGGGCTAGCCGACGACCTTGTCGAGCACCATGGCGGCGAGTACCAGCGGCAGGTAGGCCAGAGACCCGAGGAACAGCCGCCGTGCCCGCGCCACGCTCGCCTGGCGCGCAAACCCCGCCGCCAGCATCACGAGCGTCAGCCCGGCGACGAGGGCCGCCGTGAGGTACAAGCCGCCCGCGAGTCCCCACATCGCCGGCAACACGCTGGACGGAACCAGGACGCCCGCGTACAGCAGCGCCTGCCGTCCCGACGACCCGCCGTCCGGATCGATCACCGCCAGCAGGCGGAATCCGCCGCGGCGATAGTCCTCCCGGTACAACCAGCCCAACGCGAGAAAATGCGGCACCTGCCATAGAAACAAGATGGCGAACAACATCCAGCCGCCAAGGTCGACCGTTCCGCGCGCGGCCGCCCACCCACCGAGAATCGGCAGCGCGCCGGGCACGGAACCGATGAGCGTGGAGAGCGACGTGCGGCGCTTGAGCGGCGTGTACACGAATCCGTAGCTCAGGGCCGTGATGGCCGCCAGCAGCGCCGGCAGCGGATGGACGAACACGTACAGCTGCCCGACGCCGGCCAGCGACAGGCCGATCGCCAACACGAGCGCGGGGCCCGCGGCCAGCCGGCCAGACGGGATCGGCCGATTCCTCGTGCGGTGCATCAACGCATCGGCATCGCGCTCGAGCCATTGGTTGAGCGCATTGGTGCCACTGGCGACCAACGCCGTCCCCACGAGGGTATGGATGAACACCAGGATGTCGAGCGATCCGGTCATGCCGAGCAGGTACCCGGCAGCCGCCGTGAGCACCACCATGCGGGTGATGCCCGGTTTGGTGAACTCGATCAGGGAGCGTGTCATCGGCGGGCCGGCAGGTTGGCGGGGGTGCGCCTTGGTGGACATCACAGCCGTTCGACGAGCGTGACGATGGCGTCAACGCCGCCATTCACCGCGTAGGCGACCCGCCCCGCACGATCCACCACATAGCTGAGATTCGGATGGACGACGTCGCCGGTGCGTTCATCGCGCGAGCGGGCAACGCGCCACGCGTTCAGCACGACCTCGACGTCGGCCACCGGCCCGCTCAGCACGCGTTCGCGGTCGCCCAGGTTCCACTGGCGCGCCACGTGCGCCAACCGTTCGGGCGTATCACGCCACGGATCGAGCGTGACAATCACGACATCCAGCTCGACCGTTGGCTCCAGGCGGCGCCGGGCATCGAGCACGTCGTGCACGATCAACGGACAGATCGTTTCACAATGTGCGTACGCGAACGTCACGAGGAGCGGGCCGTCGAAGTCGTCGAGGGTGACCTCTTCGCCGTGCTGATCGACCAGCGCGAACGGCGGCGCGGGCCAGTCGAGCCGGGGATAGGTGCCGGGCACGTCGCCGGCGGCGAAATCCCGGCGCGACTGGGCGTCGGCCACCCGCCACGCCGCGGCGCCGGATCCGGCGACCAGCGTGACCGCCGCCGCCGCCAGCGAGAATCGACCGGGCCACCCACGCGCGAGCGCGCGCATCCCGTCACGCACCGCCGCGCCCCACACCACGAACAGGAACCCGAGCATGCCGAGCGGTTGTCCGGCCAGCAGCAACCAGCCGCCGGCATCGGGCAGCCCGGTCGCGGTCGTGTTGAAGCACACCGAGCGCGTGCGCACCAGCCACGACGGCGCCTCGGTGGAAAGCGGCCACAACGCCAGCGCCCACCACGCGAGCGTGACGGCAACGACGGCGCCCAGCGCGGTCACTCCCCACCGCTCGCGCGCGGACATGCGAACTATCCCACCTTCCACAGGAACGAGAGCAGTTTCCAGTTCACGAAGTAGTACACGACAAAGGCCGCCAGAAAGACGAACACCAGTATCAGGGTCCCGGGCGCCTTGGCATGCTCGGGACCGTCCCCCGCGGCCGGTTGGCCCGGGGGGTTGATGATTCCCTGCGGTACGCCGTCGAAAGGCATTATGCCGTCCTCCCTTCAGCCATCGGTTTGCCGAGAAATACCGACCAGACGGTGACGAGGATGTAGATCCCGCCGCCGAGCGCGGCAATCAGGCCGCCGAGCGCCATGATGCCGAGCAACAGATCGACCGCCGGGGCGAATTGGACGTCGAACGGCGCCTGCTGGAACGTGATGTCCCAGTGGCGCCGCGGCACGCCGAAAGTGCCGACGAAGGTCATCGCCATCGAGAAGACCACCATGCCGCCCGCAAACAGATAGGGCTGGATCTTGGCGAGCGGGAAGAACGCCACTTGCTTGCGGAAGATCAGGGGAATCACGTAGTACGTCACTCCCATGAAGGCGAGTGCCGTGCCGCCCACGACCGTCGCGTGGAAATGCCCGGGGATACGTAGCGTATTGTGCGCGATGATGTTGATCTGCTCCGTCCCGAACGTGACGCCGGTGATGCCGCCGAGGAACCCGAAGATGATGACCGAGAACACCAGGGACGAAAACCCGGGATCACCCCACGGCGCCTTGCGGAGCCACTCGAACGAGCCCTTGGCGTACCCCCGCAGCCGCTGACCGACCTCCATACCTGCCGGCACGGTGAACCCATGGATCATCGACGCCAGGACCGCCAGGTACATGGCGTAACTCGTGTTCCACACTTTCCACGCCGACCCCATGCCCGGGTCGACCAGCAGGTGGTGCGCCGAGGCCATGGAGATGAACAACACGTAGAGCACGAAGGCCGAACGGCTGACCTTCTCATTGACGACCACCGCGCCAATCGTGAGCGCACCCAGCAGGTACCAGATCGACACCATCGCCGCGACGTTGATCTGCTGCGATGAGTGCCCCAGTCCCCACCAGACCAGCCGGTAGACCTGCGCATCGACGTGCATCACGCCGATCGACCACAGGAAGGTGGGGATGTAGATGGCCGCGCCATGTGCCAGCGTGATGACCGCGATGATGGCCGCGGTGGCGGCGCCGAACGTCACCAGCGGGACCGATCCCTCGTAGGTCTTCTCGCGCTTGGCGACGACCAAGGTACCGAAGAAGATGGACGTGACGATTAACGCGCCCACCGCGAACAGGATCACGCCGAGATAGAACGCGGGATGCGCGCGGAGCGGCACGTAGGACGTGAACAGGACGTCGGCGCGACCGGTAAACATGGTCCATTCGACCATCACCGTCCCGAGCACCATCAGGCCGAACGCCGCCCAGGCGAGGCGCGGGGTCGCCACCCGCGAATTCAGCAGCACCGCGCTGGCGAAGTACAGGACCGCCATCTCGAAGAACAGGATGAAGAAGATCAGCATGTTCATCCCGTGCACCGTCAACACGCGATAGAACAAGTCCGCCGGGAGGAGGTGCACCGCCTGCCAGCGCGTCAGCAGCACCAGCACCGCCGTGATGCCGCCGATCAGCAACGCGACGGTGGCGACCACCGCGTTGGCCTTGATCAGCGCGTCGGCCTGCGCGTGAACCTTGAGCCCGGTCGTCGGACAGGTTCGGAACGATCCGTTCATTCCCCACCTCCCGCGGACGCGGTCGCGTCCCCGTCGATCACGATGATCTTGCCGACCATCAGGTGATGGCCGATCCCGCAGAACTCGTTGCACACGATCTGAAACTCACCCGCCTCGTTGGGGGTGACCCTGAGCGCGTAGTCGTAGCCGGGCACCACCTGGAAGTTGATGTTCACCGGTGACAGGCTGAAGCCGTGGTTCACGTCCAGCGACGAGAGATGCATGATGTACTCGGCGTCCTTCCGGAGTCGGAGCACCGGCGTCCAGCTGAACGAGGTCGCTTGGAGGTAGACGTCGCTCCCGGGCGGGGGCTCGACGACCGGAATCCCGGCGTCCGTCCCCACCTGATATGTCCTGATGAACTCCTGGGTGCGCCGCGCGTACGCCGCCGCGGTCACCTTGTGGCGGATCCCCGATGGGTTCTGGCCGCCTTTGAAATGCCACAGCGGCATCATCGCGAAGAGGACCATGCACCAGGCAAAGGCGATCGCGACCCAGATCTTCTCCGCCTTATGCGCCGGTTTCCACCAAATCCCTTTCGGCGATACGAGTCCGGTATGCATTCGCGTGCTCCGTGGTCAAGGCAACGGGGCTTGTGAAAGCGACATCACTTCCCACAACCCCCACAGGGTATAGAAGACCGCCATGACGACCAGCCCGGCCACCAAGAGCAGAAACGGACGGTCGAACAGGCGCTGACCGAGCGGGATGTCCTGCGACGATTCCGTCGGGTCGGCGTTCGAATCAGCCATGCGTGCCACCTCCTTCGCTTCGGTTATGCGGCGCTGCTCACGCCGTCCATCAGGTCGGCCACCGTCGTCACGCGGAAAAAGGTGGCAACCTGCTCCGACACGTCCTTCCACCGCTCGTGCACCAGACAGGCGGTGTGATCGCTGCATCGGTCCTTGCCCAGCAGGCAGCGGCGCCGCTCGCTGATCTGATCGAACCGCGAGACAATGTTCAGCAACGAGATTTTGCCCGCCGGTCGCGCCAGCCGAAATCCCCCATGTTGGCCACGCGACGACTCCAGCACGCCACCCCGCGCCAATTCGTGGAAGACCTTCGACAGGTAGTTCTTCGGGATGTCGAGCGCGTCGGCCGCCTCATTCACGCGCACTAACCCAAGTCCCTCGTGCTGCGCGACATACAGCACGGCTCGGAGCGCGTATTCGGCGGTATTGGAGAGCATTGACGGACCTCGAATCCCCCGGGAGGTACCAATGTTGACATTATCATATTAATATCCTAATTAGATTCCGCAAGACCCTTTGGAGAGGACCGGTGCCCCGAATCAGTGATGCGCTGCAACGATGCTCCCGCCGCGTCCTGGCCCCGCTGGACGCGGCGTGCAACCGCCTGTACGGCTGGCGGCATAACCCGTTGTATCAGAGCGGGACGATCGCGGTGGCGTTGCTCGGGGTCGTCTTGATCACCGGGGTCTACCTTCTCTTCTTCTATCGTATCGGCGAGCCATATGGCTCGGTGGCCAGACTGGCTGACCAGCGGTGGCTAGGCGGCTGGATTCGCTCGTTCCACCGCTACGCGTCCGACGCGGCGGTGGTGGCCGTGGCGGTGCACGCGTTTCGCATGTTCGCACAGGACCGCAGCTGGGGCCCGCGCGCGCTGGCATGGGTATCCGGCCTGGTTTTGCTGTTCGTCGTGCTCGTGTGCGGGTGGACCGGCTACGTGATGGTGTGGGACGCCCAGGGCCTGACGCTGGCGCGGGAGGGCGCGCGATTCCTCGACGTCCTGCCGTTGTTCTCCGAACCGATCGGGCGGAGTTTCGTGGGCGATCTCGAGATTCCGAGCGCGTTCTTCTTCCTCAATCTGTTTCTCCACGTCGCGCTGCCGGTGGCTGTCGGGCTCATTCTCTGGGTCCACGTGGCCCGCATCGCGCGACCCCTGCTGCTCCCACCACGGCCGCTGACGTGGGGGGTGGTCCTCCTGCTGCTCGCGTTGAGCGTGTTCGTGCCCGCCTCCATCGGCCCCGAGGCCGATCTGTTCCGCGTGGCCGAGCGCGCGCCGTTCGACTGGTTCTTTAATTTCTGGCTGCCGTTCACGCGGCCGCTGCCCGCATGGCTTGCCTGGATCGGGACCATCGTGGTCTCGACCGCCCTGCTGGCGATTCCGTGGATCGTCAAACCGCGCGGCGTTCGGCGTGCGCCGTCCGTGGTGGACGAGCGACTCTGTACGGGGTGTCGGACCTGTTACCTCGATTGTCCGTACGAAGCGATTTCGATGGTGCCGCGGGACGACGGCCGCGCGGAGTTCGTGGCGCGGGTCGACCCGGCACTCTGCGTGAGTTGCGGAATCTGTTCCGGATCGTGCGCGCCGATGGGCGTGGGGCCGCGGGGGCGCACCGGGCGGGATCAACTCGCCGGCGTCAAGGCGTTCGTGGCCGCGCTTCCCGCGGACCATCGGGCCGCCGTGGTGATCGCGTGCACGCACGGTGCCGGACGGGTATCGACGGAAGTCGCGGTGGCCGGCGTGCGGGTACACGACGTCGACTGTCTGGGCAACCTGCACTCGTCGGTGATCGAGTACCTGCTCCGCTCCGGCGTTGGCGGGGTGCTGATCGCCTCGTGCCCGCCGCGCGACTGCCGGAACCGTGAGGGACCGAAGTGGCTCGAGCAACGGATGTACTTCGGGCGGGAAGCGGAGCTGAAGCAACGGGTAGACAGGCGCCGCATCCTGGTCGTGTACGCCGGCGAGGGCGAACGCGGACGGGTGCTCGACGGGGTCAACGTGCTGCACGCACGCGTGGCGGCGCTCGACCAACCGGGCGTCGAGACGGACATCGAGATCGACCTGGAATGCGAGCCCGTACCGGAGGAGGTCACCCCGTGATCGCGCGGGTGATCGTCGGTACGCTCGTGGCCCTGGCGGGTACCGCGTCGCTCGCGGCGCTGTCGCATGTCCCCTGGGCGGAGGACACGGCGGACCACGCGTTGTTGCGTCTGGCGTGGCGTACGCGAGGCGTGCAGGTCGACGAATGCCGTCGGCTCAGCCCTGCAGAAATCGCCGCGCTGCCGGCGCACATGCGACGGGAAGAAGTGTGTGAAGGCCGCGTCCTGCCGTACGGGCTCGAGGTACGGCTGGACGGGGCAGTCGTCATTGACGATACCGTCCGCGCGGCCGGAGCGCGCGCCGACCGGCCGCTATACGTGAATCGGGAGATCGCGCTCGAGCCAGGCACGTATCATGTCGACGTACGGTTCCGGCTACTCGGCGCGGGCAACGCGAACGACGAGACCGCCACGCCGGCGTCGCTCACGTTCACGGCGACGCTCACCCTCGCGCGGAAGGAGATCGCACTCGTCACGAACGACGCCGATGCGCGCGCGTTGGTGTTGCGCGGGCATGGTGTGGTTCCTTGAGGCGCGATCGGGATCTCGTCGACCTTCGTAGCCCGCTCGGCAGCTCTTCTCGCCATCGATAGACGAGTCACTTGCTCGGTTTTACGCTGGCGACGGGCTCGGACGGGCATCCGCATCTTCATCATTCCCTCATGGTGCGTCGCGAGTGTGGCGTCGATGAAGCGATGTCGCCGGCCATAATCGTCGCTTGCGCGCAGCGGCAAGCAAACCGAGCGATTTTATCGGAAATCAGTCAACCGTTTGCAGAATCATCACCTGCGTCGAATGGGCAAATCAGGCTCTCAATTTGCCATAGTGCGGCGGAAAGCCATCGATCTTTTTCCGGACGCAGGTATGAAAAGACCAGATCTTGCCTCGATCGAAGCCACGTTACAGGAGTTCGCGTTCCCGAAGAAGTTCGCCGTTGAAGTGTGCGCGGAGTGCAACCTCGCGTGCTTCATGTGCCACCATCCCACCATGCGCCGGCCCAAGGGGATCATGCCGGTGCCACTGTGGGAGAAATGCGCCGACGAGATTGCGGAGCGCGCGCCGGCCACGGAGTGCTGGTTCTCGTTTTGCGGGGAACCGCTGCTCGAGCCCGAGCGGCTCATGACATTCCTCCGGTACGGCAAATCGGTCGGTCTGACCTCGTTGAACGTGAATACCAACGGGATGCTGCTCACGCCGGAACTGGCCGGTCCGCTGATGGACACCGGAGTGGATCTGATCGTGATCGGGATCGATGGCTTGTCGGCGCCGGTGTACGAGGCCATCCGGGTGAACGCGCTGCGCGATGTCGCCTATGCCAACGTGGAACACCTGTTGGCGGCGCGCGACCGGCGGTCGGTCGGCCCCGAGATCCAGGTGCAGTTCATCGTGATGGACGAGAACGAACATGAGACCGAGGAGTTCACCCAGTACTGGCTCGAGCGCGGCGCGACCGTGAAGGTACGCAACAAGCTGAGTTGGGGCGGGAAGTTCGAGACGTCACTGTGCGTACCGCTGGAGGAGCGCATTCCCTGCCCCTGGTCGCTCACCATGATGCACGTGTTCTGGGATGGACGCGTTCCGCGGTGTCCCGGCGACACCGAGGGAGAGGAAGGCGCGGGCAATGCGTGGGACGAGTCGCTCGCCGTACTGTGGGGCCGCCTCGGCGGGTACCGTCGGAAGCACCTCGACCATCGGTTCGAGGAACTCCCCGAACGATGTCTCACGTGCACGGACTGGATGACCGGCGCCGCCGCCCGCATCCGTCCGACGCAGCGGCCGTTCACCGCGCGCCCGGCCGTCGAGCCGCTGGCGAGCTGACGCCAACCGGAGCGCGACGCGCATGACGACCAAGGGCACGTTGTTCCTGTGTGGCGCCGGCAACGCCGAGGGCGTGCGACTCGCCCTGCGTGTGAATCAGGCGGAGCACCGCTGGACAAACGTGGTTTTGCTGGACGACGACCCGACCAAGCTCGGGCGCACTCTGATCGGCGTGGAGATCGTGGGCCCGCTGGCGCACCTTGCCCGGGCCGATCCGGCGCGGGACGAGGTCGTGAACCTCGTCGCCCGGACCACGGCGAAACGCGCGATGGTACGCGAGCGGATCGTGGCGTCCGGTATTCCGTGCGCCAGTTTGATCGAGCCCGATATCGATCTCCTCGGCGTCGAGACGGACGGCGACATCATGGCGTACCAGCATGCCGTGCTCGGCCCGGATATCGTCATTGGGGCGGGGTCGGTGATATTCATGGGGGCGGTGGTCGGACACGAGTGCCGCGTGGGACCGGGTTGTGTCGTCGCGGCCAACGCGGTGCTCAATGCGCGCGTGGCGTTGGGCGCCGGTGTCTACGTCGGGTCCAACGCCACCGTCCTGCCGGAAGTCGTTGTCGGGGAATGGGCCACGATCGGCGCGGGATCGGTCGTCATTCAGGACGTGCCGGCGGGGGCGACCGTGCTGGGCGTGCCGGCGCAGATCATTCGCGAGGGCACGGCGGTCACGGCGCGTACCGCCCCGGGCGGGCCCGCATCGCCGGCGCCGGGGACCGGCGCGACGATCCCGGTGAGCGTCGCGGAACTCGAACGCGCGGTCACCGCGATCTGGGCGGACGTGCTGCACGTCGCCTCGGTGGGGCCGCGGGAGAACTTCTTCGACCTGGGCGGATGTTCGCTGCTGGCGCTGAGGGCGCGCGACCGGCTCGAACGGGCCATCAACCGGACGCTCGAGCCCACCGACATGTTCCGCTTCCCGACGGTGCGCACCCTCGCGGCGTTCCTGGCCGAGACGAACGGCGGCATCCAGTCGGTGCCGGCCTGGTCCAACGAGGCGACGCAGCGCGCGACGGCACGGCGCCAGGCGCGGGGTCGCGGACAGGCCGCCCTGCACCGCGCCGGCTGACCGCCTAGGTCCTAGGCCTCCGCGATCAGCTCCGCGAGTCGGTCGAGCCCCAGCCGCACGTTGTCTGCCGGCGGACCGAACGAGAACCGCACCCACCGCTGGTACTCCTGGCCGTTGACCCGCTCCCCACCGGGATTGACGTCGAAGAACCGTCCCGGCACGGTGAGTACCTTGCGATCGAGCGCCGCGCGGAAGAACCGGTCCGCGTCGTTCAGCGGCGGCGGCAGGTTCCCGATATCCGCCCACACGTAGAACGTGCCGCCGGGCGCGTGCGGGCAGACGATACCCATCGCGCGTAGTCGCTCCAACATCAGGTTCCGTTTCCGCACGAACACGCTGCGTAACGCCGTGGTCTCCCGATCGGCGCGGGCCGGCTCCAGCACCTGACAGGCCGCGCGCTGTACCGCCGTACTGGGGCCGCCATCGATGGCGCTCGCGGCCCGGTTTACCAGCTCGATCACGTCCGCCGGCCCGACTACCCAGCCAAGCCGCCACCCCGGATAGCGAAAGCTCTTGGTCAGTCCGTCGATCAGCAGCACCGAGTCCCGTTCCACGTCCTCGACGAACGCGGCGCCGGACACGGGACCCGCGCCGGCCGCGCCGGCCGGCGTGTACACGAAGTGCGAGTAGAACTCGTCCAGGATCATCGTGCAGTGCCGTTCGCGCGCGATGCGGACGTAGCCCGCCAACTCATCATCCCGCACGAGCTGGCCGGTCGGATTGCACGGGTTGCTCAGCAGGAACGCGTCGAGCCGCCGGTCCCGGACGACGCGATCGAGTTGCGTCGCCGGCGTCACGAACCCGCTTTCGACGGTCGTCGGCACGGCGACGGGCGTGATGCGATACCGGTGGTAGTCCAGCATGTCCTCGTACGCCGTGTAATCCGGCACCTGATAGCCGACGCGCACGGCCCCGAGCGTGGCAAAGACGCGCGACAGGGTCAACCGGCCGCCGGAGGCGACGGTGACGTTGTCCCTCGTGTACTTGCTCGCGCGATCCCGCCGATAGAGGCGATTGTAATGGTCGGCGACCAACTGTCGCATTTCGTCGGTCCCGCCGATCGGCCCGTAGGCGTGGTCGTGCGGTTCGAGGTTGATCGTCGAGATCCGTTCCGGCGCGCCTTCGATCGTACCGACCTCGGGCTGGCCCTGGCCGAGGTTGCACCAATCCGGGTCCCCGTTGCGGAAGCCACGCTTCATCGCCTCGGCGACGACCCAAATCACGCCCATGTAGGGGACGGGTCGGAACGCCGACGCGTGGGTACCGTTGCTCACGGGCAGCGTTGCGGTGGGTGGGGCATCCCTCGCTCCATCGCGTGCATCAGGATGTGGTCCTACAGCAGCGCCGCGATCGACAGGATGTCGAGCCACCGCATGACGGCACCGGCCATGGCGGCGCCGATGCACATGCCGATGGACGCAATCTCGTCTTCGCCCTGGATAGCGATCCCGCCGCGGCGCGGCAGTTCCTGCATCATCGACATGAGGATGGGCGAGGCCGGTGTGATGGGATACCCGGCGAAGAACGAGCAACCGGCGTCGAGCGCTCCCCGCACGATGGCGGTGGACCCATCGGTCAATTCGCGCATGTCCGGGAACCTAGTGCCGCCCCTACGGCCGGGGCAACGCGTCCGGCAGATCGGCCACCACGTAGGCCATCACCGCCATGGCCGCGACACAGCGCGCCATTTCCTCGGGATCCAGCTTGTCGATGGTGTCGGCGTCGGTGTGGTGGTACCAGAAATAGCGCCTCCCGTCGACGCTGAGCCCCATCCCCGGCATGCCCTCTCGCATCATGGGGCCGATATCCGCCCCACCGCCACCGCGGGTAATGGTGCCCGCCTCGATCCGATCCAGCAGGCCACCGACCAGCTGTACGATGGCGAACGCCGCGTCGGAACCGGTGAATCCAAACCCGTCGGGCTTGAACACCCCACCATCCGATTCGATGCCGAGCACGTGGGGTTCGGTGCGGTGCGCATCGCGATAGGCGTTGCCGCCACGCAGGCCGTTCTCTTCATTGGTCCAACCCACCACCCGAATCGTGCGCCGCGGCGTCAGCCCGAGCCGCTTGAGCAGACGCACGGCTTCCCACGCGGCGACGACCCCCCCACCGTCGTCCATCGCCCCCTGGCCGACGTCCCAGGAATCGATGTGCCCGCCGAGCACGACGATCTCGTCGGGCCGTTCGCGACCCAGCAGTTCGCCCATGACGTTGCGTGACCGAGCATCGGGAAGCGTGTCGGCGCCCATCACCAGCCGGACGACGATGCGCTCACCCCGGTTCTGCATCCGGTGGAGCATTGCCGCGTCCTCCAGCGTGATGGCCGCGTGCGGGATGCGTCGGACCGTGTCGGCGTACCGCATCGCCCCGGTATGCGGCGTCTGTTGGGAGTAGGGCGTCACCGACCGGATCAGGCTCGCGACGGCACCCGCACTCGCCGCGGCCACGGCGCCCTGGCCGCGATACTGCACCGTCCGACCGTAGGACGTGAACGGGACGTCGAACAGCACGATCTTGCCCCGCGCGTCCGCCGCGCGCGCCCGGAGATCCTCGAAACTCGACACCACCAACACCTCGGCGGTGATCCCGTCGGGCGGCGTCCCGATGCTGCCGCCCAACCCGAGCATCGGCAATTCCCGCCGCCGCGGCCCGATCAGCTCCGCCGACTCCGCCCCCCGGACCCATACGGGGACCATCGCGTCCTCACCCCGCACGTTCTGCAGCCCATCCCGCCGCATCTCATCGATGATCCAGTCGATCGCCTGCTCGAGGCTCCGGGATCCGGAGAACCGACTGCCGAACCGGTCGACCAGCTCGGTCAGGCGGGCATAGGCCCCGCTGTCCGCCAGCGCCGCGTCGATAATGCGGTCGGCGGTCGCCCGATACTGCGCGGCAATCGTCTGGCCGGCGGCCGGTCCAGCCGGCACGAATGGGCCGCAGGCCACGAGGGTGGCCCCAAGGATGAAGCGACTCGACCTCACGTAGCACCTCGCTGTGCGCGTTGTAGGACTCTTGTCGAAAACTTCACGAGAACTTCAAGGCACCTGTCCGAAATTTGAATCGTCATTCAAAGAAATCCGCCATGCCGACTGAGGCAATCGTTTCCCCGCGGGTCAAAGAAAAACGGCAACGCCGGCGCGCCGAGATTCAGGAGGCGGCGTTGCGCGCGTTCCGCGAGAAAGGATACCACGCCACCACGCTCGACGATATTGCCGAGCGGCTGGGAATCCGCAACACGGCCCTGTACCACTACTTCCCGGACAAGGAATCGATCCTCTACGCCTGTCACCGCGAATCCCTGGCGGAAGTCGATCGGCTGCTGGAGGAGGCGGAGCAGCGGTTCGATTCGGCACCGGAGCAACTGGCCCACGTGATCCGGGAGCACGTGCGCGTCATGACCGACACCTTACTGGGCTCCCCGCTCGCGTTTGAAGTGTCCGCCCTGACCCCGCGCCACCAGTCCACGGTCATCGCCGCTCGCGACCGATACGAGCGCGCCGTGCGCCGCATCGTGGAGCGCGGCCAGCGCGCGGGCCTCTTGAAACCGATCGATCCCAAGATCGCCGTGTTCGCCATCCTCGGCGCCATCAACTGGATCGCGCGGTGGTACAAACCCGACGGCACCATCCACACCGACACGCTCGGCGAGGCCTTCGCCGACCATCTGGTAGGGGGACTGATATGTCGACCGCCGCGACCATGACGAGAAAATTCGGACCCCATGCGGCTGACTCGTTCGCGTTCCATGACGTGCTGTATCGCAAAGCCGATGGGGTCGCGCACATCACCATCAACCGACCGCACGCCTATAACTGTTATTCGACTGAAGCATTGGAAGAGCTCGCCACCGCCTTTCAGGACGCGAGTTTCGATGACGCGGTCGGGGTCATCGTGATGACCGGGGCGGGCGACCGCGCGTTCTGCACCGGGGGCGATGTCAAGGAGTACGCGGAGAGCTACGTCGGCACGCCGCGCGACTACTGGAAGTACATGGCGCTGTTTCGCGCGTACATCGAGAGCATCCTGAATACCGGCAAGCCGGTGATCGCGCGGCTCAACGGGATGGCGGTGGGCGGCGGCAACGAGAGCCAGCTCGCCTGCGATCTGACCGTGATGGCGCAACACGCCACGATCAAACAGGTCGGCACGCACGTCGGGTCGGTCGCGTGCGGGGGATCCACCCAGTGGTTGCCGCTGGTGGTGGGTGACAAGCGCGCGCGCGAGATCCTGTTCCTCAACGAGCCGATCCCGGCCCACAAGGCGCTGGACTGGGGTTTGGTGAACTGGGTCGTGCCATCGGTCCGCCGTGGCGACGACTGGATCGAGCAGGCAAGCGCCGCGGAGATCAAGCAGGCGCAGCAAGGCCAGGACGGCTTCCGGATCGACCTCAGCCGGCTCGACACATTCGTCGACGATCTCGCCGGCCGCCTGCTCGCGTCGTTCCCCGAGTGTACCCGCTACACCAAGCAGCAGACCAACTTCTGGAAGGACCACGCGTGGCACAGCACGGCGCGCCACGCGCAGGACTGGCTGTCGCTGCACTATGCATGTTGGGAGCCGGTCGAGGGGATGCAGGCCTTCGTGGAGAAACGCGCGCCGCGGTACGCGATGTTGCGGCAACGGGCCGCGCAGGGTGCGTCGTCGGAGCTGCCATGGGGCCCGCCGGTCAAACGATGCGCGCGCTGTTCGTCCAACAATCTCCCGTCCGACCATGAGTTCTGCGGCGTATGCGGCCAACGGCTCTCGTAACCGGCGCGGGCCGCGGCATCGGCCGGGCTGTTGCCGATGCGCTCACGCGTGACGCGTGGGTGGCGACGATCGACCTCCGGTTCCCCGACGAGGCGGCGAAGGCACACCACGGCGTGGAAGCCGACGTCACCCGCGAGGAGGAAGTCGAGCAGGCCGTCGATACGATCGTGCGGGAACGCGGTGGGCTGGATTGGCTCGTCTGTGCGGCCGGGATTGTGCGCGACCGCGTGAGTTGGAAGATGTCGACCGAGGATTGGGATGACGTCCTCCGCGTGAACCTCTCCGGCGCGTTCCACGTGGTACGGGCGGCCGCCCCGTATCTGCGGCGGTCACCGCAAGGACGGGTCGTGTTCCTCAGTTCCATCAACGGCCTGCGCGGCAAGTTCGGCCAGGCGAACTACGCGGCTTCCAAGGCCGGTCTGGTCGGACTCGCGCGCACGCTGGCCCTCGAGTTCGCGCGGGACGATGTCACGGTGAACGTGGTGGCGCCGGGATTCATCGATACCGCGATGACACGTGGTTTGCCCGACGCCGCCCGCCGGCGGGCCGTCGAGCGGACGCCGCTCGGTCGTACCGGTACCGCCGAAGACGTCGCGGCGGCGGTGCATTTCCTCTGTTCCGACGGCGCCGCGTTCATCACCGGGGCGGTCCTGCCGGTTGACGGCGGCCAGTTACTGGGAGCGGTCTCGTGACCATGCATCGCACCGTCGCGGACGGCCTGGGCCACCTCACGCTCGACCATCCACCCGTGAACGTGCTGACGAGGAGTGTGCTGGGCGAGCTGCGCGATGCGCTGGCCACCCTCGCCGATGAGCCGGCGCTGCGAGCCGTGCTGCTCGACGCGCGCGGGAAACACTTTTCGGCGGGTGCGGACGTGGGCGAGCACATGCCACCGGAATTCCGCGACCTCATTCCGGAGTTCCTCGCGACGATTGGCGCGCTCGCCGCGTTTCCCTTGCCCACCGTCGCGGCGGTGCGTGGCCGCTGTGTGGGAGGGGGGCTGGAACTGGTGTTGGGCGTCGACATCGTGATCGCGTCTGACACCGCGCGATTCGGCCAGCCCGAGATTGCCCTCGGGGTCGTGCCGCCCGTCGCCTGCGCGCTGTTGCCGCGCCGTTGTCCGGCCGGCGTGGCGGCCGAGATCGTCTTCACGGGCGACCTGCTCAACGCGGAGGACGCGTACGCGGCCGGTCTGGTCCGTCGCGTCGTTCCCGACGCCGAGTTGGATTCCGTGGCGCTCGAGTTGACCAGCCGTATCACGCGACACAGCGGCGCGGCGCTCCGGGCCGCCAAACGGGCGTTGCGCGCCGCCTTCGCCGAGCACGACGCCCGCGCCATGACGGCCGCGGGATCGACGTACGTCGACGACGTGATGACCACTGCCGACGCGCTGGAGGGATTGAACGCCTTTCTCGAGAAACGCCAGCCGACCTGGAGTCATCGATGACCACCGTCGTGTTCCCCGAATGGCGGGACAAACCGCTCGATGACATCCTCTGCGCGTGTCGTGAGCTGCTCGAGGACACCGACTATCCGACCGTACGGCGGTGGCGCGAGGCGGGCGGCAAAGTGATCGGCCATTTCCAGGTCTACTTTCCCGAGGAGATCGCGCACGCCGCCGGCGCGCTGCCGTTCAAGGTCCGCGGGGCCTCGGTGGAACCGACTCAGGCCGACTCACGGTTCGGGTCGTATCTCTGCTCGATCCTGAAGACGTCGCTCGAATTGGCGCTCAGCGGGCGGGTGCCGCTCGAGATGTTCGTCACTCACCCCATCTGTGACGCGGCACGGAACCTCGCGGCCGTATGGGGCCGCAACTTCGACTACCCGTGTCAAATCCTCTACCTGCCGCAGAACGCCACCTCGGCGCACGCGGCCGCCTACCTGCACGGCGAGTATCGGCGCCTTACGCAATCGATCGAGCAGGTGACCGGCCGGACGGTCGACGACGAGGCCCTGCGCCACTCCATCGGCGTGTTCAACGACAATCGCGCCTTGCTTCGGGATCTCTATCGCCTGAAGAGTGACGCGCCGTGGCTGGTGTCGGCCGACGAGTCCTATGTCCTTGTGGCGGTGGGGTGTCTCCTTCCGCGCGAGGAACACAACGACATGTTACGCACGGCCCTTCCCCTCCTGGCACAGCGGACCGCGCAGCGGCGGGACCGCGTGCGGGTGGTGCTCGAAGGGGGGTTCTGCGAGCAGCCGCCGCTCGATCTCATCCGCGCCATCGGCCGTTCGTGCTACGTGGTGGATGACGATCTCCTGATCGGACTGCGTTGGCTGACGGACGACGTCCCGCTCGACGGCGATCCGCTGTACCGCCTGGCCGACGCGTACTTGAACCGGTCATCGCACAGTCCCGTGCAACACGATGCGCGCAAGCCCAAGGCCGAGATGCTGCTGGAACGCATGCGCCGGGCCAACGCCGGCGCGGCCATCGTGATGGCGGCCAAGATGTGCGAACCGGGCCTCGAAGAGCAGGTGGTGCACACGCGGGCGCTCGACGAGCGCAACCTGCCCTACTTCGTGAGCGAATTCGAGGAAAACATGACCAGCTTCGACCATCTCGAGATTCAGCTCGAGACGTTCGTCGAGAATCTCCTGTTCGAGTGAGGCGCCGATGACCGGAACCGGAGTCGACCACCCACTCGTGGGCCGGGGCAATACCGACGGCGCGCGACTGTTTCGCGAGTGGTTCGACGCATTGAACGTCGCCGCCGAAACCGGCCGCGCCTCCGCTTACGTCTTCGTCATGGGAAGCTTCGCCGAGTTGCTTGGCGCGTTCGACTTCCCGCTCGTGTTCCCCGAGATCAATTCGCTGCAAACGGCGGTCCGGCGGGTCGCCCACGAGTATCTCGACCAGGCCGAGGATTATGGCTACTCGCCGGATATCTGCGGATACGTGAAGGCCGATGTCGCCACCCAATTACGCGGAGGCGAGCATCCGATGGGCCGGATCCCCAAGCCGGCGCTCGCGGTCTATACCAACGCGTGCAACACGTACATCAAATGGGCCGAGATCTGGGAGCGCATGTACAAGATCCCCACCTTCGTGCTCGATATCCCCGGGACCCGGACGGCGGGCGGCCAGACCTGGCCCGGCAACGGCCACTTCGAGAATGATCGTCGCTACGTGGCCGGCCAGCTCCAGGAGTTGATCGCGCTGTGCGAGCAGGTCAGCGGGGTCGCGTTCGATATCGACCGATTGCGCGAGAACCTGGCGCACGCCAACGCGATGTCCGTCGGCTGGAAGCGGGTCCTGGATCTCAATGCCGCGCGTCCGTCGGTATTCAACGCCCTGTCGGACGGCACGATCTATCTCGGCGTGGCCAACGGCTTCCGCGGCACCCGAGCCGGCGCGGACTATTTCCGCGCGCTCGTCGAGGAGATGGAATACAAGAGCGCCAACGGGATCGGCACGCTCACGGACGAGCAGTACCGTCTGATCTTCGTGGGCGTCCCCTGTTACCCGATCTTCCGCCGGTTCAACGAACTGTTCACCGAATGGGGCGGCACGTTCGTCAATTCCACCTATCTCTGGTTTGCGTCGGGCGGCTCCAACCTCGGTTTCGAATACGATCTGGCCGATCCCATCGCCAGTCTCGCGGAAGGTGTCCTCATCGGCGTGCGCGACGCGATGGATAGCATGTTCTATCAGACCGGCATCCTCTCGCAGATGATCGACGACTATCACGCCGACGGCGTCGTGTATCACCCCATCAAGAGTTGCCGCACGGTGTCCACCGGCCTGGCCGACAGCCGGCGCGCGCTCATGGAGGCACGGGACGTCGCCAGCCTGTTCATCGAGTCGGACATGATGGACAAACGGGTCGTGTCGGAGGCGCAGATGAAGAACCGGGTCGATGCGTTCTTCGAGGGCCTCGCGTCCCGCCGACTCCAGACCGCCGCCGGCCCGGCCTGAGCTTCGCCCCACAGGAAGAAGGAGCCCCATGGCATACGCAGCGGGAGTGGACGTCGGATCCACACAAACCAAGGCCGTGATCATCGACGAGCAGCGGACGATCGTGAGCCGCGCACTCACCGACACGGGCGCGAACGTGATTCGCGCGGCGGAACACGCGTTCCAGGAAGCCCTGCGAAGCGGCGACTTGCGGGAGGAGGAAGTCGAATACGTGGTCGGGACCGGATACGGGCGCTACAAGGTCACCTTCGGCAACACGCAGGTCACGGAGATCAGCTGCCACGGTCGCGGCGCCGTCCACATGTTCCCGAAGACGCGCACCGTTCTCGACATGGGGGGCCAGGACACCAAAGCGATTCGGGTGACCAACACCGGCGAGATCGTCGACTTCTGCATGAACGACAAGTGCGCCGCCGGCACCGGACGGTTTCTCGGCGCGGCGTCCAGCGCGCTTGACATTCCGCTCGACCAACTGGGCCCGACCGCGCTGCGCGGCGAACGCCCGGTGAAGATCTCCACCACCTGCACGGTGTTCGCCGAATCGGAGGTCCTTTCCTGGCTCGGCAAGGGCAAGAAGATCGAAGATATCCTGCTCGGTGTCCATGAATCGATCGGCACCCGATCGATCGGGTTGCTGCGCCGCGTCGGCATCGAGGACGAGGTCACGTTTACGGGCGGCGTGGCTCGCAACGAAGCGATGGTGGATACCGTGAATCGTCGCTGCGGGATGACCGTGAACGTCGGGGAGGAATCACACTACATGGGCGCGCTCGGCGCGGCGTTGTTCGCGCTGGATCGCATCGTCGCAAGCCGCGCACCGGCCAAGGTCCAGGGGGAGGCATCATGACCTTCACCGCCGGCATCGACATCGGATCGACCTACACCAAGGCCGTGATCCTCGACCGTGACCTCCGGATCGTCGGCCGCGCGATGGAACCGACCGGCTTCAAGCTCCCCCAGGTTTCCGAACGCGCGTTCGCGCGCGCCATCGAGGCGGCGGGACTGACTCGTGAGGACATCGCGTACCTCGTCGCGACCGGGTTCGGGCGACACCAGGTCACCCTGCCCGACGTCCAGGTGACCGACCTGACCGCCGGCGCGCGCGGCGCCGCCTATTTCTTCCCCAACACGCGCACCATTCTCGACGTCGGCGGCCAGACGATGAAGGCCACGCGCGTCGGCGACGATTCGAAGGTGAAGTCGTTTCGGCTGAACGATAAATGCGCCGCCGGCACGGGAGCGTTTCTCGAGAAGACGGCCCGGTACATGGGGTATGACACCAGCGAGATCGGCCCGCTCGTCGCCACCTCCAAGACCGCGGCGTCCATTTCCGGTGTGTGTGCCGTGTTCGCCGAGTCCGAGGTGATCAATCACCTCTCGGAAGGCATGGCTCCGGCCGACATCATGCACGGCGCCATCGTCTCGCTGGTCGGCCGGTCGGTACAGCTGATGAAGCGCGTGCGGATGGAGCCTGAGTTCACGCTGATCGGCGGCATCCTGCGATTCGAGCGGATGGTGGACGTCGTGCGGCAACAACTCTCCGCCGACGTCAACGTCCCGCCCGGCGACCTCGTGCAATTCACCGCGGCGCTGGGGGCCGCGATCCTGGGGCAACGACGGCTGGCCTCACTGCAGGCAAGCGGCGCCGGCGCGGCGTGAGCCGATGAGTCCAGACCGTGATCGGCCTCCCGGCGAGCTGAGCCGTATGGTGCAAGGCGAGGCGCGACGAGTGTTGTCCGAGGAGCAGCTTCGCCCCGATCCCGCGCGCCTGGCTGCGGGGTGGGTGCGGCGGTTCATCGCCTCCGGCGCGCGGGTGGACGAGGCGATCGCGTTGTACCGCGAGCTGGGTTTCGAGGTCGTCGCCGATCCGGTTCGCACCGACGAGGTGGGCGAGGACTGCGAGGACTGTCAGCTCGTGGCGGTCCTCGACTTTCGCACGATCTACACACGCAAGCGCGAGGATTCGTGAGATGACGATGAAAGCGGCAGTATACCACGGCCCCGATCGCGCACTCGAAATCATGGACGTCGCCGTTCCGGTGCCCGGTGCTGGTGACGCGCTGGTACGCGTGGCCGGTTGCGGCATGTGCCACACCGACCTGCATTACCTCGATCACGGCGTGAAGCCGTTCAAGACCCCGCCGTTGATTCTCGGCCACGAGGTGGCGGGCACGGTCGAGCGTCTCGGCCCCGGCGCGAACGGCGTCGTCGAGGGCGACCGGGTGCTGATCCCGTCGGTGCTGTCGTGCGGTCGCTGTCCCTATTGCCGGCGGGGCCGCGAAAACCTGTGCGACGACCTCGTGATGCTGGGCAACAACATCGACGGCGGCTATGCCGAGTTCGTGGTCGTGCCGGCGCGCGAGTTGGTGGCGGTTCCGACCGACATGCCGCTCGATCACGCCGCGGTCATCGCCGACGCGCTGTCGACACCGTACCACGCGGTCAAGCACCGCGGTCGGGTCCGCACCGGCGACGTCGTGGCCGTGATGGGGTGCGGCGGCATAGGATTGAACGTGATCCAATGCGCGGTCGCGGCGGGCGGGCAGGTGATCGCCATCGACCTCAGCGACGAGCGGCTCGCGCTCGCGAGGCGGATGGGTGCGTCGGAGACGATCAACCCCGCGGGAATCGAGCGGCTCGACAAGCACGTACGCAAGCTCACACACGGCGGCGTGGATATCGCCTTCGAAGCGATCGGCAACCCGGCGACGATGCGCGGCGCGTACGCGCTGCTGCGCAAGGGCGGGCGTCTGTGCGTGATCGGCTATTCCCATGAAGACGTCGCGCTCTCGGCGGCGCGACTCATGTACTACGAGTTGGAGGTGGTCGGGTCCCTGGGATGCGGCGGCGGTGAGTATCCGGAGATCATCGCCATGGTCCAGGCGGGACGGCTGCAGCTCGGTCCCATCGTGAGCGGCTGCATCCCGCTGGCGGAGATCGCGACGGGCTTCGACCGACTGCGCAAGGGCGAAGGGGTGCGCTGGGTGGTGACACCATGACCGATCCACTGAAACGGTTCGAAGCCGAGCACGACGAGGCACTCGGCGTCCTGGCATCGCTGGAGGCCGCGGCGGCGGCGCTCGACGACCACGACCCGTCGAAGGCCGGCGCCGCGCTGCAGCAGGTACGGGAAGCCCATGCCTTCCTTTCGACCGCCGTCCGAGCACACAACGACAACGAAGAACGGGCGTTGTTCGCGGAGTTGGGGGACGATGCGCCGACCGGGGTTTTCCACGCGGAACACGTCGCGCTTCGGACGTTGGAGCGCGACCTCGCGGTCGCGATCGACGTGGCGGAGCCGGCCCGAACCGTGCCGGCCATCGCCCGTGAGTTGGTGGCGTTGCTGCGCGCCCATATCGAACGCGAGAACGCGGTCCTGTTTCCCATGGCGCGCGAGCGGCTCGGGCGGGACGGACTGGCGCGCGTGGCGTCGCGGCTGGAGGACTAGACCGGTTCGCCGGGGTTCCATCCCCGCTGTACGAGCGCCCGGACGGTCTGTACGACGTCGTCCCGCGACGCATGCACCGGAATCACCACCAGGTCGCCGGGCCGCGCCCACGCCAGCGCTTGGCGTAGCGCCGCGATCTCGTCGGGTGCCTGGCTGATCCGCGCGGCGGGCATGCCGGTGTCGAGCAGCGTCGTGGTGATGAGCGCCGGAATCTCGCCCTCGGCACGTCCGCGCAGATAGGACAGCATCTCTTTCACGATCACCTGATCCGGGGCCAGCGCGCACGCCGCTCGCACCAAATCGCGGATCGATGCGTCGTCACGATCACCGGCCTGCCCCAGGACGATCAACCGGCGCTTGGCCGGAAAGGCCTGCATCAGGTCCACGATCGCGCGCATCCCACGGGGATTGTGCGCGAAATCCACGAACACGCGCACGCCCCCGATCTCGAACAGATGGCCGCGACCGGGGTTCACGTCCGGTGAACCGGCGAACGTCTGCAGCCCGCGCCGGACCGCTTCGGTTGACAGCCCGAGGGCGCGCGCCACGGGAAACCACCAACGACGCGTCCGACTCGAGGGCGCTGGCGATGAGCGATTTGGTCTTCGGGACGATGGCGATCCGCGCCCGCGCACCACCGCTCAAGTCGGTAAGCGGCTGAGGATGGCGGGATTGCGCATCCGCTCCTCCGCACCCCCGATCGGGATGATGCATCCGCGCTGCTGTCCGTCAGGAACGCGCGCCGGCGTCGCGCCCGCCTCGCCACCGCCCCCGGTCAGATGCGCATGCGCGTCGATCAGGCCGGGCATCAGCCGCGCGCCGTCCAGATCCACCTCCGCCACGCCAAGGGTCTCACGCAGGGGCGGGGCCGACGTGCCGATCCACGCGATGCGCTCCCCGGCCACCAGCACGTCCCGGACCCCGAGGTGGTTTGGCGCATAGATATCGGCGTTGCGGAGCGTCTGCATGGCGGGGGGAATCTAGGCGGAATCCTCGTAACCGAACCTCGATGGGAGCGGTTCCCCGTGTAGATTACCCGCGGACCCAGCCACCGCGAAACGCATGACGCCATTGCGGGCACGACAGAAGCTCGACAAGTACCGGATCGAATGCCGCCTGGGCGAGGGGGGGTTCGCCACGGTCTATCGCGCGGTCGATACCATCGAGGGGATACGCGTCGCGTTGAAGGTGCCACACCCTCATTTGCTCACCGACGAGATGCTGACCTCCTTTCGGCAGGAGGTCCGACTCACCGCCGCGCTCGATCACCCGAACATCCTGCCGATCAAGAACGCCGGGTTCATCGGCAACCTGTTTGTCGTGGCGTCGCCGCTCGGGAAGGAGACGCTTGCCGATCGTCTCCGCCGGCGCCTCGCGCGACCGACCGCGCTGTCCTACGCCCGGCAGTTGATCGACGCCGTCGCATACGCCCATTCCCAGCGCATCATTCACTGCGACCTGAAGCCGGAAAACGTGATCCTGTTCGATCACGATCACCTGCGGGTGACGGATTTCGGCATCGCGCGGGTGGCCCTGCGAACCGTCGCGGCCAGCGCCTCCGGAAGTGGTACGGTCGGCTACGTCGCCCCCGAGCAGGCCTTGGGCAGGCCGTCGTTCCGGTCGGACGTGTTCTCGCTCGGCCTGATGTTGTACGAGATGTTCACGGGGCATCTCCCACGGTGGCCCTACGCGTGGCCGCCCGACCGCATCGACAGGCTGCGGCGCGATGTCCATCGGGATTTCATCGCGTTGCTGCAGCGGGCGACGGAACTCGACGAGCGCAGGCGATTCGCGGACGCCCTGCAGTTCCAGGCGGCGTTCGACCGGATCCGCCCGCGCGCGCTGACGGTCGCCGGCCGGCGGCGGCGGCGGGCACACGGCGCACCATCGTCCACCTGGCGCACGCTGCATGTGCGGGAGTTTCGCCGCCGGTTCGGGAAAGGACTCGAAACACGCGACCCTTGCGACCGGTGCGGCAACCCGTGCGCCGAGTCGATGCATCACTGTCCGTGGTGCGGCAAGCACCGCGCGACCTACAAAGGCAAGACGCCGTTCCCGCGTCGTTGCAAGCGCTGCCGCCGGGGCATGAAGGCCGACTGGCGGTTCTGCGCGTGGTGTTACGGGCCCGGCACGGGCGTCGAGACCGGGCCGCGCTACTCCGACGTGCGCTACGCGGCGCGCTGCAAGGCGTGCGGCGAACGCCAGATGCCGTTCACACGGTACTGCCCCTGGTGCCGTGCGAAGGTGAGGCGCCCCTGGCGCATCGAGGGCTCGACGCGTACGTGTACAAGATGTGGTTGGGGCACGCTGCCGGAATTCTGGTCGCACTGCGCGTGGTGCGGCAAGCGCGTGCGGGAGGGGCCGCCGTAGAATGGTGGCAGACCTTGATCGATGACCTCGCCACCTTGCCTGGAGGAGTGATGCACACACGGTCCCTGACGGCTTTCGCGCTGCTGGCGTTGGCGGCCGCCGGCCCTCGGCCGGCGCACTCGCAGGTCCTGCAACGGCCACCCACGTGGAAGGTCCGGTTCGACCGGCCGAACACGCCGGACTCAGCGATCTACTACGTCGACATGCCACCGGGATGGCACGTCACGACGCAGCGGGTCGCGGCCATTCTGTACGATCCAGCCCGCACCGGACAGGGGAACTTCTCCCTCGAGTCTGAGATCTTCCTGTTCCCCAGCGAACGCCCGCGTGAGGCCTACGGCGTGTTCTTCGGGGGGCGGGACCTCGACGGCACGAATCAGGCGTACGTCTATTTTCTGGTGCGCGGTGATGGCAGCTTCCTCGTGAAGCGACGCAACGGCTCCAACACCGAAACGGTCGTCGACTGGACCCAGCACGACGCGGTGCTGCCCATGGGGAGCGAGAACGTGAAGAACGTGCTCGGCGTTCATGCAGGCGGCGACACGGTGGAGTTCCTCGTGAACGGCATTAGCGTGACCAGCGTCCCGCGCGCCGGCATCGAGTGCAACGGGATCGTCGGGCTCCGTGTGAATCACGCGCTGAACCTGCACGTGACGTCGCTGACGGTAACCGCGGGACGTTAGGGCGCGGACACGAACACGCAGGTGGTCCAGCCACCCGGCTGAAGTCCGGTCGCACCAGCATTGGACGCGTCGGCGGTGTCCCCGCCCGACCGTTCACGTCGCGGCTGGGCAAGCCGCCGCGCCAGCGCGTGAAGCGCAGCGAGCCGGCGGACCTCCCGCACCCGGTCGTACCACACGACCGGCAGCGGGTGACGCAGCCGCGCCGAGCCGGGAAGCTGGCCTTCGAGCGATACGGCGACGAGCAGGGAACGCATCATCGACCAGAAGATAGCACCCCTTCCGGAACGCGGGCACGCCTGCAAGGCCGGAATTCTGGTCGCACTGCGCGTGGTGCGGCATACGCGTGCGGGAGGGGCCGCCGTAGGGAAAGGGCGCTGGATGTTCGGCATGGCGATCGTGATCCGCGAGGGGAACGCGCGGCTCGGCGCTGTCGGATCAACCGACTCGCAGCGCGATGCCGCCCGGATCGATCATCGCGGCTTCACGCCGCCGATCATTTCTGCACGCGACGAGGCACAACGAGAGCCCCGGGCGCGACCGTCGGCCTGGACGGGGCTCGAAACCGATCCCTTCGCCCTAACAGAATTCGGCGTAGAGCACCGATCCTGAAGCCGACGATCAGAACGACGGGGGCGACAGTGGCGGCCCAGTCTTCAGTTGGGACGGCGCGGGCTCGTACGTTGACCTGTGGGGTATCCACCTGGTGTGGCGTATTGAACGGAAGGAGGCACCCATGCACAAGTCTGTTCGCACCGTGTTCCTGTTAGCCGGTTTCGTGTCCCTCGCGGGCGGGTGCGATGGCGAGTGGGGCGGTATTGTCCTGGACGTATCATACGAAATCGTGAAAGACACCAAGGGCACGATGGAAGGCCGCATCGGCTGGAGTATACTCGGAACATCCGTTAAGGTCACCAATGTCGGCTCCTCGCCGGTAGTCGTCGAGACCGGAGGCTGCCCCTCGCTGCACCTCCAGGCTTACGCGACGCCCGATCGGTCGGGAGCGCCAGCCTGGACGGACCATGAGTTCCCTGTTGTCTTCTGCAGACCGGGGACCCACCTCGTGCTCGCCCCCGGCGCCACGAGGGAATTGGGCTTCGGCGCGCAAATCCCGGCGGACTGGGCCGGAACGTACTACATGAGCGCGGCGCTGGAATTGGTGTCCCCACGTATCGTGGCGAGGCGGTTTGACGCGGGAACGCTCGAGGTGCCGGCTGGCGGCGGCTGACGAACACGCACCGGCTCACCCACCTGGCGGCGCGGCGCTGGCGGTCTCCGCGCCCAAGCGGCAGAACACGCAGCTGGCCCAGCCCCCAGGCGCGAGCCCCGTTACGCTCGTAACGCACCCGACCACGGAATCCACCTTCGACCGCTCGCGCCCTGGGTGCGTCAGCCGCCGCGCCAGCGCGTGAAGCGCGGCGAGCCGGCAGACCTCCCGCACGCGATCGTACCACACGACCGGCAGCGGGTCACGCAGCCGCGCCGAGCCGGGAAGCTGGCCTTCGAGCGATACGGCGACGAGCAGGGAACGCATCATCGACCATAAGATAGCACCCCTTCCGGAACGCGGGCCCGCCTGCAAGTTCAAGGCGCACCCTGCCAGGAGACCACGATGCCGCCGACCGCGCCCGAGCGATTCTTCAATCCGAAATCGATGCTGACGCCCGGTATTGCCGGAGCAACGATCGTGCTGATCGCCAACACGTTGCGCGCGACCTTCGGTATTCCGCCCGTGTACTCGGCGTTCGTGCTGAGCTTTCTGTTTGCCGTGGTGGTGTTCCAGGCCGCGGGTCTCGGACTGGGACAGCGGCTGGCCTACTACGTGCTGAACGCGCTGGTGATCTTCTCGACCGCAGTGGGAGGCAACGTGGCGGGCGACGCGGCTCTGGGCGGCGCGCGTGCCGGCCGCGGCGGAATGGCGGCTTCCCTGCTCGTCACGCCGGACCTCTCCCGGCTGGCGCGGCGCGACACCGCGACGAGCATGACGGCGCTCGACCGCGCGGTCGACAGTCTGTCTCCCGCGACGATCCGGGACCTGCTGAGCGGTGTGCGGCCCGTCGGCGTCGAACTCACCGTCGATGGACGCCGCTACCACGCGACCGCGTCTGTGGCGCCGACCCCGTCGTACGTGATCGATCCGACCACCGACTCTTCGACTCCACGCCAGCTGTACGACCCCGTCCAGGTCACCCTGCGACCGGTGAAGACGCGTTTCTTCGGCGGCTGGTTTCCCGGGTCGCGCTAGCTGAACAGCGGCGGCTGCCTCAGGTGGAAATCGGTGGCGTCCTGGTACGCCTTGGCCGCGGCCAAGACCTTCGCGTCGCCATACATCGGCCCGACAAACGAGATGCTGGTGGGCGTCCCGTCCTGCGCGCGATAGCCGTTCGGTAGCACGACCGTGGGGTGCCCGGTCAGGTTGGTGATCTGCAGTACGCGTGGCGCATAGGACGGCGTGATGAACACGTCGATCTCACGCAGCATGTCGTCCATCGCGTGCATCAGCAGCGTCCGCAACCGGTTCGCCTGGATGTATTCCACCGCCGGGATCAGGCGCGATCGGCGGAACGTGGTAGGCCAGGCGTTGCCGGTCTGGCGGACGAGCAGATCGTCGCGGTTGCTCCGCGTCAATTCGTCGAACGCCGCGGCCGCTTCGGCGCTGAGGACGAATCCGATCGCTTGCACGGGATACCGCTCGTCATCCGGCAGTTCGACGGCGCGCACCGTCGGAAAGAGCCGGCGCATCACCTCCAATGAGCGTTCGTCGAATTGCATCCACTCGGCGCCCTCGTCGCCGCGGTCGCGCTCGAAGCCGCTCTGCAGGTACCCCACGCGCAGCCCCGAGGTGCTCGCGTTCCCGTTCCAGTTGAACGGCACGTCGCGCTTGACCGAAGGATCCTTGCCATCGGGGCCGTGGATGGCGTGCATCACCAGCGCGCAATCCTCCACCGACCGGCAGATCGGACCGAGTTTGTCCATGCTCCAGGACAACGCCATCGCCCCGGCGCGGCTCACCCAGCCGAACGTGGGACGCAGACCCGTGGCCCCACAGCGCGTCGAGGGCGACACGATCGAACCGAGCGTCTCCGACCCGATGGAGAATCCGACCAACCCCGCCACCGTCGCCGACGCCGGCCCCGCCGACGAGCCGCTCGACCCTTGGTCGATCTTCCACGGGTTCTTGGTGGTTCCACCATACCACACGTCGCCTTGGGCCAGAGCCCCCAGGGTGAGCTTCGCCACCAGGACCGCGCCCGCCTCATCGAGCCGCTGCACGACGGTGGCGTCTTCATCGATCACCTGGTCCTCATACGGCTTGGCGCCCCAGGTCGTACGATAGCCGCGGGCCGCCAAGAGGTCTTTGGCTCCCCACGGGATGCCGTGGAGCGGCCCGCGGTATCTGCCCGCCGCAATCTCCTCGTCGGCCCGCCGCGCCGCTTGCATCGCGCGCGCTTCGGTCAACTCGATCACACATTCGAGCGTCGGGCCGTGTTGCGTCAACCGGCCGAGGTACAGCTCCGTCAACTCGACCGCCGAGACGGCCCGCGTCCGTACCAACTCCGCCAGCCGGGTTACGGGCATGAACGCCAGTTCCGTCGGCCCGCGCGGACGACTGACGCTGCCGGAACTCACTTGCAGCGGCTCCTTCCGGGTCGGTAGATCGGCCGGCACCACCGGATCGAAGGTCAGGGCCGGCGGGACACTATTCGGGATGGCGATCGATCGGAGTCGCTGGTAGGCGCGGAGGTTGTTGTTGAGCCCACGCAGCATCAACTCGCGCTCCTCGTCCGTGAACTCGAGACCGGCCACGGCCTCGGCGTCCGACAGCATCTCCTTGGTCACCCGATCTTCATCCTGCACGCGGGACCACAAGACGCCCGGGAACAGCGTGGTCCCCAGGCCAAGGCCGGCGAAGTACTGCATGAAGGCGCGCCGGTCGAGGCCCGCGGCAGCGGTTACAGCGTTGGTTTCGGACATGAGGACACTCGTGTCGGTTCCAGGGGAGTGAGCGGGAAAGGGTGCAACCTGAACCGAAGCAGCGCAAGGCGCATCCCGGACCACCTCGTCGCTTTCGCGTCCGCTCCCGTGAGGAGCATCGGGCGGCGACCGGTTCTGCTCGGCAGCATTCTGTTGGGCGCTATCGGATACACGATCTTCGCGTTCGCCGGCCACTATGGGGTGTTGCTCGGTGCGCGTATGGTATCGGGGTTCGCGGCGGGAAACCTGTCGGTCGCCCCGGATTCGTCGTGTTCGGCATCATCCCGTTCGCGTTTTCCGGCTACATGGTCTCGTTTCCGCTCTTCGCGGCACGACAGTTCGGATGGGCGGAACGCGACCTCGGGATCTACTTCACGGTGGTTGGGGTGGTCGCGGCCTCGGTCCAGGGATACTTCTTCGGCCCCCTGGTACGCCGCACCGGCGATCGGACGCTCGCGATCGCGGGCACGCTCGGGATGGGCATCGTCATCAGTGCCGTGCCGTTCCTGCACACGGTCGTCGCGCTCTATGCCTGGGTCGTAATACTGGCCTTCGCCAACAGCATCGCGCAGCCGTCGCTTTCCGGCATCATTGCCACCCTCGCCGGACCGAACGAGCAAGGCGCGATGCTTGGCGCCGCCCAGGTCGCGGCGGCCCTTCCCGATCCGTAGGCCACGCGGCTCGCGGATAACGCACTCACCACGTCGTCTTCACCGCGGAGCCCGCCGAGACCGCAGAGGGGCAGTGGTTGCGCTGCGGTCGTGCGGTGAACAACGTAAACGCCATGGCGAACTGATACTAGCGGAGTACCCGGCCGAGAAACGCCTTGAGTCGAGTCCACGCATCGGCCGCCGGGGCTTCACGCACCGCGCGGTCCTGGTCCACCCACAACCAGAACCCGTGCCCTACCGCATCGTAGACGTGGATGTCGTTCTCGATGCCGATCGAATCGAGCGCGGCGGCAAACCGGGCGACCTGGTCCGGTGGGATTCCCCGGTCCGTCTCGGCGAAGGTGCCGTAGATCGGATGGTGGAGACGGGCCAGCTCCGCGGGGTCCTCGACCAGCGAGCCGTAGAACATGGCGGTCGCGTCGTGCTGGTCACCGCCCAATGCGTAACTGAGCGCGATGCCGCCGCCAAAGCACCAACCCATCACGGCGATCTTTCCGGTCACGTCGCGGCGCGCGCGCAGCAATTGTTGCGCCGCGTTCAGGTTGGCGATGACGGCAGCCATGTCGCCGCGGGTTTCCTGCATCAGCGCGACGTTCTCCCGCTGGTTGGTTCCGGTGCGACCGCGATACAGATCGGCCGCGAGCGTCACGTATCCCTCCGCGGCGAACGCGTCGGCGACCTGGCGCACGCGATCGACCAGTCCGTTCCACTCGTGAATCAGGATGAGCGCCGGGAACGGTCCCTGTCCCTCAGGCACCGCGAGGTACCCGGCCACCGCCGTGTCACCCAGCAGGTAGCGGACCGTCTGGCCGCGGGGCGGCGGCGCCGTTCCGAGAATCGCGTCGGGGATGGACGAGGACACCTGCTGACCCGCGGCCTGACCGCCGGATGAACAGGCAAGGAGCACGATCAGCGAGCATACGGGACTGCGGAACACGCGGGGCATCGGGACATCGCTCCTGGTGATTCGGGTTCGGCATTCGTGGACGGAACAGGAATCTCGGTGTCGAACGCGTCGTGTCAACTCACCCGCGCGCCGCCGGCCGCCGAGCCGTCACCGGCCGAAACCGATCTCCTTGGTCTTCTCCCGCGCACCCTCCGGGAACACTTCGTCCCGCGCGGCGAGAAAATCGGCCTGCGTCACCGCCCGCTCGCCGCCTTGCTCGTCGAGCGTGCGCAGCAGGGCGTGCCGTCCCGCCGTCGTGCACAGGCCGCGGAGATCCGCCCCGCTGGCCCCCTCGAGCGCGCCGGCGAGTGTCGCGAGGTCGACCGAAGGATCCAGGCGCATGCGGGCGCTGAACAGCTCGAGCATCTTCAAGCGGCACTCGGCGTCGGGCAGTCCGACCTCGATCACTTCGCCAAGCCGTCCGGGCCGGCGCACCGCGTCGTCTACCAGGTCGGGCCGGTTGGTCGCCCCGATCACGAAGACGCGCGTGTTGGGCTCCAACCCGTCCATCTCGCTCAAGAACGTATTGACGACGGCCGTGGCCGCGCGGTCGCCGCCGGATCCACCGGTGCGTGTCCCCAGGATCGATTCGATCTCATCGATGAACACGATCGCCGGAACCTGATCGCGCGCCTGCTCGAACATGTCGCGCATCTTCTGCTCGGAGTCGCCAAGCCAGCGGGAGAAGATGTCCGCCGCGTTCACCGCAAAGAACGCCGCGTCGGTCTGCGAGGCGAGCACGCGCGCGATCGTCGTCTTTCCCGTTCCCGGCGGACCGTGCAGCAGGATGCCCGTGGGCGGCTCGACCCCAAGCTCCTCCACGACTTCCGGATGCTCGATGAATCGCTCGATGAACTGCAGTTCGCGCTTCACCGGCTCCGGGAGGATCAGGTCGTCCCAATCCAGCCGCTTCCCACCGAACCGCGTATCGGCCAGTCGTTCCTGCAGCGCCGACTCGACGTGCCCGGCGGAGATCGGCGCGTGGGCCTCCATCGCGGACACGGCGGCCGCATCGACCAGGTGGCGCAGTTGCGCGGCACTGAACCCTTCGGTGCGCTGCGCCCAATGGGCCAAGTCGAGCGTGTCGTCGTGCGGCCGGTCGGCCAGCAGCACCGCGAGGATTTCGCGACGCGCGTCGAAGTCCGGCCGGTAGATCTTGACCTTGAAGTCGAACCGTCCCTCGCGGATCGCGGCCGGATCCAGTTCGTGCAACCGATTGGTGGCCGCCGCGAGCACGAGACCCGGCACGTCCCGATGCGCATCGAACTGCTGCAGCAAGGCGTTGACGGTCTGCTGTTCCAGCGCGGTCCCGGCCTCCGATCGGCGTGGCACCAACGCATCGAATTCATCGAAGAAGAGCAGGCACGGCGTATGTGTGCGGGCGTCCGTGAACACCCGTTCGACGGCTTCCGCCGCCGCACCAACGTACTTGGTGAGGGCCGCGCCCAGCGGCACGCGGAGGTAGCGCAGCCCGAATTCGGCGGCAATCGCCTGCGCGAAGAAGGTCTTGCCACACCCGGGCGGACCGTAGAGCAGGATGCCATTCTTGACGATCCCGTAGCGTCGCGCGTCGTCCCGATCGGTGAGGACGACCCGCATGACCCGGCGGATCTGTTCCTTGAGGCCGTGCATGCCGCCAACCGCGGCGAATCCGCCTGGAGACCCCGCGGGGGCGGGGGCCGTGCCGGCGGGCGCAGCCGGCGTTGGGGGCATCGCGGCGACCAGGTCGTCCCGCAGATCGCGGTAGGCGCGCGCCGGCGAGATCCGGATCGCCCGCTCCAGCGCGGCGACCGCTTCCTCGCGCCGCCCGAGCGCATGGAGACACCGGGCGAGGAGGAAGTAGTAACTGCCGTCGAATCCGGTCGCCTGCGTTCCCGGATCGGCGGCGATCGCCTCCCGCGCGCTCGCCTCCGCATCGTCCGGCTCGCGCAGCCCGTCGAGCATGATGAGCCCACGGCGGTAATGGTAGGCCCCGTTATCGGGTTCGCGCGCCAGCGCGTCGTCGATGGCGGCGCGCGCGTCATCCCACCGGCCGAGTTCGCTCAGGACCGTCGCACGCGCATACGGCACCTGACCCGGATGACGAGGAAACGCCGGCTTGCCGTGGCGCCCGCCCTCCGCCGCCCAACCCAGGTCGTAGTGCGTGAGCGCGCGTGCGCGGTCGCCCAGACGGTTGTAGGCGTTGCCGGCGATCAGCTGCAGGCGGGGATCGTCTGGATCCAGCCGCAGGCCGTGTTCGGCGAGCCGCGCAGCCTCCTTGGGGTCGGACGAGACACAACAGCGCGCGAGATACTCCAGCACGGCACCGGGACGTTCGGGAAGCGGCGGCGCTTCATCCTTCAGTGACTCCAGGTGTTTTTGCGCTTGCGGGATACGCCCAAGATGATATTGGGTCACCCCAAGCCAGAACCGCGTTCGCGGATCGGCCGGCGCACGGAGGTGTGCCTGAGCGAACTGTTCCCGGGCTTCGCGATAGTCGCCCTGCTCAAACGCGGCGCGGCCCGCCGTCAGCAGTTCCTCGATCAACCCGGTCGGATCGGTCATGGGCCCGCGAACGCCGGCAGCCGGGGCTTGAGTTGTTCGTCCACGCGTTCGAGCGCGTGCCGCACGAGGTCGGGGCCGAGCCGCAGGACCGGCTCCGCCAGCGGCGCCGGATCGATGGCGATTCCATCGGCGAAGTGGTCCGCCGCCTGATGGAACAGCGATCGGCCCCATTGGTGGTAGGCGGGCACCGTCCGGAACTCCTGTGTGAGACGGCCCTGGTTCCGCTGGGCGAGCAGGAACATTTCCATGCGGTCGGGCGACGAGAACAGCAACAGGGTGTCCGCGTCGGGATCCTTGAGTGGTGTGAGACTCGCCGCCCCTTCCTGCAGGCCGATCACCCACTGCGGCCAATCGGCCACGAGCCGGGCGGCCGCACGGCCGTCGAGCACACGGTCGGTCATCAAGCGGGCCACTTCTTCCGTGAGGTCGCGACCGCGTGGCTGGCGCTCGAGCCGGCACCACAGGTCGAGCATGAGCAGCGCGGTGTGGTCCAGCGTCAGCGGCGCGGCGGCCCCCGGATCGATCACGACGCCATCACAATCGCGCGATGCGCGGAGCCACGCGCCAAACGGCGCGTCATTCCCGGCCGGTGCGGGCAGATCCGCGAACGCGCGGTCGAGCGACTCGTAGCGCATGAACGTCATCTCGCTGGTGAACACCGGCAGGAACCGGCCATCGTGATGCGCCACCGCCGTCGGTGCCGCGCCACCCGATCCCGCGGTCGCGATCAAGCGGCGCCAGTGTTTGACGAGCGCCTCGACCGCCTCGGCCTTGAGGCCGCGCGCGCCTTTGAGATGTCCGAGTTGGGCCAACCCCACGTCCTGGATTTCATCGAAATCGTCGAGCGTCTCGAAGTGCGGGTAGATCGCGGCCAGCACGAGCAACGGGCGTATGATCAGCATGGGCTCACCCTTACCGCGGATGAAATCGAGCCCGACCTCATCCACCCGGCTCGGCATGGCCCAGATCCAGCGCAACGCTTCGAGTCCCGACAGGTGCTCGTGCGAGCCGAGTTGCCCGAGCGCCGTGAGCCCGTCCCGCGCCATGCCAATACTGGTGAAGCCGAGCGCGACCGTTTGCTCGGATCGGTTGGGATGGGGAAACAGCTTGGGCCACGGCAGCCCGTCTTCCCCGTCGATGACCGGGACAAACCAGTCGATGTCATAACAGAGCTGATCGGCCATTTCCCACGATTTGATCTGTTGGCGGTCGAAGCTTTGGCGCAGGGCTTTGAGCGCCGCGGCGGACGCCGCCGGGTTTCGCCCCGGCGGCGGCGTGGGTGCGGGGGCGACGGCCTTCAGGGCTCGCGGAATCCACAGGGCCCGAGCCGGGCCTTTCGGCTGCAAGGCGGGGTCGATGTCAGCGCCGCGCGGCCGTTCCGGCGGCGCGCCGGCGAGCATCACCTCGATGTCCGCGCGTTCGTACCAATACCAGACCGGCGTTGCTTCGTTGACGATCAGGTGCGTGATGCCCTGCTCGAGACAGAACCGGAGTACCTCCTGCGAGGGGGCCATGCTGTAGCGGATGTTTCCTTCGAATCGCTTGTCGAGCGCCGGGCAGCCGATCCGCGCCAACTCCTCGGACTCGTAGACGTACGTCCGCAGCATCTCGCCGTCGTTCACGTTCTCCATCAGGATGCGCCCGTTCACGCCGATACCGCAGATCTGCTCGCGTTGGGCGAACGCGTCTCTGGTGGACAACGCGTACAGCCGGGCGAGGGCATTGCGGCGCAAGACCATGCGGTGGTCCGAGCCGTCGTCGACGATCACGCCGGCATGACCGCCGACCAGCGCGTTCCAGGCGAGGGGCACCGGCTTCAGCGGCGACGTCATGAACACCGCATCGGGCGCCAAGATGCCGTTGGCTGCGCCGTATTCACGCGCGAGGTCGAGGTCGGTCCATACCTGGAGGAAGAAGCCGTCTTCGGTGGTGCGGCCGATGGGTCGGGGCGCCGCCGCATCGGCTACGGAGACGTTGCCGAGCCCCTTCTCGGCGAGCGCCGAGTCCATGTCCTGGAAGAAACGTCCGAGATCTCCCGGCGCCGCGACGGAATGGAGGGATTCGGTTCGCGCCCACCACTCGGCGACTTCCTCGATCTCCGATTCCCCGCTGCTTGCCCGTCGGAGCAGGGCAAGATCGTCGGCCGACAGCGACATTGGCACGAATCCCTGGGTGGGTAGGACGCCCACACGTTAGAGACTTGGCGCACGCGACGCCAGTCAGTCCCGCGCGGAAGCGCGATGCGACTCCGGTCCACCCTTCAGGGTGGTGTGCTTGGCCGAGCCCGGGCTCTCAGCCCGGGACCAAACACCGACCGTCCGCACCGACCGTCCGCACCTCCCGGTGAACGAAGCACGTTAGCCGTTCGGGGCAGTCCCGCCCTGAAGGGCGGGCTCGGCCGAGAACCGCGCGCTGAAGCGCGATGCGACTCCGGTCCACCCTTCAGGGTGGGGTGCTTGGCCGAGCCCGGGCTCTCAGCCCGGGACCAAACACCGTCCGCACCTCCCGGTGAACGAAGCACGTTAGCCGTTCGGGGCAGTCCCGCCCTCAAGGGCGGGCTCGGCCGAGAACCGCGCGCTGAAGCGCGATGCGACTCCGGTCCACCCTTCAGGGTGGTGTGCTTGGCCGAGCCCGGGCTCTCAGCCCGGGACCTCAGACGCGGGCAGCGACCAACCGCTCGAGTATCCTCACGGTCTC
>DASWIX010000044.1:0-16524 GCA_036397455.1 Gemmatimonadales bacterium | reverse complement strand
ATCTGGCGTTCGTTCCGTGACAGCCGGATCTCGTATGGACTCTCTCGTGGCATCGGTTCCCTCCCGGTTGGCGGCAATATGCCGAGGCCGACTACGGAAGTCCAGAAAATACGTCATCTTATTTATGGCCACAGGAACTAGTCAGTTCGCCATGACGATGACGTATTTCACCGCCGAGACGCGGAGATCGCAGGGGAACCATCCCTGGATGGAGACGGATAGGGGCCAGGGGATGGGCCGATTTACTCTGGGTGGACCGCGCGCTATGCTTTCGTTCGCGTACCCCATCCGTTGAGGTGATTCGTGTCCGCATTCCGATCGGTGATGCTCGTTCCGCTGCTGCTCTGTTCGACAACCCCGCTGTCCGCGCGCGTGCAGGCGGCACCGCAACGCGGCGGTTCGATCCTGTTGCTGCTCCCCGTCGAGGGCAAGCTCGAGGTGGGCCAGGAGGTCAAGGGCGCCCTGTCCACGGCCGATTACCAGTCCCACAATGACGCCTTCGTCGAGGCGTGGACACTCGAAGGTCAGGCTGGCAATTCGGTCGTCGTCGATCTGATTTCCGACGATTTCGACGCGATACTCTACGTCATCGGCCCGGGCCTGCGCGGGACCCTCACTGACGACGATGGCGCGGGCGCGTGCAACGCGCGCGTCGCGTTCACCTTCCTGGAGAACGGGACGTTCCGCGTGATCGCCAGCTCGGTCGGGTCGGAAGGAACCGGGATCTACACCTTGCGCGTTTCCGACACGCTGACCCCGACGCCGGCGCACGGGTGCGGCGAGATGGATCCTGAACGCCTGACGTCGCTGCCCACCGCCGACCGCGCAATCACCGTCGGCGACACCAAGTACGGCCAGCTCGCCGGAACCGACGAACGGATCGAGGATGGCCGGTATGCCCAGGCATGGGCCCTGGAAGGTGAGCCCGGCCAAACGGTCGTCATTCTGCTGGAATCGGACGACTTCGACGCCTACCTGTATCTCATCGGGCCGGGATTCAGCCAACCGGAGGAAGACGACGACAGTGCGGGCGACCTGAACGCGGAGTTGACTGTGACCTTCCCCGAGGGCGGGCGGTATCTGGTCATCGTGAGCGCGCTGAGTGCGGGCGACATCGGACAATTCACCCTGAGCGTCAGGCCGGCGACCGAACCGTAGACCCGCGCGGCCCGTCAGGAGCAGGCACGCGCCTCGCGCCCGCGAAGACGGAAGACTGGCGGCGGCCTAGCGCGTCACGGCCGTCCAGCCCCGCAGGCGCCGCCGCACATCGCCCGCCTTCCCCACCCGCTCGAGCGCCGCCCACAACCGGTCGACCGTCTGGGCGTCCACCAGCCCGCTCGGCGAGCCGAGGACCGCGGTGGACAATCCTTCCGCGGTCCGAAAGGCGTCTATCGCAGCCACCAACGCGTCGTCAAGCTGGAACGCCTCCCGGGAGGGACGTTCCGGGACATCGTCTTGCACGTATCCGAGGGCGTGCAACATCACGCGCAGTTGGATGACGTCGCGGCCTCCGAACTGTTGCAGCTCGCGAAATCCGAGCGTTTCGGAAATCGTGTTCCACACGCGGCGCAATTCCGCCACCGGCGTGGCGTGCTCGCAGATGTTGATGTTCGCGGTCATCTTGTCCGGGCGCCGCGAGCGACCCTCCCGCGGGTCGGCCACTACCAGCGCCGCCGACTGCCGCCGGCCCAGGCGCGCATCGCCACCGACCGCCTGCCCCGCGGCCAACGCCTCGATCAACCGATCCCCGAGATGGCGCCCGCTTCCTTGCGACGCCTCGAACGTGCGGCCGACCGCATCCAGTACGTCGCCACCGGTCAGCAGATTGCCCTGGGTGACGTAGTCTGGGCCCGCACGACCGCCGGCCCATGCATTGGTACTGTCGCCGGTGTGCTGCGCGCTCGATCCGTCGAGTTTGATCACCCCGATCTGCCGGAACGCCTCGCGGTCATCGCGCGACGTCGCCTCGCGCAGCGCCGCGGGAGCGGACAGGCCGTTCGCCATCAGATCCAGTAACTCGACGCCGTACTCGACACGGGTGTACGCCTGGGTCGCCACCGCGCCCACCCCCGCGCGGACCCACGGCACCCCGTTGCCGACACACGCGACGCGCGTCGTCACCGCGACACCGGACTCGCCGGTGGCGGGATCGATCGCCGCGATCGAGAAGGTGTGGAATACCGTTTCCTGCGCCTCGGCGCGCGCCGCCGGGACTCCCAGCACGAGCACGCCAACAACGACCAGGGTGTATCGCATCCCATCCTCCTCCGTCTTGGACCGTCCTTGACCGGCCTGAGGACGGCGTGTCGTTGAACTCGGCGAGGTGAGCAAGGATCCGTGCCATGCCCCCGGCGCCATCGGCATGTGCGAGCCGGATCCTACGGTGGACAACGACGCGGGGTGGCCACCCCTTGCCACCCCGCCCAAGACCGCAGCTGGCTCTCTCCGCCTACGCTAAGCAATCTCCTGGTACGATCTCGGTGATGTTCCAGTCGATGCCGGTGACGCGCGACACCTCTTTGAGAGATGGCAGCTGCTCAATTCGCGCGATGATCGTGACTGCCGAGAACCCAACGAACTCGTATTTGACGGTCACGCCCGCCGAGTCCACCCATTCGAAGAACTCCTGCTTCCCTTGCGGATGCATGAACACCACGATTGTGATGACCGAATCTGCTGGACGATTGGCGACGACGTAACCAAGTTGGTCCTTCCAATCCCCCGCAGCCTCGATCTCCTCGAGGGCTTGGTGGGCCTCGATCCTCACGTCCTGTTCCACACACGGTGCGACGTTGCCGCCGCCGCACCCTGCGAGCCACAAGACAACGAGTAGGGCACTACTAACACGTAGGATCTTCATGTTACCACCTCCGGCCGTGATTGATTTCACTCAAGGCAGGGCACCGTCATCCAATCCGAGCCCAGTGCGGCCCAGACGTCCAGGACTCCCGAGCCATACCAGGACTCAACCCACGGGTCGTCCGGTTCCTGGGCATTGTCGAACAACGCCGCTTTCATTTCAAGGATGCGGGGGTTGCAACCCTCATCATTCAGCTTCTGATCGATCAACAAAGCAAACGCCGCCACAACATACGGGACGGCAAACGACCCGCCGAGTACACTGACCACATCGCCGTCCGCGTCGAGAGCTTTGACCCAGACTCCACCGGCCGTAATGTCGACCTCGTCGCCCCAGTTGGACGATGAGTAACGCTTGAGCGGATTCTGGGTTACGTAGCCTACCGCGACCGTCAGGCTGTGATCGGCCGGCCACATCACGTTGTTTACACCAGTGTTGCCCGTGAGCACCACCACAAGAGCGTTTACGGAGCTGGCGTACCAGAGCGACGAATCTGTCGCTGCACACCCAATGTCCATACGGTCATAGTAGCTCAGATTGACGACGTCCGCGTCGATCAACCCGTCTGGATCGACTGCCACCTCAATTGCCTCGGCCATGTCTGAGCAGTAGAACGTCAGCCTGCCATCTACGTACGTCGTTGCTCGGACGGAATGCAGCGAGACGGTCGGTGCGCCACCCTTGATGCCCGCGCCATTTCCGACCGCAGCCGCGATAATGGATGCAATCTCGGTCTCATGTTCGCTGCCACCGTCCTCGTTCGGATCACCTGTCGTAACTGTCGCGCCGGTCGCACACGTAATGTCGGTGAGATCACATTCGACGCCGTCCCCGATGACCGCGACACGCACCGCCGCCTGGCCGTCCATGAACACCGCATAGGCGGAGTCGAAATGATGGACATTGTATGCCCAGGACGTCTGCTCGGAGCCCGGGACGATGTGTGTCGACCCCATGGCGTCCGAGGAATCGATCCACGTAACCCGTGAGTTCGCACGGAGCGTCGCGAGCCCCTCAAGTGTCGCATAGATCTTCGTCGCGCGGAAACCAACGAAGTAGTACTTCTCGATCGCACCGATGGACTCGAGCAAAGCGGCATCGGCGTCTCGAAACCCATCCGCCGCGCCGTCGAATCCCACGACGTAGGATTCCATGTTGCTGGGTCGAGCCCGGGAGGTCACGAGATGGCCGTCCCGCATCTCATGGAGTGCGGCGTTCATCTGCCGCGCGGTTCGCAGTCCTGTGCTCTGGGCGAGGTTAGGGTAGAAACTCGGACTCGTGACGCTGTCATCCAGTCCACAGGTGCTCAAGAGGACCGTGGTACCGAGTCCGACGAACAAGGAGGGCACCAACGCACGCAACGCGCGACGCATGGCAAGAAAGCTCCCGGAGGACCATCTAACATACCCCACATCAATCGAAACGGATCATGGGTAGGAAGCAGCTACCCCCTTCCAAGTTATTCGGAGGTACGCTGGGTTCTCCAGCACGGCAACCTACAGGTGCGATGTGAAGTATGCGTGAACTCGAGGTGAGAATACGATGAAACGCGAGTGAATTCGTGCGAGCGACATTGCCGACGGTAGCCCGATGATACTGCTGGCATTGGGAACTCGGTCGCAGTACCCCGCTTGACGCTGTGCCGCGAAACGTGAGTGGATTCGTCGGCGGAAGGGTGGGCGAATCGTCCAGGGCTGCGCTGCGGCAGCAACTGCCGGAACGCCTCGCGTTCATCGCGCGACGTCGCCTCGGACAGCGCCGCCGAACCTGAACCGTCTTCGACGATCAGTGCCCGTCTTCCACCGTCGTCTTCGGGAACGTCAATGCCCAGCCATACCAGCGCGTGAACTGTTGCAGCGGACGCTCCAGCGGGATGCGACGGCCGCCCGCGTCGAACAACACACCGTTACGGACGACCTCGCCGGTACTGAATCGCAGGGTGCCTTCGACCCACTCCGCCGAGCGTGCTCGCGTGTACAGCACCGCCATCGCGCGGGCCCCGGGGTCGAAATACACCGCGATCCGCCGGCCGGCGAACGTCCCGATCACGATGTCGCCTGCCTCGCTGACCGCGCGCATCGGGTAGAACTGCGCGGTGGAGTCGGCCCCCCACACTCCGATCCCGATTTCCATGGTCGGCAGCCGCGTGTCCTCGGGCGACATCGTCCGGCGAAACGCGTCGCCGATCACCGGAACGCGTCCCAACGGTGCCCACCGGTTCTCCCGCTCGATGGGCCGGTCGGATATGGCGACCGCCAGATCCGGATACGCGGCGAGCGCCTGAGCGACCGTCGTTTGCTCAAGGTTCGTCGGCGTGCCCAGGCGCCTTCCGGCCAACGGGCCGTGCAAGCCCTCACCGGTGATGTGGTGCCACAGCGTACCGGTCTCCCGGTCCCGCAGGATCGAGATACCGTCGTACAGCCCGCGCCATTCCAGGTGCAGTTCCCGTCCGTCAACGATGGGCGTCAGACCGACACCCGTGTTGCACGGGGGTCAGAACGACACCAGCCATGGCTCGCCGTTACGCTTGCCGTGCGCCACGTGGTGGTAGGCGAGCTGCGGGATGAGCAGCGCGACGCGCCAGTTATCACGCTCCAACACCGCGACCAGCGTCTCGTCCCGCACGGTGCCGTCCCGCAGCGCCCGCCCGAGTGGTACCGTCTCGGACACCAGAAACGGCTCGTAGACGGTGGAATCGCGGATCATGGCCCGGCTGAGGTCGAACTCCCGCCAACGGGTCGACTCCTGCGCGTGGGCAACGCTGCTGATCCCCAGTGAGGCGGCAAGGACGAGCAAACCGGACGGACGATGAGACGGCATACGAGCGCTCCCCCGATGACAGCATGCAAGATGAGACCTGTCCCTCAATAGCGCGAGATCATCGTTCGGAGTTCCCGTGACCCCGGGGCTGGCGACCGCGGGCCCCCGTACGCAGTTTCGGATTCACTCTTCAGCCCGGTTACGACCTATGCCATGGAAGTCCGTTCTCGCCCTGGTGATCATCCTGCCGGCCTTGCTCACGGGTCCCGCGCGCGCACAGAGCGGCACGGTGGTGCTCCGCCCGGCCGGCGTCTTCGACGGGACCAATACGCCAGTCCACGCGGGATGGATCGTGGTGGTCACGGAAGACCGCATCACCGCGGCGGGTCCGGCTCGCTCGGTGCCGGTACCCGCCGGCGCGCGCGAGATCCGGCTGGACGGGCTGACCGTCATGCCGGGCATGATCGAAGGCCACTCGCACCTGCTGCTCCACCCGTACAACGAAACCCCATGGAACGACCAGGTGCTTTACGAGGGCGAGGCGCTGCGCGTGGCACGGGCCGTTCCCGCCGCCGCAGCGACGCTTCGTGCCGGCATCACCACGGAGCGCGACCTCGGCACCGAAGGGGCGGGCTATGCGGACGTTGGGCTCAAACGCGCGATCGACCAGGGGATCGTTCCCGGTCCCCGCCTGCTCGTCGCGACGCGTGCCATCGTCGCCACCGGCAGCTACGGACCCAAGGGGGCGCCCGAGTGGTCGCTGCCGCTCGGCGCCGAGCCGGCTGACGGGCACGATGATCTGATCCGGGTGGTCCGCGACCAGATCGGGCGCGGCGCCGATTGGATCAAGGTGTACGCCGACTATCGCTGGGGCCCCAACGGCGAGGCGCGCGCCACCTTCACCGAAGACGAGCTGGCGTTGATCGTGCGGAGCGCCGCGAGTTCCGGTCGGCCGGTGGTCGCGCACGCGGCGTCGGCGGAGGGGATGCGGCGCGCGGCACTGGCGGGCGTCGCCACCATCGAACACGGCGATGGAGGCACCGACGAGGTGTTTCGTTTGATGGCCGACCGCGGGATCGCACTCTGCCCGACGCTGGCGGCGGGTGACGCGGTGGCGCGGTACGGCGGCTGGCGGCGCGGTGTCGATCCGGAGCCTGCCCGGATCACGGCCAAACGGGCGAGTTTCCAGCGCGCGCGCGCCGCCGGCGTACCGATCTGTTTTGGTGGTGACGTCGGCGTCTATCGACATGGGGACAACGTGCGAGAGCTGGAACTGATGGTCGAGTACGGCATGCCGGTCGCGGAGGCGGCCATCGCCGCCACGTCAGGCAACGCGGCGATCCTCCGATTGCACGACCGCGGTCGCGTGGCGGAAGGACTGTTGGCCGACCTGATCGCCGTCGACGGCGACCCCACGAGCGACATCAGCGCGCTGAGACGGGTGCGCTTTGTCATGCAAGGCGGGGTGGTTGTCAGCCGCTGAAGCGAGGCCAGTCCCATGACGGATGTGCCCGGCACACTGTCCGCACGCCACCGCGCCGTGCTCGACGCCGTGTGCGAGACGCTGCTCCCGGCCATTGAGCGGGACGACGATCCAGCCGGCCTGTTCGCCACGGGCGCGCGTGCCGCCAAGACGACCGCCCGGGTCATCGAGATGGTCGAGCGGTTGCCCGACCCCAGCGACCGGCGGCGCCTCGAGCGCTTGCTCACCGCGCTCGACTCCCGGATCGCGAGCGCTGTCCTGGGAGGCGGTTTCCACCGGTTCACGCGTCTCGCACCCGCCCGACGCGAGCAGGTCCTCGTACGATGGTCGCGCTCGGCGTTCCCCATGCAGCGAGCCGGTTTCCAGGCCCTGAAACGCCTCGTCCACGTCGCGTACGCCTGCTGGCCCCTGGAAGACGGATCGCATCCCGCGTGGAAGGCCTCCGGCTATCCGGGTCCGCTCTCACAGCCGGCGGAGCAGATCGACGCGTTGCCCACCCTCACCATCGATGGCGATACCACGCTCGACTGCGATGTGGTGGTCGTCGGCTCGGGCGCCGGCGGGGGCGTGGTGGCGGGATTGCTCGCGGAAGCCGGTCGAGACGTGATCGTCCTGGAGAAAGGCGGCAACCCCGGGTCGCGGGAGATGACTCAGGTCGAAGGAGACATGGTCAGGTCGCTGTTCCTCGACGGTGGCACGCTGATGACGCAAAGCGGCTCGATGCCGATTCTCGCCGGTAGCTGTCTCGGCGGCGGGACGGTCATCAACTGGACGTCGTCGTTCGCCCTCCCCCACGCCGTTCGCGAGGAGTGGTCCGACCGTTCGGGACTCGGCCTCTTCATCAGCAAGCGATTCGACGAATCGATCGACCGCGTGAGCGCGCGGCTGAACGTGGGGACCGAATGGACGACGCCGAGCGTGCGGGACCAGATTCTCGAGCGCGGTCTCAGGAAACTCGGCTGGCACGTCGCTCCGATCCCACGCAACGTCACCGCCTGCCGCGAGGGCCTCGAGTGCGGCTACTGCGGGTACGGCTGCCGGCACGGCGCCAAGAACTCGACGACCAAGACCTACCTCGCAAGCGCCGCGCGGTTGGGCGCGCGCATGATCATCGGCTGCGACGCGCGCCGGGTGCTGGTGTCCACCGGCCGCGCAACCGGTGTGGAAGCGCTCGTCATGGCCGACGGGCGCCGGCACCGGCTCACCGTGCGCGCCAATACCGTCGTGGCGGCATGCGGCGCGATCCACACGCCGGCGCTCCTGATACGGTCCGGGCTCACCAACAAGGCAATCGGACGCAACCTGCATCTGCATCCGGTCACCGCCGTGGCGGGCCTGTTCCCGGAACGTGTCGAACCATGGAGCGGATCGCTGCAGACGCGCTACTCCGAGGAGTTCGCCTATCTCGACGGCCCCTACGGGTTTCGCTGCGAGACGGGCCCCGTGCACTACGCGTTACCCGCCAGCGCGTTTGGTTGGGGGGGCGCCGCCGCGTGGCGAACGGACATCGCCCGACTGGCCCACACGAGCGTGTGCGGGATCCTCACCCGTGACCGCGACGCGGGAAGGGTGCACGTGAGCCGCGACGGGCGGCCTCGTGTCGTGTACGACGTTTCTCGACACGACGCGACACACATGCGGGAAGGAGTCTGGACCGCCGCCCAGGTGCTCGCCGCCGCCGGCGCGACGGAACTCTTCACCCTTCAGACACCACCGACTCGTATCAAGACCGACCGTGACGGCTGGCTCGACCGATTCATGGCCACCGCCGACCGCGCCGGATACGCCAAGTTCCACATGTCCGGCATATCGTTTCACCAAATGGCATCCGCCGCCATGGGCCTGGACCCGGGAAACTCCGTGATCGGTGAGACGGGCGAAGCGCACGAAGTGAAGGGGCTCTACGTGGCGGATGGCAGCGCCTTCGTGACGTCGAGCGGCGTGAACCCGATGCTCACGATCATGGCCATCGCCGATCACGTCGCGCGACGCATGATCGAGTGATGGGGACACGCAACGCAGCAACCAGGCCGATCTCCGCTGATGATCTCCAGCCGTTGATCTGCAATCTGCAATCTGCAATCTGCAATCTACAATCTGCAGCGCCCCGGTCAGGTGTCCCTCATGAAGTTGGCGAGCGCACGGTAGTAGGCGTCCGCGTTGGACAGGACGGGAAAGTGGTTGCTCCCGGCGATCGAGGCGACCGGAATGCCGTGGCGCGCGAGACGCGGGATGTGTGTGAGGTGCGTGTTTTCCGACCCGTGTACGTACAGTCTCGGACAATCGAGCTCACCCGCGAATCGCTCGAACAGCGGGACGTTGTCCGAGTAGTCGACGATCGAACGACAGTAGTCGAAGAACGCCCGCGGGTGGACGCGATCCAGGAACCGCGCGGCGAAGGCGCCAAACCCGGCTCCTTCCGCGGCGGCGAGTTCCGCCGCGAGATCGCCCATGAACTCCGCTTCCCGACCGAGAAACCGTTCGCGAAACACACGGCGGCTGAACACGGAGCAGTCCTCCGGACCGAGATTGCCCTCCACGGTCACGAACCGGCGCTGAACACCGGGAGGCCGACTTCCAGAATCCGCGCGGCGTCGCGGCACACGCCGTGAATGACGGTGCCCGCGACGCCGCGTTTCAGAGCGGCGGTGGTCAAGAGGTCACCCCACACGGTGACGTCGCGGCGGCCGCCGTTGTCCAGCACCACGACCGATCCGGGCGGCACCTCGTCGATGAAGTCGCCCACCGTTCCACCTCGGCCGCCGGTGGGCACGAACCGGACCGTGAACGCCGGCCCCCGCAGACGAAACGCCGGAGTAAGGGGCGCGATCCCGTCGGCCTGGCCGGCGAGGCCGTGTCGGTCGAGCGCGTCGCTCAACGCCGGCGTCCCCACCCAATCGCCCTGGAGCATCACGCCCCGGCGTCCAGGAGCCGCTCGTAGGCCGGCCCCAGGACCTGAGTCCCGAACTCCCCTCGACGCAGGTCGCCAGCCATCCGCGCCTCGGCGGCCGCGATCTCTTCCGCCGCGGCGATGACGCGCTCGGCGTCCCGTTCGGCGAAGAAGACCACCCCGGAGCCGTCGGCTACCACCCAGGCGCCAGGCTCGACGTGAACACCACACGCCGTCACCGCAACGCCGGTCGCCCGCTCGTGTGACCGGCCGCGCGCGCTCCGCGGCGTCGCGCTCCGCGCGAATACGGGGACGTCGAGCCGGTCTACCTCATCGACGTCGCGGAGCGCACCGTCCACCACGATCCCCGCCACATGGCGGAGATGCGCCTCGAGCGTGAGGAGACCTCCCCACGCGCCCCCGTCACACCGCCCGTCGTTCGCCACGACGATGACGTGCTCAGGTCCGGACGAGGCGAGCGCGCTGGTCCCGAGATGACTTCCCTCACGGGTTCCGGGACCGCGCGCCAGCGCGACGGTTGTCGCACGGCCGACCGCCAGGCGCCGGGGTCCGAAGCGGCGGAGGCCCGCCACCGCCCCGCTCAGCTTCAGCCGGTCCAGTGCGTCCGACAGGGCACAGGTGTCCAGCACGGCCAGACGCCGGTGCGTCGGCGACGTCATGCGTCGGGCCCCAGAACGAGGTCCAAGAGACGCGCCCCACCTGAGAGCGACTGCCGCATGTCTTCCTCCACGCGCTCACGCGTCTCGGCCCGCTCGAGGATCTCGTCACGGTGGAGGCAGGGTCATGATGCCGTCGCTCCGACGGAGCTTCGCGTGCTCTCCGGTCCAGGGGTCATCGGTCCGGGAGTCACGGCGTCACCGCATGTTGACGCACCGCGGTGTGGGTGTTTCCCGGCTCCAGCCACGTCCAATGGCTTTCGAATCCGCCGGCCGGCAGGAACGTGAACGTCGCGGCGTGAATATGGCCGGTGCCCGAAGAAGCGAGGCCCGTACCACTCTCGAAGACGAACCGAACCTGGTTGCCCTCGAGGCCCCGGGACACCAAGCGCGGTTGGTTTCCGGCGGAGCAGTAGTGATCGAGCACCAACCGGTCGCCGTCCACCCGGATCATGGAGATCATCTCCGCCGTGTCATGGTCCGGCCCATTGACCGTTTCCTGGATGGTCGTGCCGTTCGAGACCAATGCATACGACACCGTACCGGTCACGGTCAGCGGGCGCGCGGACACGCTGCCCTGCTCGAGGCTGTCCCGAAAAGTCCAGGCGCCGGCGAGTGACCGGAGTCGCTCAAACGCCTGGGTGGCGGATGACGCCGTTGCTTGGCTGCCCGTCCGGCCCGATACGGCCGGGGCGACGAGCAGTACCGCCAGGACGGCCAGCAACATCGTGACGGTTATCGGCAGCTTTTTCATGGTTGGATCCCTTTCGAAGGTTCGCTGTGCGCGCCGTCAAGCGCGCGGTTCAGAAAGTCCTGCGCCGCAGCGCCGATCGTGAGCACCTGGGCCTGATGGGCCGGTGACCAGGTCGCGACCCACACGTTCACCCCGGTCGCGCCCCCGCCGGCCCAGCTGCCCAGGCGCAATAGACCATCATCGAGTTCCCGCACCGTCCCGACAAACTCGCGCTGCGCGTGGTGCAGCCGAATGATGCCGGAGAGCGTGGTCCCCTCCGGTGTGCGGACGGTGTATGGCTCCCCGGCCGCGAGGGCCCGCGCCTCGATGGCGTAGCCGCCCTCGCCGAGCAGACGCCGCCACACGTCGGCGTGCGATGCGCCGGTCGACAACGTTCCCCACCCGACATGGCGGTCCTTGCCTCGGTGCCGCGCCAGGTAGTGGGCCAAGCCCCCGAGTTCGAAGGCCCAGCCGTTCCGCACCCCTTCGAGCTCGTCGTCCCACGCGGCGCCCTCGCCGAATCCGGAGTGTACCAGCCGGAGCCGCGTCTTTCCCCGGTAGGTCCGCAACACGAACTCCAAGGCCATGCTGGCGGCCGGGATGGACTCGTCGAGGATCGGCTTCCCAGTGGCATCATGGGGGTGCTCGACGTCTTGCACGAGTCGGAGCCGCCGAGGCGGTTCCCAGACATCGATCCGGGTGGCCCAGTGGAACTTGTCACCCCAGTCCCACACCATCTGGCCACCCGACCGCCCGTCCGCCTTCGCCGCCAACGGGAACCACCGGGTCAACTCGCGCGCGTCCGTCAAGGCCTTCCATGCGTCCACGAGAGCGGCGTCGAGGCTCAACTCGACGCTCACCTTGCGGCCAGATTCAGACATGATCAGCTCCTTTGCCGGCCACCGGCGGCTGGACTATCGGATGACTGCCGACGAGCAACCGGAACGTGCGGCCCTTGGGCGCGTCGTCGTTGTGATAGCGGGCGACCAGGTGGGCCACGGCGTCCGTGAGTTCCGCCGCGAACGCCGCCCGGGCCTCCGGACTCGCGAACCTGATCAGGGCGTCCAGCGTGAGCGTGGCAAAGGACTTGCCCTGGTCAGTGGCCTGCCGTTCGAGGATGGCTACGCTCCGTATGGTTTCGGCGGCCGCGCCCACGAGTGTGGCAGCGCTCAACCGATCCGGGGATGAACCTGGGGTCGGTCCAAGGGTGCCGAGTACTTCCGGACTGATGACGAACGCTTGGGCGGTGGTTTGCATGAGCCGCTCCGTGCAATTGCCTTTGCGCCGTTCGCTGACGCAGTGCACCAAGCCGATGCGCTCCAGTTCGCGGAGGTGATAGTTGATGCGTTGGCGTGGCAGCCCGAGTTGCCGTGCGAGACCGGTTGCGGAGTCGGGCGTGTGCAGCAATTCCAGCAGGCGCCGCCGGGTGGCATCGATGAGGCAGCCCGCTTGGCCGGGGTCGCGGACGAGCAACAGGGCAGGTTGTGCAGCTGACATCGATCCTCGTAGGTGCCGGACCCGACGACGATAATACCGACAAACAAATCTGTCAAGACTGTGTTATTCGTCGGCCTGTGTTATATTGCACTTGCGACATAGAATGATTCTATTGAGTCTTCTTCACAAGGCATTTGGGCTCGATGCCGCCGAACCAATTCCACGCTGGGGCAACGATCGGCTTGCTCGCCGGCATGGGTGTCCGGTCCACGGCGCCATTCCTGGAAATGGTGATCGAGGAATGCCAGCGGCAGTACGGGGCGACCCATCAGCCGGACTACCCGCAGATGATGGTGCTTTCCTGGCCCACACCGTTTTGGATCGATCGTCCCATCGACCACGAGGCGATGCGACGTCGAATGGGGAGGGCCTTGTCTGGCTTGAGCGTACCGGCGTCGACTTTCTCGCGATGCCCGCCAACTTGCCCCACTTGTACTTCGAGTCGTTGCGCCGGGAGGTGACCGTCCCGTTGCTGGACCTGGTGGACGCGGTCGTGGAAGGTCTGCCTGCCGGGGCTGGACCGGTCGGCATCGTCGCCACGCGGCCGATCCGGGATGCCGGGCTCTACCAGCGTGCCCTCGCCGATCGGGGTATGACCGCGCTCGCTGCGGACTCGACCCAGGTGGCCATCGACAACCTGCTCGGTGCTCTCTGGGCGGGCCGGCCTCAAGTTGACCTCGGGGCGCGGTGGACCCGACTGCTGCGGGACGTTGCCGGCCTCGGTGCCGAGTCGGTGCTCCTGGCGTGCACGGACTTCAATGCCATCGAAGCCCGCGAGCCGAACCCACTACCGGTGCTCGACGCAACGCGCCTCATGGCGCGCAAGGTCGTGTCCACGTGGCTTGCGTTAACCGCCCCGCGGGGCCGGAGTCCCGCCTGATGATCCTCGAGACCCTCGCCGACACCATCGGGCGAACGCCGCTGGTAGCCCTCACCCGGATCGCCCGCGGGCTCCCGGGCCGAGTCGTCGCCAAGCTGGAGAACCGCAACCCGTGCGGGAGCGTGAAGGACCGCGTCGGCCTGGCCATGATCCTCGATGCCGAGGCACGCGGCGTGCTGCGACCGGGCATGACCCTCGTTGAGCCTACGGGCGGTAATACAGGAATCGGGCTGGCCTTCAATGGAGCCGAGGACGTGCGTCCTCGGAGATACAGCACGGCGGGGTGTGATACAACGGAAGTATACGAGGCTTCAATGGAGCCGAGGACGTGCGTCCTCGGAGATAAGAAACGGCGGCGGCGTGGTTTCTTGGCGGAGACGCTTCAATGGAGCCGAGGACGTGCGTCCTCGGAGATCTCGCGTTGCGCGAGAACGCGATCATGCCGCGTCTCGTGCTTCAATGGAGCCGAGGACGTGCGTCCTCGGAGATGTGCCGGTATTACGACGGCTGGCAGTCCGTACCTGCTCGCTTCAATGGAGCCGAGGACGTGCGTCCTCGGAGATTGGAGGTCGTGGTGCGGGCGGGCACGACCGCCACGATGCTTCAATGGAGCCGAGGACGTGCGTCCTCGGAGATGTGATGGGTTGACCGAGCCAATCCTGTACCTCCGAGAAGCTTCAATGGAGCCGAGGACGTGCGTCCTCGGAGATTTGATCCCTCGCCCGATTGTTGCCGGATGGTCGAGCAGCTTCAATGGAGCCGAGGACGTGCGTCCTCGGAGATGGTGAAGGTCACCGCCGCCGACACGGTCACGGTCACGCTTCAATGGAGCCGAGGACGTGCGTCCTCGGAGATCGGTGTCGTCACGACGCCCGTGCTCCGCGTAAAGACGCTTCAATGGAGCCGAGGACGTGCGTCCTCGGAGATAACTCCCGCTCGTCACGCTGGCGGATGCGAACGCGGCGCTTCAATGGAGCCGAGGACGTGCGTCCTCGGAGATAAATACAGATTGCTCCTGGATGGGGGGGATCTTGGTGGCTTCAATGGAGCCGAGGACGTGCGTCCTCGGAGATCCGACTCGTCGAGCCGCAGCCGCGACCCCGCAACGGCGGGCTTCAATGGAGCCGAGGACGTGCGTCCTCGGAGATGGCAAGCGATCTCGTGCAGCGGGTGGCGCGCATCGGCGCTTCAATGGAGCCGAGGACGTGCGTCCTCGGAGATGCCATTTATGCGCCTCGATTACGATTGGCTTCTTGCGGCTTCAATGGAGCCGAGGACGTGCGTCCTCGGAGATTACCCCAGATAGAATCACACCTAATAGGGCAAGCAACGCTTCAATGGAGCCGAGGACGTGCGTCCTCGGAGATTCCCGTCACCGGGCACCCATCCCTTATACGTCATTTTGCTTCAATGGAGCCGAGGACGTGCGTCCTCGGAGATCACGACGATGGACGTGATGACGATTCACGCCCTTGGTTTGCTTCAATGGAGCCGAGGACGTGCGTCCTCGGAGATTCAGCGCGGATCAGAGTATGACGTGTCCACTATGCGGGCTTCAATGGAGCCGAGGACGTGCGTCCTCGGAGATAAGCGTAATGCGGGTAGTTATCGTTCTCGGCAAAGCGGCTTCAATGGAGCCGAGGACGTGCGTCCTCGGAGATAGGATGCGAGCGCGAATCGCCTCTGCCTGCTGCGGGCTTCAATGGAGCCGAGGACGTGCGTCCTCGGAGATCGCTTCAACGACGGCCTCCCCTCCCAGGGCGAATCGTCGCTTCAATGGAGCCGAGGACGTGCGTCCTCGGAGATCAAATTGTCGGAGCGCATGCCACGCCGACGCTCACGGCTTCAATGGAGCCGAGGACGTGCGTCCTCGGAGATCTGACCTCAGGGGCAGAGGGAGAGAGATCACCATGACGCTTCAATGGAGCCGAGGACGTGCGTCCTCGGAGATCAAAAGGTCACCTACCGCATCCCATCCGCCGCCCTGCTTCAATGGAGCCGAGGACGTGCGTCATCGGAGATGCGTTGTTTCAGTTGTTCCCGGCCGCGAACATCATCTCGCTTCAATGGAGCCGAGGACGTGCGTCCTCGGAGATCGCCGAGGAAGCGGACACCTTCTTCGTGCAGGACGGCACGCTTCAATGGAGCCGAGGACGTGCGTCCTCGGAGAGTACCCGGTCGCCGATCTCCCCGAGGTCGTGCCCGGCCCGCTTCAATGGAGCCGAGGACGTGCGTCCTCGGAGATGAGTCATGCAGATCAAGCCCATCACCATCATGCAGATGCTTCAATGGAGCCGAGGACGTGCGTCCTCGGAGATCCGTTAGCGAGGTTCCATTCGCGCTCCGCTGCGGCGCTTCAATGGAGCCGAGGACGTGCGTCCTCGGAGATCGCGCGGGCGGCGGGCGGGTTGTTTCGCGCGCTCGCGCTTCAATGGAGCCGAGGACGTGCGTCCTCGGAGATGGTCCGGCGAGTCGTCGGCCGTGACGATCTCGTCCGCGCTTCAATGGAGCCGAGGACGTGCGTCCTCGGAGATGACGATGGCCAGCGGCGGGATCACCATACGGGCAGCCCCGCTTCAATGGAGCCGAGGACGTGCGTCCTCGGAGATGTGGCGCGATTACCCTGTCGAGCCCACCCGACAGATGCTTCAATGGAGCCGAGGACGTGCGTCCTCGGAGATTCGCAGGCCGAAGCCGTGATTTCATTCCGGCAAGAGGCTTCAATGGAGCCGAGGACGTGCGTC
>DASWIX010000043.1:0-71152 GCA_036397455.1 Gemmatimonadales bacterium | reverse complement strand
TTTCTGGTGGGCTGGGCCTGCCAGATCCGGTGCACCATGCCGTAGGACAGCGCCATGCGCCACGCGAAATGCCGGGTGGTCCAGTTCGGTGAGGGGCTCCAGGGTGCACAACGATGTCACGGCGCGCAACGGTTTGTCGTTGCGGTCACGCAGGTGGTCCATGAAGTTGGGGCGGCCTGGAGGTGGCGATGGTGCAGAAGTCCTTACTCTTGCGAACCGTGCGTGAGAAGGCCCGGGTGAGGCGACTGAGCCCGCGGACGGAGCGGGCCTATGTGGGCTGGATCCGCCGGTTCGTGCGCCATCATGGGTTGCGGCATCCCGGCGAGATGGGGGAGGCCGAGGTAGCGGCATTCCTGACGCATCTGGCGGCGGAACGGGGCGTGGCGCCGTCCACGCAGACGCACGCGTTGTGCGCGCTGCTGTTCTTGTATGAGCACGTGCTGGCTCGTCCGCTGGGGCGGTTGCAGGATCTGGTGTGGGCGCGGTCGCGGGCGCGGGTGCCGGTGGTACTGACGGTGGAAGAGGTGGAGGCTGTGCTCGGACAACTGACCGGTACGCCTTGGCTGGTGGCGATGCTGTTGTATGGGAGCGGGTTACGGTTACTGGAGTGTCTCCAGCTCCGCATCAAGGATGTCGACTTCGGGCGCGGGGAGATCCGGGTGCGGGACACTAAGGGTGGGCGGCCGCGCGTAACGGTGTTGCCGGGGGCGGTGCGGGAGCCGTTGGGGATGCATCTGGCGGCGGTGCGGCGGCAGCACCAGGCGGATCTGGCGGCCGGGCGGGGAGGGGTGGCGTTGCCGGGCGCGTTGGCGGTGAAGTATCCAGGCGCGGCGCGCGAGTGGGTGTGGCAGTGGGTGTTCCCGGCCTCCCGCGCGTATCTCGACCGGCAGAGCGGGGAGCGCCGGCGGCACCATGTGCACGAGAGCGGGATACAGCGGGCGGTGAAGGAGGCGGTGCGGCGGAGCGGAATCGCCAAGCGGGCGACCTGTCATACGATGCGTCACAGCTTCGCGACGCATCTTCTTGAGGGCGGCTACGACATCCGGACGGTACAGGAGCTGTTGGGGCACAAGGACGTGAGCACGACGATGGTGTACACGCATTGTGTTGAATCGGGGCGGGCTGGGCGTGCGGAGCCCGGCGGACCGGTTGTCGGGGCCCTCGCTCCCCTCGCGCGGCTAAGGACTTCGCATTGACAGGGGGCGGGGGGGAGCGCAGAATCGGACCGTCCACAAGAGAAGTACAGGTTGGGCAGCCTGAAACGGAGGGTGTCGCATGGCAGTTGATCTCGGCGAGCTTCGGAAGATGGACGTCCGCCAGCTCTGGCCGAACGAAGCAGCCGATTTCAGTCCGTGGCTGGCAACTGACGAAAACATCCGCCGTCTGGGATCAGCGCTTCGGCTTGAGCTCGAGGTCGAGAATACCGAGGTGGCAGTCGGTCCTTACTCAGCCGACATCGTCGCGCGCAACTCGGGGACCGAGGCGTACGTAGTAATCGAGAACCAACTGGGCAAGACTGACCATGACCACCTCGGCAAGGTCCTCACATACGCGGCCGCTTTGTCCGCGGGAGCACTCGTCTGGGTTGCTCCTGAGTTCACTGAGGAACACCGAAAGGCAATCGACTGGCTCAACGACAACAGCAGCGGTGACGTGGCCTTCTACGGCGTCCAGATCGAGTTGTGGCAGATCGATCAATCAAGACCAGCTGTTCGCTTCAACGTCCTAGCGCGACCGGCTGGAGCAACCGTCCGCGCTGCAATCACCAAAGCCACGGGAGCCCTCAGCGATACAAGGAAACTCCAACTTGAGTGGTGGACCGCAGTCCGTGACGCGCTCCTCGCCAAGAAGGTTGTGCCTTCAGCTCAGACCCCCGCTCCTCGCTACTGGTACAACGTGGCGTTGGGTCGGAGCGGCATCTACCTTTCCAACATCGCTGACACCGACGCGAACCGGATCGGCGTCCGCGTCTACATGCGAAACAAGTACAACGCCGAGGCAGCACTCCAGCAGCTTCTCGAGCACAAGGCGGAGATCGAGGCGGGGATTGGTGAGCCACTCGCCTGGAATCCCAACCCAGATGCCATTGACAAGGTCATTGCGCTCACTCGAGACGCTGATCTTACTAGCCGCGAGAAGTGGCCCGAGTACATCGACTGGATGGTGCAGATGACCGACGGTTTCCGCCGGACTTTCGGTCCTCGCGTCAAGCAGCTTGACCTCGAGCCGCATGAGGAGCCGGAAGAGGAAGCAGACGGGTGAAATGCAGGCTGCCCAACAAGGCGAAAGGACCTGACGGCGCGGCGGGCTCCTCAGCGTGGTAAGCTAGTCCATGCGGCGCGTTGCGGAGTATATGGTTAGCTCCGGTGGCTGCGCCGCAGGTCATTCGCGAATCCGTTGGGCGGACACAGTGAGGGTTAGCGACATGGATGTACGGAGCCGTTGTTGAAACCGACCTTGTACCTCGAGACCACGATCGTCAGCTACCTGACGGCCCTGCCGAGCCATGACCTCGTCGTGGCAGCGCACCAGCAGGTCACGCGGGACTGGTGGGACACGCGGTCGGCCTTCGAGCTGTACGTGTCGCAGTTCGTGCTCGATGAGGCTGGAGCCGGCGATGCCGAGGCCGCGAAACGGCGATTGGCTGCCGTTGCCGATCTCCCCGTCCTCGATCTGACTCCGGATGTGCGGCTGGTCGCAGGCGAGATCCTGCGCCACGGCGGCATGCCTGCGAAGGCCTTCGTCGATGCCGTGTCGCTGTCGCAGCGGCGCATGGAGTCGACTACCTGCTGACGTGGAACTGTACGCACATCGCGAACCCCATGTTCCGTGGTGGGATTGAGGCCATCTGTCGAGCGACGGGCTTCGCGCCGCCGGTTATCTGCACTCCAGTGGAGTTCATGCAGGAGTAGACCGCATGCCGACCAAGGATCGAATTGTCGAGGAAGTTCACGCCGCGCGAGAAGCCATCGCCCGGGAGTCGAATCATGATCTGGATCGGATCATCGACACTGCTCGCGCTCGTCAGGCGGCCGAAGACCGACGAGTCGTCCGGCTCTCACCGAAGAAAGTACGCGCGACCAAGGAGGCGTGATCCGGCGATGGAACGCCGCCCAACAGGCCGATGCAGCGGACGGCCTTCGGCCGCCGCTGATCGGCAAGGCGCTAGGCGGACTACCGGTGACCGGAGAACAGCATGAAAATCGACGATGATCATCTCTATCACGGATCAGCGCTGATCCAGATCGCCGAAGACCCACACTTCACGGCGATAAACAGTCTGCAGCTTCCTGCCGGCGTGTGCCGGAGCGCTTATCGAATCAACGACAACATTGGCGTCTACCTCAAGTACGCCAGCAAACCCACGCCCTCGCACCGCGAGTACGTTTTTACCTTTCACGCGGAGCACATCAAGGAACTCGAGCACATCGCGAAGGCAACGACGACGGCGTTCCTGGCCCTCGTGTGTGTGAAAGCGCGCGAGGTCTGTTGTCTTCCATACGCCGAGTTTCTCTCGCTTGTGGATATGCGGCGGACGGCCAAGGGCGCCAGCGAGGACCAGTATGTGGTTCTGGTTACTGTGCCGGCGAAGAGCAAGTTCCGGGTCTACGTGAATAGTCCAGGACGCAAGAACACCATGGTCGGCAAGCCGCTGCTCATCGCCCGTAGTGCCTTCCCGACGAGAATCTTCGCATGAACGCGACGAGGCGCCCGCCTAACGAAGTAGAGATTCTTGCCGCGCGAAGCCGCGGCAAAATCTGGTGTTGAACTCAATACGCCGATGACGGATGACGGGTGCCAGGAGCCGGTGGCCCTTGGACTTTCAATCGAGCAGAGCTTGGCTGGGGCGCTCGAAGACGGCGGCAGCGGGGGCGCTCTGGAGTCGGATTCGGCCCGACGATAGCTCAGAAGTGAGCGCGAACGAGGTCGGCGAGATCTCCTGCGCACCGATTCCTGATGGCGAATGAAGAATCGGGCAATGCAGGATGCAGCTCCGCTGGACGGTCGACAGAGGGATGTGGCCGGGTGTAGAGTGTGGAGAGTCCATTGACGAAGGTGAGGAAGCACATGTCATGGCGGTGCCCTCGATCGCCGAAAGTGCTCGACAATACGCAGGTGGCCGTGCTGGCACACGGGACACAGTGGAGCTGAAGGGTCTGCGGTGTCCACGGCGGTGCTGGTCGGGGAGTGATCCGATGTCGTCGCCGCCGTCGCCGTCGTCGTGTTCCTGGTTGCGGAGGCCGGCGCGGATTGCCGGGCGTGGAGTTGGAGCAGTTGGCGAGCGCGCTCGAGGTCGGGCCGTCTGCTGGGACTCAGGAGCCCGTAGGAGCGAATCTTGGTGAAGCCGCGAGGCAGGACGTGCTGGAGGAAGCGTCCGTCCCGTCAGATTGGCTTATCGAGGCGTTCATCGAGCATGAGAACGACGTCCGTCGCGCCGAGGAAACCGTGCGTAAGCTTCTACAGCTTGGTCCGGGCTTGAAGGTCTTGGTGACGTACCCTCGGCGAGATGCGGAAGCCGACTGGGTCAGTCAGTTTGCCGAGCTCATTCGCACGAGACATGGCACATCTAGTGAAACCCGCCTAGTAATCGTGTTCGGTTACCTCGAGGCCGGCGGAGTGAAATGGGCTGGGTGGGACATCGACGGACTGGGCCGGTGCGCCAGCGTTGCGCTAGAATCCGGCAATGCGGCCTAACGAAGTAGCGATTTCGTGCCGCGCGTAGCCGCGGCACAATCTGGTTCGCTAGGCGGCCGGTCAACGTGATGCGCAAACCGACCTCGACTTTGATGAGCGTCTCCATGTGCGTACCCGCGTTGGTTCCGTTCATCCTTGGATGCACCTCCAGTATGCGCAACGCTCCGGAAGCACCCGAGGCCTCTCTACACTGCAATCTGCAGCTTTATGGCCAACGGTATCCGCTGTTCGCTGAGCGTCAGGAACTGGTCCCCGACAGTACGCTAGATAGCCCGCTAGATCGGGTGTCGGGGCCCCCACTCAGATATCCCGTTGCACTGCGCGATGCGCAGGTCCAGGGTTGGGTTGTGATGGCGATGGTTATCGTGTCCGATGGCTCCGTTGCTGACGCGAAGGTCATGGCCTCGTCGCACCCGGACTTTGAGCCGCCTGCACAGGTCGCGGTCGAAGGTTCGCACTTTACACTGCCGCGCAGGCTGGGGCAGCCGGTATGGGCATTCAAGTGTCAAACTCTTCGCTTTCTGCTCCGGTACGGAGGTGAATAGAAGCCGACTGGTGAGAAGCCCGTGGCCGATTGGCAACCACGCTAGACGGCTGTGCGACCTGTCCTCAGATTTGACGGGTGGGAACAGCGGATCTGAGGCGTAGCCCGATGCCAAAGGCACACGAAAAACTCGAGCTGGCCCGGCGCCACCTTTGAGCGCGTACAGGCAGCCTGGGATCCCCCAGATTGGGCCTATCGCTCTACGTGTTCTACGCCCTTGAGGCTGCCGTAGTGTCCCATACTATAGGTGTCAGATCAAACGTGGGGGCCTATATCCGATCGCCGAGTTTGTCGTCGGGCCGGGACAGGATGTTGAGCTTGCAGGACGGTCCTTGCGTTACGTGACCTCGTCTATGTTTCACTGGCCCGTGAAGGTGACATCGTCCACATCGACGTGGCGGATGCTTTCGTGACGAGGTCAAACCAAGCGTTGGTGCAGACGGCGCTGTGAGAGAAGCGGCCGCAGCACAACGCCAGCCGTAGGCGTCACGTGAATCATCTTGCCGAGTCGGCTTCCGCCAGTGAGATTAGTGTCATGCCACCCAAGGCGCTCTTGGAAGAGATACTTCGTCTGCCGGTTGCCGAGCGGCTGCAACTGGTGGAGGACATTTGGGACTCCATTGCGGCCACACAGGAGGAAGTTCCGGTCCCGGATTGGCATCGAGCCGAGCTCGATCGCCGCTTGGATGACCCCGAGCCGGGACCGAGCCTTAGCTGGGACGAAGTTCGTGCCAAGTTGCGCGGTCGCGACCCCGGGTGAGATTCGTCGTCGAGTTTCGACCACACGCCTTCGCCGACGTCGCGGAGGCTTTTTCGTGGTATGAAGGTCAGCGCGCCGGGCTGGGACCGGAGTTTGAGGCCGATCTGGAGCACGCCGTTGATTTGCTTACCCGGACGGCAGCCGCCGGGCCAATGGTGCACCGCGGTGTTCGCCGCGTCCTCTTGCGGCGATTCCCCTTCGCGCTCTATTACGAGCTCGCCGCCGAAAAGGTCAAGATTCGAGGTGTGATTCACACCAAGCGTCACCCGTCCACTTGGAAGCGCCGGTCGTGACGCCGATCGGTGCGCTGTTCTGCGCCAAGCGTCGAGGACCCTCGCCGCGAGCCGGGCTCCGCTTCACCTAGCGGGCCGTCAGCGACATCGACCCGCGGCGGCATGGCCACGGTCTACCTGGCCCGCGATCTCCGCCACGATCGGGACGTCGCGCTCAGCGCGCTCCGGCCCGAGCTGACCGACCCGGGGGGCGCAGGTGACAGTGCAGGGCACTGGGCTTTCGGCGCTCATCGGCGCCAACGGACGGTAGCTGCTGACGGTTTGACGCGGGGAAGCTTCCACTGAACGTCAGGTGCTCGCTGCGAAGGGGTTCACCCAGGGCACGGCCTCGAAGCGGCCGAAGTCGCCGTCGTTCGAATAGACCTCGCCGTTGTACTCAACGGCGTGCGCCGCGATCTGAACATCGGTGGTCAGGTTCCCGCCGGTGCCGAGGGACCTGAGCAGCCGGAACGCCGTCTCGAGGTGACGGGTGCCGGGCACCAACAACACGACGTGTGGGCGTTCGAGCCACCGCTGCACGCGTCCGATGGCGTCGTCGACCGGTAACGGATCGGTCAGCACCCGGCGATTCGTCGCGACGCGGAGGAAGCCGAAAAGACAGACGGGAGCGATGCCCACCTGCCGCTCGCCATTCATGACCTCTTCCCACCACCGCCGCGCCGGCGCGTGCAGGGGAAACGCGTCGATCTCCGCGTACAGCAGCAGGTTGACGTCGGGGACGATCACCGTCCGGCTCGCAACTTCCCGACGATGGCTTCGTCCTCCAGCTCGTCGACGAGCCTGTTCAGCGATCCGGCGTCAATGCCCGGTTGAAGTGTCGTCTTGTGCCGCCGGACGCGGAAGCGGCCCGGCGTCCTGGCGTGCGGCGCCGGGGCAAGGCCCCTCCGCAGCGCCTCGTTGACGACGTGTTTGAAGGGCTTGCGCTGGCGGTGTGCTTCCTCTGCGAGCAGCCGCGCCACATCGGCGTCGAGCGTCAAGGTGGTCCTCATCTACACATCATGATGTGCGCCCGCAGCTCCGTCAAGTCCCTTGTATCCGTCGTTTTGCCTCGGCGGCGATCCGCGGGGTTCACCAGGACGCGCAGATGACCGCGTTCGTCCCGCTTGAGGACCCCAGCCGATCTTGTACAGGATAGCCGTACCTTGCGCGCGTACGGATGCCGTGCGCAGACGCTCCTCGGCACAGCGACCGAGCGCGAAACGGTCGCGCGTGCTCACGCCTTCGTTTTCGCCCAGGCCCTCGGGAAAACTGCGGTCGTCCGACTTCGCGCCGCCGAAAACAGGCGTCAGGGCTGGAACGGCGGACCCTCCATCGGCGATCGCGTCTTGGCTCGACGGTCGCGACTGTTTATACTTGCCCGGTGAAGTATTAATAGCGAGTCCGGCGATTAAGAGTTGCTGAACGGGAGGACCGAGCCGGCATGAAACGCGGGGAGGCAGGTGCTTACGAGGTGACGAGCATCGGCGGCGAGTCGGTCAGCGCCTTCGTGCCGGTCCCGCTGCCGCCAGCACCGCCCCTGGTGTTCGAGGGCGCGCTCCAGCAGGGGCTCGAGGCGGCGGTGCTCGCCGTAGGCCGCCTCGACGGCGTCTCGACGCTACTCCCGGACAAGTCGCTCTTCCTCTACAGCTACGTCCGCAAGGAAGCGGTGCTCTCGTCGCAGATCGAGGGAACGCAGTCGTCGCTCTCGGACCTCCTGCTCTTCGAGCTGGACGAGGCGCCGGGGGTGCCGTTGGACGACGTCGTGGAGGTCTCCAACTACGTCGCGGCGCTCGATCACGGGCTCGCCCGGCTGCGCGCCGGCTTCCCGCTTTCGAACCGCCTGATCCGCGAGATCCACGAGGTGCTGCTCTCGCGCGGGCGCGGCAGCGGCAAGAGCCCGGGCGAGTTCCGCCGCGCACAGAACTGGATCGGCGGCACCCGGCCGGGCAACGCCGCCTTCGTTCCGCCGCCGCACAACGCCGTGCCCGACTGCATGGCGGCGCTGGAGCGCTTCCTCCACACCGAGAACGACGGACTGCCCGCGCTCGCGCGGGCCGGCCTCGCGCACGTGCAGTTCGAAACGATCCACCCCTTCCTCGACGGCAACGGTCGTGTGGGGAGACTGCTGATCACGTTCTTGCTCTTTTACGCGGGCGTGCTGAGCGAGCCCCTGCTCTACCTCAGCCTCTACCTGAAGCAACATCGGCCCGACTACTACGCGCTGCTCGACAGGGTCCGGCGTGATGGCGACTGGGAAGCTTGGCTTACCTTCTTCCTTGCGGGTGTCCGGGTGACGGCGGAGGGCGCGGTGGAGACCGCACAACGGCTGGCCGGCATGTTCCGGGATCACCGTGCGGTGATCGAGACGAAGGGACGTCGGGCCGGGTCGGCTCTGCGCGTGCACGAGGCGATCAAGGCGCGCCCGATCCTGTCCATGCCGAAGATCTGCCGGGCGACCGGCCTGTCGTTCCCGGCCGCATCCTCGGCCATGAACCTGCTCGTCGCCCTTGGCGTGGCGCGGGAGCTGACGGGCAAGCGCCGCAACCGCCTTTTCGTATACGACCGCTATCTGGCGATCCTGAACGAAGGGACCGAGGCAGGATGAGCCCCGAGATCTCCGAACGCTCCTTCGAGAAGGCGATCGAGTGCGCGCTGCTCCAGTACGGCGCGGCTAAGATGTGCCCAGTGCGGCGTACCGTTGCTCGATAGGTAAACCACACTCCATTCACAGGTTATCCTTCATCCTGGTGCCGGAGAAGGAGACCGAAGGGCTGCTGGGCGAGGTCATCGGTGATCCGGAACCTTGCAAATCACGGAACGACACTCCATGATTGCAAGAATGAAAGCGCGCCGTCTCTTTCCGGTCCTCGAACAGCGGCTGGCTGAAGTTCCGGCCGTGGTATTGCTGGGCCCGCGCCAGGCGGGCAAGACCACCCTGGCCATGGCCCTGGCCGAGGAGCGCGACGCGCTGTATCTGGACCTGGAATCCGAGCAGGACAGAGCCAAGCTCGCCGATCCGGAGTCTTACCTGGCTGACCACCTGGGTCGGCTCGTCATCCTCGATGAGATCCACCGGGCGCCGGGGCTGTTTCCTGTGCTGCGCGGGCTGATCGACCGGGCCCGCCGTGACGGCAGGCGCAGCGGCCTCTACCTGCTGCTCGGTTCCGCGGCGCTCGACCTGCTCCGGCAGTCGGGCGAGACCCTCGCCGGGCGAGTGAGTTATCTGGAACTTCATCCATTCGACGTGCTGGAGGTCGGCCAGACGGCGGCCCAGCGCGACCGCCTCTGGCTCCGCGGTGGATTTCCCGAGAGCGTCCTGGCGCCGAACGACGCTCACAGCCTGCGCTGGCGGCAGGATTTCATCCGCTCGTACCTGGAGCGGGACATCCCTCAGTTCGGGCCGCGCATCGCCGCCGAACGCCTGCGTCGTTTCTGGACCATGCTGGGCCATCACCAGGGGAGCGTACTCAACGTCGCGCAACTGGCCCGCAACCTGGACGTCGATGCCAAGACAGCGGCGGCCTACATCGACCTGTTGACCGATCTGCTGTTGGTGCGGCGGCTTCCTGCCTGGCACGCCAACGTCGGAAAGCGGCTGGTCAAGTCGCCCAAGGTCTACGTGCGCGACAGCGGTCTGGTGCACGCGCTCCTCGGCCTCGGGGACAAGGAGGCCGTGGTTTCCCATCCCGTGGTCGGGGCGAGTTGGGAAGGCTTCGCCGTGGAGCAGTTGCTTGCTGCGGCCCCGGAAGGGGTGCAGGGCTTCTTTTACCGCACCAGCGGTGGTGCCGAGATCGACCTCGTGCTGAGTTTTCCCGGCGGCCGCCTCTGGGCCGTCGAAGTCAAGCGCAGCCTCGCGCCGCGCCCAGAAAAGGGCTTCCACAACGCCTGCGCGGACCTCGGGCCCGAGCGCCGCTTCGTGGTCTACCCGGGCGACGAGTCTTTCCCGCTGGGCCGGGACGTCCAGGCCATCGGGTTGCCGGATCTCGCCCGGATGCTTCCGGAGGCCGAGGCATGATCGTCAGCGACGCTAGGCGGCTCGGCGCAGCGGTACCGCCTGCCGAGCTTTCGCGCGGGCGCTGACGCCTTCGAGGTTCTCCCTCCTCGGCAGGGGCGGACGGAACGGTGAGCGCGCAGGACGGTAACAGATGACGAGCCGTTGACGCGGATCGCGGTTGGAACCGCCGGCTACCTTCTCCGGTGGTCGCGGCCTCGCGTAGGCGCCCGGCGGCCGCGGTCCGAGGATCGCGATTTCGTTCCCCCGTCCCACTGCGAAAGTCGAGTGAGGTGCACATGCCAGCGTTGACACGCAGTGCCCCGTACTTTCCCGTCACCGACGTCCTCGACATGGTGGACCACTACGAGAAGGTGTTCGGGTTCCGCCGAGAGTATGTCGGTGGCGAACCGCCGGAGTTCGCAATCGTCAGTCGGGACGGGTTGCCGATCATGCTCCGACGCGTCGGCAACGCGGCGGACATCCGGCCGAACGCCGCCCAGGGCGGCGCGTGGGACGTGTTCTTCTGGGTCCGCGACCTGGACGCGCTCGCCACCGAGCTGGTCGACGCCGGTGCCACGCTGGTGTACGCCCCCGTCGTTCAGGAAGCCTATGGGATGAAGGAGTTCGCCGTGCGCGACCCCGCCGGCTACGTGCTCGGGTTCGGCGAAAACCTGGGGAAGGGCGGCGAAGACTGAAGGAACTCGACGATCTACCGGATCGAAGGCGGAGCGGTTTCATCGGGGAGCGGCGCTCCCGTGGCCGCCCACCGTCCGACCAGGCCGGCGGGCGGTCAGGCCCAGCGTCAACACCCCTGCCGTCAAGGCGAACATCACCGCCAGCCCCCAGCGGTCGGCGGCCCAACCGGCCACCGGCAACCACACCGCGTTGGAAAGTGAACGCGCCTGGTTCTCGAGTGAGAGCGTGGTGGCGCGTTGGGGCTTGTGCATGACCTGGTTGAACGCGCTCACGAAGATCGGCCGGCGGGCGTTCTGGAGCACCGTCAGCAATACGAGCAGCACCAGACCCGCGACCAACCAGCCGGCCCAGGCGCAGAGGGCGACGGCGAGGCTGATCAGGAGGCAACCCCGATACGCGTATCGCAGCGCCGCGTCCGAGCCGCCGGCGCGCCGTTCCAACCGCGCACTCACCACCGCGCCGGTCCCGCCGAGCCCGCCGCGGATGAACTCGTACAGGCCGATCCACACGGCGCCGACACCCACGACGGCCATGCCGCCGGCCCGCAACGTCTCTTTGAGCAGTGGCTGCAGGTAGTACTTCAGCATCAGCTCGCTCTGGCTCTCGAACATCACCGACTGGATGAACAAGGAGGCGAACCCGGGCGCGGCGGCGATCCTCGTCAGCCGTCGCCACCCCACGCCCCGGCCGTGCGGTCCGTCGCGTCCGTGCGTGGCGTCACGCCGGTGCTCGCCTTCCAGTTCCTTGGGGTACGACCGCATGAGGACGACCCCGCCGAGCGCGGCGGCGGCCGAGCCGTAGAACAGCCAGCGGTAGTCGCGCGTGGCAAACAGCACCAATCCTCCGACCAGCGCGGAGAGCGCCGCGGTGTACTTGGAAAACGCGCGTGCGAGTCCGATGACCGCGGTGGCGCGATGGCTCTCACCGGCGGAATCCAGCCAGTCGAGCATGATCGACTTGTGCCCGCCGGTGCGCAGCGCCTCGCCGATCGCGAACGTGGTGGCCGCGCCGTACAGCACGCCGGTACGCACGGAACCCGTCACGCTACTCGCCGCCGGAAAGAGCGCGAACGTGACGGCATAGAACACGAAACACGCCGCGACCGAACTGATACGCCCCCAGCGGTCGGCAAGAACGCCCGACGGGACTTCCAACACGGCCGTGACGAACGCGCCAAATCCAAACAGCATGCCGATCTGCGTGTACGAGCTGCCGAGATCCAGCAGAAAAAGCAGGACGAACGGATCCGCGAACCGCAGGTTCTTCAAGATGGAGTAGAGACAGAAGCGAACGATCACGCGAGATCCGCGCCGCAGAGGCCGCCCGCAGGCGCGTAGAGGACCAGGGCGCTTCCATCCATGATTGCAAACGTAGCGCCGAGCAAGAGAAGTTGTGCGGAGCCGACGGCGGCGTTGCCGCCGCTAAGAGGGCCGGGAGGAGGACCGTGCCCGGCCGAGCGCCGCCCGGGGTTTCCGCGAACTCCCGGTTGCGGTCGAGTGCCCGCCACGTTTTGATACGCCTGCCAGGCTTTCGTCATGATCGAGAGGAAACCACACATGGCCCGCCGATACCTGTCTCCCTGTTCCATAGCCGCCGCGACGCTCGTCCTTGCACTCGTCTCACCGGCATCCGTCGAGGCTCAGGGTACGCGTCTGCTGCGTGACCCCGACGTCGGACCGAACGCCATCGTCTTCGTCCACGCCAACGACCTGTGGCTCGTGGGGCGCGACGGAGGCGACGCGCGACGGCTCACCAGTGCGGAGGGCGCCGAAACCGATCCGGTGTTTTCGCCTGACGGGCGGTGGATCGCGTTTACGGGACAGTACGCGGGCAACACCGACGTGTACCTGGTTTCCTCGACCGGGGGCGAGCCACGACGGCTCACCTGGCACCCCGGTGCCGACGTCGCGCAGGGGTGGACGCCCGATGGCAAGGTCCTCTTTCAGTCCGGCAGGATCGGACAGCCCACCAGGTTGTGGCAGTTCTACACCGTGTCCGTCGACGGCGGGTTTCCCGAGCCGCTGGCGGTCCCGCAGGCCTATCAGGGTGAGATGAGTGCCGACGGTCGTTGGCTCGCCTACCAGGAGATCGGGTACTGGGATCCGGAGTGGCGCAACTACCGGGGCGGACAAGCGCAGCCGATCAGTGTGGTCTCCACCGGCAATTGGGAGCGGAGCACACCGCCGTGGGAAGGCGAACGCCAGATGGCGCCGGTGTGGATGGACGGGGTGGTTTACTACCTGTCCGAGCGGGATTGGGCCACAAACGTCTGGTCGTGGAATCCGCGCACCCGCGAAGAGAAACAGCACACGTTCCACGCCGACTTCGACGTGAAGAGCCTGGGTGCCGGCCAGGGCGTGGTGGTCTACGAGCAGGCCGGCTACCTGCACGAACTCAATCCGGCGACCGGTGCCACGCGCCGGCTCGAGATCCGTGTGGCCGCGGACCTCAACTGGGCTCGGCCACGTTGGGTAGACATCACCGCGAACGATCTCCGGGACGCGCGTCTCTCGCCCACCGGCGCCCGCGCGCTGTTCGAGTACCGTGGTGACTTGTTCACGGTCCCGGCGGAGCATGGCAGCTGGCGCAACGTCACGCGCACGCCCGGTGTGGCCGATCGGCATGCGGTATGGTCACCCGACGGCAACCAGCTTGCGTGGTTCAACGACCAGGGGGGCGAGTATGCGCTGATGGTGGCGGATCAGGACGGCGGGAACGCCCGTCGCATCGCGATCCCCGATCCCACGTTCTACTTCGCGCCCACCTGGTCGCCGGACGGGACCAGGCTGGCGTTCACCGACACCGATTACCGCGTGCTGGTGATCGAGATTGCCAGCGGCAACCTCACCCACGTCGACACGGACCGCTACGCCCACCCCCAGCGCACGATGAACCCCGTGTGGTCTCCCGACTCGCGGTGGATTGCCTACAGCCGCCGGTTGGACAGCCAGCTTCGGGCGTTATTCATCCATGACACGAGAACCGGCGAGACTCGTCAGTTCACCGACGGGATGGCTGACGCCATCAGCCCGGTGTGGGACGCGTCCGGTACGTACCTCTACTTCCTGGCGTCGACCAACTACGGGCTCAACACCGGGTGGTTGGACATGACGTCCTATGACCGCCCGGTGACACGCGCGCTCTACCTCGCCCTGTTGCGGAAGGACGCGGCATCGCCGTTCCTGCCGCAGTCGGACGAAGAAACCGCAAAGGCCGACTCGGCGCCGAACGGCCCATCGGGGGGCAACCGGCCGGCATCGCAAACGACGCCCGAGGTCCTGATCGACTTTGACGGCATCGCCGACCGTATCGTGGACGCGCCCGGCCTGCCGATTCGTAACTACCTGGGCTTGATCGCAGGGCCTGAGGGTCGCGTCTTCGTGGCCGAGGCCGTTCAGAACCAACCCGGTGTCACGCTGCAACGCTACACGGTCAAGGACCGCAAGGCGGAGAAGTTTCTCGAGGACGTGAGCCAGGTCGTGGCGTCACACGACCGCAAGAAGTTGCTTCACCGCAGCGGCGGCAATTGGCTGATCGCCGATGCCGGCGGAGCCGTGCCGCGCAACGGGGGCGAACGGCTGTCGATCAACGGCATGCGGACGCTGGTCGAGCCACGGGCCGAGTGGGCACAAATGCTCCGTGACGGCTGGCGCTTCATGCGCGATTTCCTCTACGTGGACAACGTGCATGGCGCGCCGTGGAACGAGGTCTGGACCTGGTACTCGCCGTGGCTCGAGGGGGTGAGCCACCGATCCGATTTCAATCATCTGCTGGACATGGTGTCGGGCGAGGTCGCGGTGGGTCACTCCTACGTGCGCGGCGGCGATTATCCCGACCTCACCAATCCCCGCACCGGGCTGCTCGGCGTCGACCTCGAACTGGACAACGGGTACTACCGCATCACGCGCATCTACTCCGGTGAGCAATGGAATCCCGGTCTGCGCGGACCCCTGGCGGTCCCGGGCATGCACGTCACCGAGGGCGACTACCTGGTTGCGATCGATGGCCGCGCGCTGCGCGCTCCGACCAACCCGTTCATGCTGCTCGAGGGCACGGCGGGGCGAACCATCACGGTGTCGGTGAACGAGCGTCGCTCGCTCGATGGCGCGCGTGAGATCGTCGTGGAACCGGTCGCCAACGAGGGGCAGCTTCGCACGTGGGCATGGGTCGAACACAACCGGCGCGTGGTCGATGAGTTGAGCGGAGGCCGGCTGGCCTACGTCTGGCTCCCCAATACGGGTCAGGGTGGCTACACGTTCTTCAACCGGATGTACTTCGCGCAGCAAGACCGGAAAGGCGCGGTCATCGACGAGCGGAACAACGGCGGGGGCTCGGCGGCGGACTACATCATCGACGTCCTGAGCCGCACGCTCACCGGCTACTTCAATTCCCGCGCCGGCGACCACAAGCCGTTCACGCAGCCCATGGCCGGTCTCTGGGGACCCAAGGTCATGATCATCAACGAGCGATCCGGATCGGGCGGCGACCTGATGCCGTATCTGTTCCGCTTCAAGCACGTCGGTCCGTTGGTCGGCACGCGTACGTGGGGCGGCCTGGTGGGCACCTGGGACACGCCGCCGTTGCTCGACGGCGGACGGTTCGTCGCGCCTCGTGGCGGTTTCTTCACCGTGGAAGGTCACTGGGCCGTCGAGGGCGAGGGTATCGCTCCGGATATCGAGGTCCGCAACGATCCTCGCCCGGTGATAGCGGGTGGCGACCCGCAGTTGGAGCGCGCGGTCGCGGAAGCGCTGCGCCTGTTGCAGACCGAGGGTATCGAACTCAAGGCCGAGCCCCCCGCACCGGTGCGCTGGCGGCGGCCAGTCCGCCGTTAGCGCCTGCCGGCATTCGGACAGGACTGAAACTCCGTCCCGTGTGTGACGTAGGACGGAGCGTGCGATCGACTTGGATCCTTGGGAGAACCGCCATGGCGCACTGCCCCCGCGGTTGTTGGGCGATGGTCGCGCCGAAGATTCGCGGGTAAACCCGCGGCTCGGCTCTGTCGGATAAACCGACGGTGGCACGCGGGGCCGCTTCACGCGGCTGAGCCGAGCGGCGGCTTCACGCCGCCGTTCATGCGACTGCGGCGGGTCAGGTCTGGCGCAACTCGTTGGGCGATGGTCGCGCCGAAGATTCGCGGGTAAACCCGCGGCTCGGCTCTGTCGGATAAACCGACGGTGGCACGCGGGGCCGCTTCACGCGGCTGAGCCGCGCGGCGGCTTCATGCCGCTGTTCATGCGCGGGTCGATGCCGCCGTGCATGCGCGGGTCGATGGAGTCGTTCATTGCGAGCTGATAGCTGGGCTCGGTTCGCGAAGATTCGCGGGTAAACCCGCGGCTCGGCTCTGTCGGATAATCCGACGGTGGCACGCGGGGCCGCTTCACGCCGCCGTTCATGCGCCCCTACCGTGCGCAAACGCTAGTAGCGTGCCGGCCCGCTCGCCCCTTCCATGGCCCACGCGATGAAGTCCCGGATGTCCTGGTTGGACGTCGCCAGATCTTCGGTTCGCAGGTACATCATGTGGCCGCTGCGGTATCCCTTCCACCGCATGCGGCTCGTGAGCCGGCCGGCCGGGTCCATTTGCCACATGCTGTACTTGGCGGAGAAGTAGTCGGTCCCGCCGTCGTAATAGCCCGACTGCACCATCAGGTGCAGGAACGGGTTCTCGGCCATGGCCTGCCGCAAGTTCTCGCCCGTCTGATCGCCATCCCGATTCCACGGACGCACCGGCCCGAACAAGTAGTACTGCAGGTCGGTTTGCCAACCCAACTGTTCGCGCAGATAGATGTTGATGGCCGGCGAGAACGCCTGATTCCAGGCGGAAAGGGCAGGGTCGTAGTCATACGCCTCGCCGGCATCCTGCCGGTCGCGCCCGCGGTAGCGGGCGTCGAGCCTCCCGACCGTGTAGCCCTGGTCTCGCAACAACTCCTTGCGGAACTCGCCGACCGCCGGGGCGAGGTTATGGTCCAGCACCCAGTCGGCCGAGACGCCCGCCCAACGCGCGACCGCGGCGGCGATGTCCCGGCGGCGCGCGTCGGTGAGCGACCCGGCGCGCGCGAGGGCCGGCAAGTACTCGTCGAGCACGAACGCTTCGACCTCCGGCAGGATCTCCTCGAGGTCGCGGTTCTGGAGCGCGGGCTCGAGCGCCCGGTGGTGCCACGCGGTGGCCGTGTAGTTGGGGAGCGCCAGCGCCTGGTTCATCGGGCCCTCGCGGTCGATGCCCAGCTCGGTCGGCGACACGAGGATCACGCCGTTGACGTACATCCACTCGCTGCCCTGCAGCTCGCGCGCGAGGCCGGACACCCGTGTCGTTCCGTAGCTCTCGCCGATGAGGAACTTGGGACTCGACCAGCGCGCGTGCCGGCTGACGAACGTGCCGATCCAGTCGGCCAGGTAGCGGATATCCTCGTTGACGCCGAAGAACTGCGCGCGCGGCGCGTTCCCCACGATGCGCGAGAACGCGACGTTGACCGGATTCACGAACACGATGTCGGCCGCGTCGAGCATCGAGTGGGGATTGGGCTCGACGCCGAACGGTTGGACCGGGTAGCCCTCGTCGTCGATGCGAAGGCGCATCGGGCCGGTGTAGCCGAGGTGCATCCAGAGCGACGCGGAGCCGGGGCCCCCGTTGAAGCTGAACACCAGCGGCCGCCGGGCGGCATCCCGGACGTCGCTCCGCCGGTAGTAGGTGTAGAACAGCGACGCGACGACCGTACCGGAGTCGCTCCAGACGGGCTGCATCCCGACTTCGGCGGTGTAGGGCACCGCGGCTCCGCGGATCGTGGTGCGGTGCTCGGTCACGACCATCGTGTCCACCGGGAACGCGCGGACGGCCTCCTGCGCGGCGGCGGAGGACGCAAGCAGGCACAATGCACCGTTGATGGTCGACCGCATGATGACTCCTCGTTGTCCAGAGGCTGTGGGAACTCGCGGCGCGCCGCGCGCGTTGCGCGCTCCAGAACGCTCCGTCCAGTTGGCCGGGGCCCGTAATGGTAACGCGAATCGGCAAAGGGGGCGAGAGCATGCGGGCACCGCCGCACGGGGCCGCGCGCGGATGCGGGGAGGTGCGCGGGCGGCGACAGCACACTCGACGCCTCACCGGTGGAGGACTACTATCGGGTGACTCATACGGAATCGAGCATGAACGAACGGATCACGTTGCTGCCTCCCGCCGCGCCTCGACCGGACTTGAAGCGTGCCTCGGGGCTCCCTCCGGACCTCATGGAACAGGTCCGTGCCCGCGTGCGGCTGTTCGCGCTACTCGTCGTGGCCGGGTTTGCGCTCGGCCCGGTCATCGTGGGGGGGATCGCACTGGCCGCCACCTTGCTGGGCGATCAGATGCCGCAGCGTTTCTGGGAAAGTGCCCGCTTCCTCTGGCTGCACGTGGTGCCCATCACTCTGTCCGCGGTGCTCTGGTGGCGAGCACGCGATCCGCACGCGCCCGCCGAGGGATTGCTGACCCTCGGGCAAGCGTACGAGGTCGCGATCTGCTTCACCATCGGCATCGTGGCATACTGGGGCGACTACCGGATGCTCGCCACGCTGCCGGAGATGACATGGATTCCCGGGATCGTCATCCTTTTCCCCCTGATCATGCCCGGTCCGCCACGGCGCTTGTTGTGGGGCGCGATGGCCGCGGCAGCGATGTCGCCGGTCTCCATGGGCGTGCTCGACGTGTTTGGCGCCATCGAGACGACGGCGGACACCTATCTCCAGTCGGTTCTCAATCCCGGGCTCGCGGTCGTCTTCGCCTACCTCGGCGCGCGCACGGTCCACGGACTGGGCAAGGAAGTGGTCGAGGCCCGCCAGTTGGGGAGCTATCACCTCGAGGAACGTCTTGGGGCCGGCGGGATGGGCGAGGTATGGCGCGCGCGCCACCGCATGCTCGCTCGGCCGGCCGCGATCAAACTGATTCGACCCGAAGTCCTGGGCACGAATCCCGGCGGCCCGGAGGTCGCTCAGCGACGCTTCGAGCGAGAGGCGCAGGCCACGGCCGGACTCCGGTCGCCACACACCGTCGAGCTGTACGACTTCGGCGTCGCCACGGACGGGACGTTCTACTACGTGATGGAACTCCTGCACGGGATCGATGCCGCGACGCTCGTCGAGCGGTTCGGTCCCGTTCCGGCCCCCCGCACGGTGTTCCTGCTCCGCCAGATCTGTCGATCACTCTCCGAAGCGCATGCGAACGGACTCGTCCACCGCGACATCAAGCCGGCGAACATTCACGTCAGCCGCTACGGCGAGGAATTCGACTTCGTCAAGGTATTGGATTTCGGCCTGGTGAAGGGAAGCGACGGTGACGAATCGCCGGTGCACCTTACGAGCGAGAACATGGTGGGTGGCACACCGGCGTTTATCGCGCCGGAACAGGCCCTTGGCATGACGGATCTCGACGGGCGCGTCGATCTCTACGCACTGGGCTGTACGGCCTACTGGATGCTGACCGGCCAGTTGGTGTTCCAGGGAGCGACACCGATGGCGCTGCTGGCCCAGCACATCAACGCCGCACCCGTTCCCGTATCGCAACGCACCGAGATCGCCGTGCCGGCATCGCTCGAACGGATCGTCATGAGTTGTCTGGAGAAGGAGCGCGAACGGCGCCCCGCCTCGGCGCGCGCGCTACTCGCGCAACTCGATCGCGTGGAGTGCGAACGCGAGTGGACGCAGGATCATGCGCGTGCGTGGTGGGAAGCGCACGTCCCGCTCGGCGAACGGACACCGATGATCGCCGCGGGCGAGTGAGCGTGCGTCCGCTAACGCATCGATCGGCGCGACGGGAACGTCGCGGGGACCGTGAACGATGGGGTGGGATCGCTCGAAAATGGTCGTCATCATGCACGTGAACGATGGTGCCGACGTTCCCGGCCGCCAGGCGCTCGCCGGGAATGTCATTGGCGAGTGCGACCGGAGCGAGTGCTTTCACCGTACCCTCCGTGTTCGCGTGGGGCATGTCAGCCCACCGCCAGCATCCTCCTTGCCGTGACTGTTGTTGGCTGACGCCAACCCTCTTGGCAAGCTCAGCCTGAGACAGGCCGGCCTCCTGCCGCGCCTGGTGTCGTCAACCCACACGGGCTTGCGCCGAAACGTGCGCGCGGTCCGCGTCTGCCAGGTTCCGCCACACCTGCACCCAGACCAGCTGTTCGGTGACGCGTGCTGGGAGTGCAAGCGGCGGGCGACGCGGTGCGTTCCGCCCCTCTTCGAGGCATCGGCAACGCCATCAGGGCGACGCCGCCTGCCGGCGCGCGCGGCCTTCGGTCCACTCCCGCCGTCCATCTGGCGCATGTCCCATCCCGGCAACAACTTGTCGCTGGTGCTGGGCCGACGGGCGGCCTGCGTTGAAACCGGCGACGGGGCCTGCCAGGTGGTGTGTTGGTAAAACCCGAAGACAGGGCACGCGAAGTGATCGACCGCCAGCTCGAGGCCTGTGGCTGGGCGGTTCAAGACCGTGCGTCCATGAACATCCATGCGGCTCCGGGAGTGGCCGTGCGCGAGTTCCCCGTCGTGAAGCCCGATGGCAAGCGGGGATCGGTGGACTACCTGCTCTATGCCGACGCGCAGGCCATTGGCGTGGTGGAAGCCAAGCCCGCGACGCATTCCTTGAGTGGCGTGGAAGGCCAGGCCCGGAACTACGCTTACGGGCTTGACGCCGAGGTGCCTTCCCACCGGTTGCCGCTCCCGTTCCACTATCTGTCGAAGGGCACCGAGACCCAGTTCATCAACGATCTGGATCCTGATCCGCGTAGCCGGCGGGTGTTTGCGTTTCATCGGCCCGGGGAGCTGGTACGGCTGGTAGGGCTCGACGCCCAACTGCGGGAGCGACTGCAGCACATGCCGCCCCTGACCGAAGGGAAGCTCTGGACGGTGCAGATCGACGCCATCCGGAACCTGGAATCGTCGCTGGCGGCCAATCGCCCGCGAGCGCTGGTCCAGATGGCGACGGGCAGCGGCAAGACCTTCACCGCCGCCTCCCTGTGCTACCGCCTGCTCCGGTTTGCCGATGCGCGGCGCATTCTCTTTATGGTGGACCGCAACAACCTGGGCCGGCAGACGCTCAACGAGTTCCAGCAGTACGTGAGCTCCTACGGCAAGCACTACAACTTCACCGAGGAGTATGCGGTCCAGCGGTTGGCCAGGAATACGGTGGACCCGGCGAGCAAGGTCTGCATCTCGACCATTCAGCGGCTGTACTCGATTCTTCAGGGCGAAGAGCTGGAGGAAGAGAACGAGGAGACCTCGTGGTTCGAGCTGGAGTCGCCGTTCGACCGCAAGGAACCGGCGCCGGTGGAGTACAATCCTGACCTGCCGATCGAGGCGTTCGATTTCATCATCATCGATGAGTGTCACCGGTCCATCTACAATGTGTGGCGGCAGGTGCTGGAGTACTTTGATGCCTTCCTGATCGGGCTCACCGCGACGCCCACCAACCAGACGCTCGGCTTTTTCAATGGCAACCTGGTGCAGGACTACTCGCACGAACACGCGGTGGCCGATGGCGTGAACGTGGGCTACGACGTGTACCAGATCCGGACGGCCATTGGTACGCAGGGGTCGACGGTGGTCAAGGAAGCGGGTGTGTTCATCCCGTACCGCGACAGGCGAACACGCGAGGAGAGGCGGGCGGAGCTGGAGGACGATCTCACCTACACCGCCAATCAACTCGACCGGGACGTGGTAAGTCCCGACCAGATCAGGACGGTGGTCCGCACGTTCCGGGACCGGCTGTTCACCGAGATCTTTCCGGGGCGCACCGAGGTACCCAAGACGCTCGTGTTCGCCAAGACGGACAATCACGCCGAGGACATTGTCCAAATCATCCGGGAAGAGTTCGGCAAGGGGAACGATTTCTGCCAGAAGATCACGTCCAAGACCACGGGTGATCCCCACGCCGTGCTCCAGGAGTTCCGCAATTCCTACTTCCCGCGCATCGCGGTCACGGTGGACATGATCGCGACGGGTACCGACGTCAAGGCGCTCGAGTGTCTGCTCTTCATGCGCAACATCGCCTCGGCGTCGTACTTCGAGCAGATGAAGGGCCGCGGCGTGCGGGTGATTGGTGCCGACGACCTGCGCGGCGTGACGCCCGACGCCCAGGCCAAGGACCATTTCGTGATCGTGGACGCGGTGGGCGTGTGCGAGCGGGACAAGACCCATTCCAAGCCACTCGACCGCAAGCCCACGATTCCGCTCGACAAGCTGCTGGGCCTGGCGGCGATGGGCCGAGCGCACGAAGACCTGGTGTCGTCGCTTGGCGCGCGATTGGCGCGACTGGCGCGGCATTCCGAGGCCGCAGAGCTCGCTGATTTCACGGAAAAGGCAGGAGGCAAGACTATCGAGTCGCTGACGGCCGATCTGTTCACGAGCATTGATGCGGACGAAACGGTCGCCCAGGCGAAAACGGAGTTCGGGTTGCACGAGGACGCTGCGCCGACGGAAGAGCAGCGGAAGAAGGTGGAACAGCGGCGGATGCGGGAGGCGTTGAAGCCGTTCACCGACCCCAAGGTGCGGGACGCGATCATGGCGGTGCACCGGTCGGTGGAACAGGTGATAGACGAGCTGAGCCGGGACCAGTTGCTCAAGGCGGGGTTTGACGCTCAAGCCGCGGACAAGGCGCGGCAGACCATTGCCAGTTTCCGGCAGTTCCTCGAGGAGCATAAGGACGAGATCGAGGCGTTGCAGATTCTCTATAGTCAGCCGTACCGCACGGGACTCCGGTTTGAGCATGTGAAGGAGTTGCGGAAGGCGTTGCAGCGTCCGCCGCTGACGTTGGCCGAGCCGGAGGCGCGATTGTGGCGCGCGTTCGAGGCGGTGGAGCCCAAGGCGGTCAAGGGCCGCGGCGGCACGATCCTCGCCGACCTGGTGGAAATCGTGCGGCACGCGATCAACCCCGAGACGCCGCTCGTGCCGCGCCGAGCGACAGTGGAGGGACGCTGGTTGGATTGGCTGGCCGAGAAGGAGGGTGCGGGTGTGATGTTCACGGAGGAGCAGATGCGGTGGCTTGAGGCCATCAAGGATCACATCACGTTGAGCCTGGCCATGGAGGATGAGGACTTCGATTCGACGCCGTTTGTCGGAATGGGCGGCAAGGGGAAGGCGTACAAGCTGTTCGGGGAGCGCTTGACGGTGATCGTGAACGAGCTGAATGAGAGGTTGGCTGCGTGAGCAAGAACAACGGCTCGCGTTCTGCTTGGACGGACGCTCGGCTCGGTGACCTCGTCGAACCGCGGGAAACCCGCAATCCGTCGAAGGAAGGTGCGGGCGAGTTCCTCTACGTGGATATCGACGCTCTCGACAATCGGCGGCAGCGCATCGCCGAACCCAAACGCCTTCCAAAGGACGTGGCGCCGAGTCGGGCGCGTATGGCCCTTCGGGAGGGCGATGTGGTCTTCTCGCTCGTGCGTCCCTATCTCAAGAACATCGCGATTGTGCCGCCTGAACTCGACGGCAGCGTTGGTTCCACCGCCTATTGCGTTCTGCGCCCGAAGGAAGGCGTGGACAGTCGGTTTCTGTTCTATCAGTTGATACAGGACCGGTTGATACATTCGATTCCGACCTATGGCACCAGTCCGCCAGCAGCGCGAGACGAGGAGTTTCTCAATACGCGAATTCGCCTGACGTCACCGAAGGAGCAGGCCAGGGTCGCGGACAAGCTCGATGAACTCTCCTCCGATCTCGACGCCGGCGTCACAGCGCTCGAACGCGCCAAGGCCAATCTCGCCCGGTACCGGGCGGCGGTGCTCAAGGCGGCGGTGGAGGGGAAGCTGACGGAGGAGTGGCGGAGGGCGAATCCCAAGGTCGAGCCCGCCTCCAAAGTGTTAGAGCGCATCTTGGCGGCGAGAATGAAGCGTTGGCAGGGCCACCAGCTTGCCAAGTACGAAGCCAAGGGGGTGCGCGCGCCCAAGGGGTGGAAGGATGCGTACCCGTTACCTGACGCGCCGGATCGGCACGAGCTTCCGACGCTTCCACCCACATGGGTCTGGACCACGGTAGACGCCCTGGGCGACGTAGCAGGTGGTGTCACCAAGGGCCAACGCACAAAAGCGCGTGTAGATCGTGTTGAAGTGCCATACCTCAGGGTTGCGAACGTTCAGAATGGTTTCCTTGATCTTGGGGTCATGAAGACAATTCCCGTAGCGCTAGCGGATCTCGATCGCTACAGGCTCGTGCCAGGAGATGTTCTGTTTACAGAGGGTGGCGACCGAGACAAGTTGGGGAGAGGGTGGGTGTGGCGGGGCGAGATTGATCCGTGCATTCACCAAAACCACATATTTCGGTTGCGACTTCTGACTGATGAGTGCGTTCCCGAACTAGTGTCTGTCCACGGCAACACGTTTGGAAGGCTCTGGTTTCAGCGCGCTGGCAAGCAGTCGGTGAACCTAGCGTCAGTCAACCAGACCATGCTCAAGCGATTCCCAGTTCCGTTGGCTCCAGTCGCCGAGCAGCGTGTGATTGGGCAACGACTTGAACAGCTTGGTAGTACTGTACAACACGTTGAGCAGCAATTGCTGAGGGCAAGCATAGGTGCAGCACGACTGCGCCAAGCCATTCTCGCGGCAGCGTTCTCCGGGGGCCTCGTGGCATGACGACTACGGCCTCCCAGATCGTCAACAAGGCGAAGAACTTTGCCCATGTCCTACGGGATGACGGGCTGTCGTACATGGGATACACGGAGCAGATCACGATGCTCCTCTTCCTCAAGATGGCTGACGAACAGACGCGACCACCGTACAACCGCAAGGACCCTATCCCCCCTGATGCGAAGGGCCGACGCTACAACTGGCCCGAGCTTCTCAGTCGAGACGGCGAGGCACTTGAGACGCAGTACCGCAAGACCATCGAGCACCTCGCCCGTCAGGACGCGATGCTCGGCGTGATCTTCAAGCGGGCCAAGCCCGACATCCAAAGCCCGGCAACGCTCAAGCGCCTCATCGTCGACCTGATCGACGCTGAGGACTGGCTGGCCATGGACGCGGACGTGAAGGGTGACATATACGAAGGCCTCCTCGACTGGAGCGCCGCCGAGTCGCCCAAAGGCGCCGGCCAGTACTTCACCCCGCGGCCGCTGATTCAGGCCATCGTGGACGCCGTCCAGCCGAAGCCCGACGACACCGTGTGCGACCCCGCGTGCGGCACGGGCGGATTTCTGCTCGCCGCGCACCAGTACGTCGTGGACCATCACGGCTCGGAACTCGACCGCGCCCAGCAGAAGCACCTGCGCGAGCGGTTTGTGGTGGGCACGGACCTGGTGCCCAATACCGCTCGGCTCTGTGTGATGAACCTCCTGCTCCACGGCATCAAGGCGGATCCTTGTCCCATTCAGTCCGGCATTGACAGCCTGGCGGGCCTGGGCTCGGACCGCTACACGCTGGTGCTCACCAACCCGCCGTTCGGCAAGAAGAGCAGCATCACCATCGTCGGCGAGGACGGCGACCTCGAGAAGGAAGAACACGCCTACGAGCGGCAGGACTTCTGGGTCACCACCAAGAACAAGCAGTTGAACTTTGTCCAGCACGTGAAGAGCCAGCTCAAGGTGCCCGGCGGGCGCTGCGCCATCGTGGTGCCGGACAACGTGCTGTTTGAGGGCGGCGCGGGTGAGACCGTGCGGAAGAACCTGCTCCAGCAGTTCGACGTGCACACCCTGCTCCGACTCCCCACGGGCATCTTCTACGCCCAGGGGGTCAAGGCCAACGTGCTGTTCTTCGACGCCAAGCCGGCGCAGGAAAAGGCATGGACCAAGAAGCTGTGGGTGTACGATCTCCGCACCAACATGCACTTCACGCTCAAGACCAACCCGCTCAAGCGCTCGGATCTGGATGAGTTGGTGGCGTGCTACAAACCGGGTGCCCTCCACAAGCGGAAGTCCACCTGGGACGCCGAGAAGCACCCCGATGGCCGGTGGCGGGCGTATGAGTACGATGAGCTGGTCAAGCGGGACAAGCTGAATCTCGACATCTTCTGGCTGCGGGATAAGAGTCTGGAAGATTCCGACGACTTGGCGGATCCGGCGGTGCTGGCGCAGGAGATCGCGGATGATCTGGCGGCGGCGTTGGAGCAGTTTCGGGGGGTGGCGGAGGAGTTGGGGTGAGGGGACCCGCGTTGGGCTCTTGATTTCTTGGCGATATTCGGTATTTATTCGGGTGTCATGAATCCCGTGGGGTGAGGCCAATGACGACGCTCGAAATCGCCCATATCCGCGAGCAAGGGCAGGAAATGATCATCGTGCCTTTGGATCGAACGTTCGCATCGAAATCGCCGGGGCAACGTGAAATGGTGCTACGGGCGTTGCAGTTCAGTGCTGCTGCTGCGCGCCTCGCCGGCACGGTGGTCCCCGTTTGGGACGCCGGGGGTGGGAGAATGGGCTTCATCGCGCCGCGACCCTGGCACCCGTTCTTCGGTAGCCTCGACCTCCGACGAGTTCAGGCGATCTTGAACCGGCGGCTGACGATCGGATAGTTCGCGCGGCAGCCTCGGTGGTTGGGCAGGGATAAGGATATTTCGAGACATGTGGTTCGGCTGACGGGAGATCGCGTGGGCGAGCACACCGGAATCGAATGGACCGACGCGACCTGGAACCCGGTCACGGGCTGCACGAAGGTGACCCGCGGGTGCGATCATTGCTATGCGGCCACGCTGGCCGAGCGGCGGTTGTTCGACGTGTATACCCGCCAGAAGCCCGTCGTGGATACCCCCGACAATCGGGTGAACCCGTTCGCCGTCCGGCTCTGGCCCGAACGCCTGGACTATCCCATCCGGTGGTCCGAGCCGCGCATGATATTCGTCAACTCCATGTCGGACCTCTTCCACGCCGATATACCTGACGACTACGTACGCGCGGTCTTTGAAGTGATGCTCACGGCCGACTGGCATATCTATCAGGTACTCACCAAGCGTCCGGGCCGAGCGGTTCGGTTCTGGAAGCAGCACGGGCCGTCCCTTGGGCTCAAGCGAATTCCGAAGCATATCTGGATGGGAACATCGGTGGAGGACGAGGAAGTGCTGTTCCGCGTGAATCAACTTCGGATGCTGGATGCCCGCGTCCGGTTCCTCTCATGCGAGCCCCTCCTCGGCCCGTTGCCCTCCTTGGATCTCAAGGGGATTCATTGGGTGATTGGTGGCGGTGAGAGCGGGCCTGACGCTCGGCCCGTCGATCCGCCATGGGCCAAGCAACTGCGTGACATCTGCGTTCGGAAGCGCGTGCCGTTCTTCTGGAAGCAGTGGGGTGGGAGGACGGCGAAGGCGGGGGGACGCATTCTGGAGGGGCGGGAGTGGAGCCAGTATCCGCAGGTTTCTGGAGTGGCCTGATGGTCAGCATCGGGAGGGGTGGTGGCTGAACCCAAGTCGGTCATCTGGGATCTCCCTGAGCATTCCCGCGGCAAGCACCTGGTTCTAAGGCACTACCTTGGTGCCTGGTTCCCCATCATCGGCTCGCGTTTTGCGCGTTTCCTTTTCATCGACGGCTTCGCCGGGCCAGGCGAATACTCCGCGGGGGAACTTGGGTCGCCCATTATCGCCCTCGACACGTACCTCGAGCATCGTCACCGCCCGAGGTTTCGTGCTGAAGCCGTTTTTGTCTTCATAGAGAAGAGCGAGGAGCGATCGAAGCACTTGGAAGCGCTTATCGAGGCGCGGAGAGAACGCATTCCCGATGCTTGCAAGGTCGAAGTTGTGACGGGGGCATTCGACAAGGAGATGTCGGAAGCTCTGGACTCGCTGCACGCAGCAGGAGAAAGCCTCGCTCCATCCTTCGTCATGATCGACCCGTTCGGCGTCTCGGACACCCCGATGGCCGTGATTGCCAGGATCCTCGCGAACCCGCAGGCCGAAGTCTACATCACGTTCATGGCCGATTTCATCGAACGATTCGGGGGAACCGATGAGTTCAGGGGCCACCTCTCAGGTCTGTTCGGCACGGGGGACTGGCAAGGTGGACTGTCACTGCAAGGGGTTGAACGGCGAGAGTTCTACTATTTCCTGTACGAACGCCAGTTGCGCCTGGCCGGTGCTCAGCACGTCGTTCGATTCGACTTGTTCGAGGGCAACCGCCTCGTGTACGCCATCTTCTTCGGCACGGGGAATCCACTCGGTGCGAACCGAATGAAGGAAGCTATCTGGCGCGTTGACCCGCTGGGCGGGTTCGAGTTTCGTGGCGGTCGCGGTGGACAAGCTACCCTACAGTTGGAGACCACTGACTTCCGGCCCCTCGTCAACGCACTGAAGCACCGGTTTCGCGGACGCGGGCCCGTGACGATAGGGGAAATCGAGGCATTCGTGGCCTCGGATCGTACGGACTATTACACAACCCAGCTCCGAGAGAGGGCGCTGATCCCGCTCGAAGATGCGGGTGCGATCGAGATCAGCCCGGCGCTTGGAAGAAAGCGCCGGCGACACAGTTTCCCGCCTGGCACGAGAGTTGTCTTCAAGTAGCATCGCTCGGCCTCATCTGGCATTGAGCGCGCTCCAGAACTCGTACTTGCCTTGGGTCCCCCCTCTCCCGTAAGGGAGAGGGGGAAACGGGGAGAGGCTTCGATGCGGAGAGCGGGCCAGGGGGTGAGGCACCACCAACTGTCACACCCCTCCCCATCCTCCCCGGCCTGCCCGAACGCCAACTCCACATCCGTGGCCATTGGCAGGGCCTACTCCGCCGCCGGATTCAGGCCGTGGTCCTGAGCGAGAACTTCGACCGAAGCCCCCACAAGGTGATCCACCTGGTATTCGAGGACGGGACGTACTTCGAGATCTTCTCGGTCCCGGGGCATATCAACGGTCTCAAGCGGGTGTATCGTGGTGGCCTGATGGAGGTGCTGCACTACGTACGGTCTCACTCGGCGGTGGAGGTTCACCACCTGGAGCATTCCGTGATCTCCCGCGACCACGCCCGCCCCATCGTCGAACGCTACCTCGAAGATCCGCCGCATCGAGGGAAGACCATCCTCAACATTGATACGTTCGACGAGATCGCCGCCGCCAAGTCACGGGCGTGGGACATGACCGACGACCGCATCCGGGAACACTGGATCGCGTACCTCGGGCCCGCCACCCAGATCGGCAGCTGCCTGATCGTGCTCGTCCACGGGATCACAGGCGAGTCCACCTATGCAGGGTCGGCAGGTGACGAGGGGTGAGTCGGCGGGATGAACCCACTGCTCGGCACGGTCTGCCGACAAACCGGCGACTGCAAGGCGTCGTTCACGACGCGCCTACGCCGAGCGAGGCGTCTCACGCCTCGACATCCCACCCGCTCGGTACGGTCTGCCGGTGAACCGGCGACTCCACGCACCACGCACTACGCACCACGTACGCCTTAAGCCGCCGCCGCTCGGCCGACGGCTGCCGGCAAGCCGGCACATGCGTTCTTAGGACGCCCGCGACGCCCATGTCTTGACGAGCCTCCCGTTCACGCGACGCCCCATTCAATTACTTGGGACGATGATCAGGCCCATCAGGTGCGTTCTCAGTGGCTCAAAGTCATTGTCGGTCGTGACCAGATGTGCCCCCGCCTCCGCCGCGGTCGCCGCGATCCACAGATCATTTTGTCCGATGGCGTGACCACCCCGCTGTGCGAAGATCGCCATGTCGCCGTAACGCTCCGGAATGCGACCAAAGGAGAGATCCACCAATACCACCTCACTGAGGAGATCCTGGAGTCGCTCCTTCTTTTCAGGCCCCCAGCTCCACAGCTGAGCTAGCGCGAGCGACTCACCAAGCGACACGCGTGACGCAAGTGGACGCTCGGGCCGCTCATCAAAGCGTAGTGCGGCCAGAACTCGTTGCCCCATGGACTTGTTGCGAATGAGATGGATGATCACCCCGGTGTCCAGCAACACCAGCCCGTCCCCAGGAATCACGACATCGCCCTCAATGCCTCGTCCACATCCTCATCGGACTCGTCGCCCGGCCACTCACCGATGATCGCCGCCATGCCCGTACGCGGGCCCTGCGGCTTCCTCAATTGATCGGCCGGTGGCGCCCCGAGTGCCGGCTTGGGCTCGAACGACCATAACCCGAAGCTCTCGTCCGCTGGCTCTATCCGGTCGGCTTCGATTCTCAACACCCGGCCGCTTGGTCGGAAGTACGCCATGCCAGCGACGATCGCCTTCTTTCCAAAGAGGGCAGCAAGCCGCTCGGCCTCCACCCCCTCCGCGAGGCCGCGCAACGTCGTGTTGTCGCCCAGCTTGATCGTGAACATCCGGTCGCTGTGCCTGATCTGGTCCAGCCATCCCGCAACGCGTACCCGCTGAGGCGGCGGCGTCTCCCGCCGCAGCTGCTCGGCCCGATCCACGCCGGCGAGCGTCACGCGTGTCACGGCCCCCCGCTCCGGACGAAGCTCCGCCACGTCGACGCCGTGCGCCAACACGCCGCGCCACCGCGTGACTGACTCCAGGAGTCCGTCATCCAGGGTATCAGCACTCGCGTCGCCCGCCAATGCAGCATCAATGCTCTCCTGCAAGAGTCCCAGCCCGGTTGTTTCCAAGTTGTCGTCCGGGTCGAACAACCCGAACTGGCCTGGAGAGGTAGCGTCCTCAACCGCGGCTGCCTCGAAGATCAAAACGGCCGAGCCCGACGTGAGTCCCGTCACCTGAAAGTCAGCGCCGCGGGCGAGCCACGACGGCGCGGGTCCACGGGCCGTGCTCCGTCCCTCAACCCGAAGGCGCAACGCGCGGCGAGCACCGTCCGCCAGGATGTGCAGGACCTCCGCCATGACGGAACCCGACAGGGACCCTTCACGCACGTCCGGACCGGTCAGGCGCACATAATATTTGATCATGGGACCTCCGGGGACCCAGGCGAATCGTCGCAGGATGGTGCGAAGCTACGCTGCCTATACTACCCAGCTGCCCTGATTGTGCCACTCGGCCCCGGTCGCCAAAGTCGGCGGCGTGACGCCGCCGCTCGGCACGGTCTGCCGGTGAACCGGCGCAGTCCCTTCGCGTCATTCATGACGCGTCACACGGCCGAGCCCGGCCTTCATGCCCGGACTGCCTGCGGTCGGAGACCCAGCCAACTGTCACACTCCCTCCCCACCTTCCCACCATGCCCCCGCTCCCCTACGCGATCAAAGGCCACTGGCAGGGACTGCTTGGCCGCACGATCGAGGCTGTCGTGGTCGTCGCCCATGAAACACTGCAGCCCAGGCAGCGCGTGTTCCTGCTCTTTGCCGACGGGAACTACTTCGAGATCTATTCCGGCTGTGGCGACATTGCCGGCACCAAGCGCCTCACGCGAGGGAACATCTGCGACGTCCTGCACTGGCAGCGACTCGACGCCGAGGTCGTCGTGCATCATGTAGACTATTCCGAGATCTCGCGCGAGCACGCCGAGCATATTGCGGTTGGCGGAAGCCGTCCCTGAAGAACGTGGCACGCGATTTCTGGCAGCACCGTTGGTGCGCCTGGCTGCTTCAACCGATGGCCGGCCACCACAGCAGCCACATCCTCGGGATTCACGGCGTGACAGGTGAGACCGTGTACCTCGGGCCAGCGGGGGATGAAGGATTGGGAACTTAGGAGCCGGCTCGTGCCCCCTCGGCGACCAGCGCGACGACGTTGATCGGGGGCAGGAGGACTTGCCCGAAGCGCGATGTGGACGTGGCCGACGCGACCGCCTGACGAAGAAACGGGAACAGGATTGCCGGCGCTTGCTTCCGCACAAACTCATCTATGGCAACGCTCGGCGTGGCCTCGCCTTCGATCGAAAACTGGCCCTCGACCGCGGCGGCAAGTCGTACAAATGGGGCGGCGGCACCCTCAGCGGGCTTCAGCATCACCTTCAGGTACGTACGGCATGAACGATGGTCGTCTGACACAGACGTCTTGAGGTCAACCGTGGCCTGAAGGTTCGACAGGGTCGTCGAATCATCCTCGGAGAGGTTGTCCTCGAACGACACCTCCCGGACCAGAATCCAGTCAAAGCGCAGTCCGGCGTGGTGATGATCCTCGATCTTGGTCATGACGCCAATGCCATCCGGTCCGCACCAGGTGTGGATGAAAGCACCACTGATTGGGTCAAATCCGATGCACTTCCGACGGGGACAATCGTCGTTTCTGTGAGGACAGACATACTCGACCCCTTGGAGACCTTTGGCCAAGTAGTGGTGAGTCCGGAGCCAGGAAAATGCGCTAACAACGTTACTCGCTCCATCGAGCGGTTCGCTGGAAGGATATCCTCCCAGATGCCACCGACTTCGCGAAGTGTCAGCACCTCGAACTCGCCCGTTCCCTGGTCTTGCTGACCCCACCACGCGGGGCCACCGCCCGCGTCATGGCGAACCCGAGCACGAATCCGAGAAGCAAGCACGTCCCAACCGAACTGAGGTGTCTCCAACAGCGGGATCTCCGGCATCGCTGGCAGTGACGCGGCGTCATGCCACACTTTGGCTGACAGCGGTTGCCACCGTCCCAGTTCTCCCTCCTGGAACCGAACGATGCGGCGGCGGCGCAGAAACTCGAAGCGCCCTAGCCGGGGGTCGGTGCCGAGTCGCTCCCCGTTCAGGTCGGCCCAGTAGACATCCCGAACCGCCTCGCTCGCCGAGGTGGACAGCGTACCAAGCTTGAGCTCAAGGTCGGACGCGAGGCACGGCCGGGCGTTCCAGACGCCGACATACCTGCGGTTATCGAAGGGGCTCTCGGACGTGGCGATCTCGACGTCGAGCCGCGACCGGGCAAACCCCGGCTCGCGTCCGTCGTACACGGGAGCCACGATGAACTCGGGACGTGACTCCGCGCCGAACGGGCCAACCATCACAACCACCGCACCGTCCACCCCGTTGACCGTCCAGACCGACCCGATGAGGGGGCTAACCATGCAATAGAACCTTCACCTTTCCTGGCCCGCCTGCAAGGTGGGCAAAGGGGTTGGCCACCTAGAGCATACTCCGACGGAGCGCCTGAAGGTCCGCCATTTTTGCCGCCCCCAAGCGACCTCCGCGCCGCTTCAAGGCTGCGCGGGCTATGCGTTCGGTGCGGCTGATCCAGAACCGCGTGTAGTACTTGAGTGTTGATTCAGGATCACACTCATTCGGAAACACGCCGAGTATGCGATCACCTGGCCTTTCGCGCAGAGTGCTTGACCCTGGCGCGATCAGGAACGGTCCACCCTTGATGCTTTGACCTCCGACTACGAGGACGGGATGCTCGATCTCCCCGGGTATCCGCAGTGCGTGGTCGTCCACCCACCAGATCTCGCCAATGGCTGGGCCGGGCACGCGGAATCGTGGGAGCTTGAATACCAGGGGCCCGTCCCCGCCGTGAAAGCGTCATCGGAATGGGTCAGATATCATCGATGCTTGCCTGAGGCGCACGTCCCGACGATAACGTACTACGGTAGCGCCGGTAGCGCCGCACCATCGATTCTACCCTGAGACGTCGATTTGAACGCAGCGTCGCCGCGATTGCCCCGCGTCCTTCAGGACGCGCCACACGGCCGAGGTGAAATCAAGCACTCCTGCGCCGTTTTTGCCTATGTGCCCGTGCCGGGCGTATGTTATCCTCGGCGTCGGACGAACCCACCAGAGGTCACGATGCCCGTCACCGCCCGGCTGTCCAAACGGTTCGACGATCAGTTTGGGGATGAGGTCGCGAACGATCTGGTGGACTGGTTCAATCAGGTGGACGCAACGTATCGGTCCGATCTGCGCGAACTGAACGAGATGAACTTTGCCCGGTTCGACGCGAAACTGGAGCAACGGTTGGCGGAGGCACGCGGTGACTTACGGGCCGAGATACGTGATCTCCGGGTCGAGATGCGTGAACTCAAGGCCGATCTGATCAAGTGGATGTTCGTCTTCTGGGCCGGGACGACGTTCACGGTCCTCGGGGCCGTGTTCGCTATCGTACGTCTGTAGTCACCGCGCTCCACACGACGGCGTCCTTCAGGACGCACCACAGGGCCGAGCCCGGCCTCTCAGGCTGGGACTGAAACGGCCCGCGACTCGACGCACCACGCACTGCGCACTACGCACTCCCTCTCGCAGCCACCGGAGATCTGGTCCGCCGAGTCGCAAGCCCGTTCGGGGTTCGCTATACTGTGGACGGGACCGTCGAACCTCCGCGGGGTGGAGGGCACCATGAAAGAACTCGATGCTGTCGTCCTGACCAAGGACATCCCCAGCGAGCGCCTGACCGCCGGCGACCTCGGTACGATCGTCCACGTGCACGACGACAACCACTTCGAGGTCGAGTTCGTCGAGAGCACCGGCGATACCCTCGCGGTCGTGACCGTCGAGCGTACGGCCGTGCGACCCGTTGCTGCCGGCGAGGTGCTGCACGCCCGCGTCCTATAGCGGATAGATCGGGGGAGTCGGCGAGTCGGCGGCATGAAGCCGCCTCTCGGCACGGTCCGGCGAACTGCAACGCGAACGTCATCCAGTTCGGACTCGGCCTCATCTGGCATTGCGCGGGCTGGAAGCTCGCCTTGGGTCCCCCTCTCCTGTAAGGGAGAGGGGGACAGGGGGTGAGGGAATCGCGCGGCTCGCGTTCGCGGCCAGTCGACCCCTGAGAGGGCTCGCTCGGCGATACGGCACGCCCTGAAGCGCGGGAAGCGGCAAGATCGTGTCGCCGCCTCCCGGAGACCGGAGCTCGGCGTGGAATCGAGTACCGCGGCGCCGTTTTGCGTATGTGCCCGGGCCGAGCGTATACTACCGTTGGCATCGGACCAACCCACCAGAGGTTACGATGCCTGTCACTGCCCGACTCTCCAGGCGGTTCTATGACAAGTTCGGCGACGACATCGCCAATGATCTGGTGGACTGGTTCAATCAGGTGGACGCGACCTACCGGTCCGATCTGCGCGAGACCAATGAACTGAACTTCGCCCGATTCGAGGCCAGGCTCAATCAGGGTTTGGCGGAGCTGAAGGCTGAGCTCATCAGGTGGATGTTCGTCTTCTGGGCCGGCACCACGTTCACCGTGCTCGGTGTCGTCTTCGCCATCGTGCGCCTGTAGCTGCCCCGAAAGAAGCGTCATTTCGGTGTCGCCTGCGGCGCTACGCACTCCGCCGCAGCTCGATCGTCACCTCCCGGCCCAGCGCGCGCGCCACTTTCTCGAGCGTCGCGACCGTGATGTTCGCATCGGGAGATTCGAGTGCGGCGATGTGCTGTTGGCTCACCCCAACTTTCTTGGCAAGTTCGGCCTGGGTAAGTCCCGCCTCCTGACGCGCCGCGCGCAGCTGGACCCGTGCCGCGAGACCCGGGGGCACCGCTACAGCCACGACGCGACCACCACGCTGGCGACGCGGCGTGCGCCCGGACGGGAGCGGTGGCACGCGACCACCCACCAGATAGCTGCGGTGCTTCCCCCACACATGTTGCGCGTTGCGTAACCGCCTGTGATTCACCTCACCGGGCGTGGGGGAACCGTACAGGTTCCCGTGACCAGAGTCACAACCCCGTTGAGCCGCAACTTCGGTACGGGCTTTGCCGATTAGCAGACTCGGAATTGCTCCCCGTTTTTACCGGAGGGTTCATGAAAGCGACTCGTTGGGTGAAGGGCCTATTCGCCGGCGCGGCCCTGCTCGCCGCACTGAGCTGTATGACCGATTCGATGCCCACCGGTATCAATCCACCGGAGGTCCCGGCCGGACCCGAAGTGGGCCTGGGCGCTCTGCTCCGACCGTTGGGGTTGTTGCGTTGTGATCCGCTGCCCGCCGACACGACGGTGCAGACGATCGGACCGTCGGGAGGGTCGCTGAGGGTAGGCCCGCACCGGCTACTGGTGCCGCCTGGCGCCCTGGCCGGGCCGGTGACCATCACCGCGATCGCGCCTTCCGATACCGTGAACGCCGTGCAACTGACGCCTCACGGGCTTTCGTTCGAGTATCCGGCGTATCTCGAAATGAGCTACGCGAACTGCGACCTGGTGAGCCGCCTGCTACCCAAACGGATCGCGTATACCACGGACATCTTCGAGATCCTGGAGTTCCTGCGTTCCTGGGACAACTTCCGCGCCCGGCGCGTGACGGGACGGCTCGACCATTTCTCACAGTACGCGGTGTCCTGGTAACGTCGCATGCTGCGTTCAGTCCTGTCGCCCACTCGCTGCCGCGCGGATGGCGCTGCCCAATCCACGCCGGCGGACCTGCTACTCGAGGCGCGGGCGCAAGAACTCGCCGGGTGCATCCCGGAGGCAACCCAGCGCTATGGAGAGGCGATCGCGGCCGCCGAGCGCTGCGGTGAGCATCGCACACTCGCCGAGTCTCTGCGCCGGCTGGCCGTCTTGCGGTACCACGGAAACGAGACAAGCGCGGCTCAGGACCTGTGCGCGCGGAGCTATGAAGTGGCGGCCGACGCGGGCAACGATCTCCTGGCAGCGGAAGCCCTCAACACGCTGGCCACGCTGCGACTCCAGACCGGTTCGCTGAGCGAGGCTCGAAGCATCTACGAGCAGGCGCTTGCCCTGGGTGGCGAGCAGCGAACCCTGCGCGCTGCCGTGGAACAGAATCTCGGCATCGTGGCCAATATCCACGGTGACCTGGATGCGGCGCTGCACCACTATCGCTCGTCCCTGCAAGCCTATGACGAGGCCGGTGACCAACACGGGTGTGCCAGAGCGTACCACAACCTCGGGATGGTGAGCGCTGACCGCGGGCTCTGGAGCGAGGCGCAGGAGTACTTCGATCGCAGCCGGGCCATCGCGGAGCGCTCCGGGGACGCCCATCTCAAGGGACTCTGTTTGCTGAACGGCGCCGAGGTCTTGATCGCGCGCCAACAGTACGAGGAAGCTCGGGGAGAAGCCGAAGCGGCGTTGGCCTTGTTCGATCAACTCTGCGCGCGGGCGGCCAAGGCCGACGCCTACCGGGTGATCGGGACGATCTATCGGGAAACCGGTCGCTACGCCCTGGCCGAGTCACGATTGCGGTTCGCGTTGGATCTCGCCACGCAGTGCGCATCGGTCTTGGGTGAGGCGGAAGCCGCGCGCGAACTCGCGGTGCTGTACCAGGCGACCGGTAGGAATCAGGAGGCCCTGCGATCATTGAACCGCGCGTACGAGCGATTCACGCAGCTCGACGCGCGGGTGGATCTGATCAACGTGGGCCGCAAGGTCGAGGACCTCGAAGCGACCTATCTGGCGGTTGTGCAGGAATGGGGCCAGTCGATCGAATCGAGCGACAGCTACACGCACGGGCATTGCGAGCGCGTGGCGACCTACGCGGTGAAGGTCGCGGAGGCGTTGGATCTGCCACCCGAAGACCGGAAGACCATCCAGATCGGCGCGTACTTGCACGACCTGGGCAAGATACGCGTCCCGCATGAGGTGCTGAACAAGCCCGGCCCCCTCACGCCGCTCGAATTCGAATTGATGCAGATGCACACGGTGTGGGGCGTCGAAGCGCTCGACGCGGTCGAGTTCCCCTGGGACATCAGGCCGATCATCCGCTGGCACCACGAGAAGGTCGATGGGTCCGGGTATCCGGATCGTCTGGCAGGCGATGAAATCCCGCTGAGCGCGCAGGTGATCGGTATTGTCGACGTCTACGATGCGCTGACGACGACCCGGGCCTACCGTTCCGCCATGCCGCCATGCGACGCGCTCGCCGTGATCCAGCAGAACCGGCATTGGTGGCGGGCAGACGTCGTGGAAGCGTTCCTGCGCGCGGTGCCGGAGGCCACAGCCGCCGGCGCGCGCGCGGCCTAGCCGCGACATCCACCGCGGGCTGCTCCAGAGGGTTGTCCGCGATTCTGCGGAACTCGCACGCACGGTCGCGCGATTCTGTGACGGCATTGGCGGGACACCGATGGGGAAGCGGCGGGACGGCTTATCCGCGGGTCATCACTTGCGACAATACGGGGTCGAAGGAAACTTTGGATGGCGACGCGCCCCGGCCAGGTCCAGCGCCGACGGGAACTCCAGGGAGCGCCGACCGTATGTCCGATAGCACCCATCGCCCCGGGGACCGCATGCCGATTCCAAACCTCCGCTACGCCGTCCGCAGCCTGACCCGTGTGCGCGGCTTCGCCCTGACCGTCATCCTCACGCTCGGACTCGGCATCGGTGCGAACGCCGCCATCTTCAGCGTGGTGCGTGGCGTGTTACTCAAGCCGTTACCCCACAAGGACGGCGACCGGCTGGTCTACCTGCGGCAATCCATCGACGGGCCCGGCGGGGAAAACGTCCTGTTCTCGGTGCCCGAGATCGACGACTTCCGGGAATCCGCGCCCAGCCTGGGCGGTATCGCCGAGTATTCCGACTGGACGTTGACGCTCGAGGGCGAGGCCGATGCGATCACCATGAACGTGGGGCTCGTCACCGGCAACTACTTCGACGTCATGGGACTGGTACCGGTGCTGGGCCGCGGGCTCGACGCGAGCCACGACGGCCCGGGGGTCGAGCCGGTGATGGTGCTGACGCACGCGTACTGGATGGATCGCTTCGCCGGCGACAGCTCGATCGTCGGCAAGACCGTGCGGGCCGGCGACCGGGGCGTGCAGGTGTTGGGCGTGATCCAGGCCGCGCCCACGTTCCCCACCCGCATGGATGCGCTGATGAACATGGTGATCAGCGAACACCACACGAGTGCGCTGATGGTGCAGGGTCGCACTCACCGCATGACGGAGATGATCGCGCGGCTCGCTCCGGGGGCGTCGCTGGCGCAGGCGCGGGCCGAGGTGACGTCGGTGTACGCCCGGACCCAGACCGATCACCCTGACGCGTACGACCCGGGCTCGCACTTCCGCGTGGCGGTGACCCCGTTCCGGGAGGTGCTGGGCGAGCGGGCGCGACCCACGCTGTGGCTGTTGATGGGCGCGGCGGCGTTCGTGCTCGTCATCGCGGTGGCCAACGTGGCCAATTTGACCCTGATGCGGAACGTGCGGCGCGAGCAGGAACTGGCGGTACGCGGAGCCTTGGGCGCGAGTACGAGTCACCTGCGCGGTCTCCTGTTGGCCGAAAACCTCGTGCTGGCTCTGGCGGGCGCGGCGCTGGGTCTGCTCCTCGCGGTCGGTGGCGTACGGCTGCTCATCGCGCTGGCGGAACGCTACTCGCCGCGCGCCGGCGAGATCGAACTGGACGGCGTGGTCCTCACGTTCACCATCCTGCTGGCGCTGGCGGTGGCAGTCATCCTCGCGTATGCGCCGCGCCTCGCCCAGGAGGGTACGCTGGGCGGATGGCTCGCCGCGGGAGGGGCGCGTACCAGTGGCAGCCTCAGGCGCCAGCGCCTCCAGCGTGCGCTGGTGGTGGCACAGGTGGCCGTCTCCGTGATCCTGTTGACAGGAGCGGGCCTGCTGACCCGTACCATGCTGCAACTCGCGGCGGTGGATACCGGCCTCACCAGCGACGAAGTGCTCACCATGGAAGTGGCGTTGACCGGTGGTGCGCGCAACGACACCGATACCAAGTCGCTTTACGACCGGCTGCAATTCGAACTCGGCGCGCTGCCGGGGGTCAGCGCCGTGGGTCTGGGCTCCACCATGCCGCTCAGGAACACCGAGTTTCAACTCGAGATCAAGGCCGAGGGGCAGGTACTCGAGGCCGGCGCCGCCGCGCCGCGCGCCGAATACCGCACCGCCAACCCCGGCTACTTCCGGGCATCGGGCATTCCGCTCCGGCGCGGGCGGACCTTCACGTTGAGTGACGACTCCGAAGCGGCGCCCGTGGTGGTGGTCAACGAGACATTGGCGGAGAAGATGTTCCCCGGCCGCGACCCGGTGGGATTGCGGCTGGCGTGGACGGGCGATGTCCTCCAGTTCATTCCGGTTCATGGCGACTGGCGCACGGTGGTCGGCGTGGTGGGCGACACCAAGGACGGCGGACTCGACGCCGCGCCCCGGCCGGTGATGTTCATGCCGTTCGCGCAGGAAGTGACGTTCGCCGGCGGGCTCGTGCTCCGGGCCGAACGTGACGCGACGGCGTTGACGGCGGCGGCGACGCGGGTGGTCCGCGGTATCACGCCGCAAGACCCGATCAACAACGTCCTGACGGTGGCCGACATCCGTGACGAAAGTGTGGCGCCCCGGCGACTCAACGCGGCCCTGGTATCGTCGTTCAGCATCCTGGCGGTGATCATCGCGGCCGTGGGCATTGCCGGCGTGTTGGCCTTCTCGGTCAGCTCGCGTACCGGCGAGATCGGCATCCGCATGAGCCTGGGCGCGAGCAGCGCGATGGTGCAGCGGATGATCCTGCGCGAGGGCGGCGGGCTGTTGGTCCTTGGCCTGGTGCTGGGTGTGGGCGGCGCGCTGGCGGCGAGCCGGCTGATGCGCGGCCTGCTGTTTGGCGTGGCGCCCAACGATCCGGTCACGCTGGCAGGCGTGGCTCTGCTGATGGTCGCCATCGGGCTTGGCGCGTGCTGGATTCCGGCGCTGCGCGCGGCACGGATCGACCCCGCGGTGGCTATCAAGGCGCCGTAGCGGGATCGCCTCGACCGTTGCCGCCATTGCCGGTCTCGCGGTCGGCGACGAAGGCCGTATCTACGGACGGTCGCCGAGCCGCGGGTTTACCCGCGGACTTCAGCGCGACCATCCAGCAAACGCGTGGCACTTAACACCCCGCCCGGCGGTACGTATACCGGACATGCGACGACTGATTCCCGCCGTTTCGGCCTTGCTCCTCCTGACCGGCCCCCTGACCGCACAGGGCACGCCCGTCGACTCCGCGGTGCACCTGCTCAACCGCGCAGCCTGGGGTCCCCGTCCGGGCGACGGCGAGCGCGTGGCCGCACAGGGGATCACCGCTTGGATCGATGCCCAACTCGCGCCTCAGCGCCTGGACGATCAACGGGCGGAACGGTTCGTGGGGCGCTATCGCACCCTCGCGCAGAGCCCGGAAGCCCTGCTGCGCGTCTACGACGAAAGCCGCCGCGCCAACCGAGCCCGGCAACGGGCCGGCGACACCGCCAGAGGTCCTGACCGCCCGCCCGCCGGCATCGCATTGGTCACGCTCGATCTACAACAGGCAACCATCGCCCGTGCCATGCTGTCGGAACGGCAACTGTACGAGGTCCTGGTGGATGTCTGGACCAACCACTTCAATGTGTTCCTGGGCAAGAACATCAACCGGGCGCTCACCACCGATTACATCGCCAGCGCTATCCGACCCAACGCGCTTGGCCGGTTCGAGGATCTCCTGCTCGCCACAGCCCGCCACCCGGCAATGTTGGTGTACCTCGACAACGCGCAATCCGTCGCCGCCGGCGCGGTACGACCGCGCCAGGGGCGACGGCGGGCCGCCCAACCGGCGCGGGCGCCGCGCGGGATCAACGAGAACTACGCGCGCGAGCTGCTCGAGCTGCACACCCTCGGCGTGGACGGCGGCTATACCCAGGACGACGTGATCGCCGTCGCCCGGATCCTCACCGGTTGGAGCCTCGACCCGGGTTCGCGCGCCCGGTTCGCGTATCGCGCCTGGGCGCACGACACGGACGCCAAGCAGGTGATGGGTCAGGAGTTCAGGGCCGGCGGGGGCGAAGACGAAGGCGTCGCGCTGCTCCGCTGGCTCGCCGATCACCCGTCCACGATGCGTCACGTGAGCGCCAAACTGTGCGCCCGGTTCGTCGCCGACGAGCCGCCGGACGGATGCATCGATGCCGGGGTCCATGCGTGGGAACGTTCGGGCGGGAATATCGCCGCCGTGGTCCGCGCGATCCTGCTGTCACCGGAGTTCTGGGCTCCCGAACACCGCGCGAACAAGATCAAGACGCCGTTCGAGTTCCTGGTCAGTGCGGCCCGCGCGCTCGATGCGGTACCGGATACGACGTTCGCCCTCGCGCGCCAGCTCGCACGTCTCGGGCAACCGCTGTTCCTCTGCACGCCCCCGACGGGGTATCCGGAACGGATGGAGTCGTGGATATCGTCGAGCGCGCTGTTCGACCGGTTCAACCTGGCGTTGGGTATCGCCGCCGGGCGCATGCCAGGCCTGGTGATGCAACTCGACCGCACGCTCGACCAGGCGACCGTCGAGGCCGGGATTCTGCAAGGACGCGCCAGTCCGACGACGCGCGAGACCCTCGCCAGCGCCACCGCCGACCTCCGGCCGGGCGAGCGGCGCGTGATGCTCGTCGGGCTGGCCCTCGGCAGTCCCGAATTCCAGCGACAGTAGGAACGACCATGGATCGGCGTGTGTTCGTCAGAGCGGGAAGCCTGGCCCTGTTGAGCCTGGGTCTGGACCCGATTTTTCTCGATCGGGCCGCCTATGCCACCGCGCGCCGCACCGGTCGGAAAACGTTGGTCTGCATCTTCCAGCGGGGGGCGGTGGACGGTCTCAACATGATCGTGCCGCACGGTGACCCGTTCTATCACCGCGCGCGACCGCGCATTGCCGTGCGTAACGCGCTCGATCTCGATGGGTACTTCGGACTACACCCGTCCATGGCACCGCTGCTCCCGTTCTGGCAGGCGGGCACGCTGGGCATCGTGCATGCGGCGGGATCGCCGGCCCGGACGCGCAGTCACTTCGATGCGCAGGACTTCATGGAGAGCGGCACACCGGAGGACAAGACCACGGAAGACGGCTGGCTCAATCGGCACCTGGTTGCCACCCAGCCCACCGATCACGACCGCGAGCACATCGACACCCCGTTTCGCGGCGTGGCGATGGGCACGCAGCTGCCGCGCATTCTCCGCGGGACGGCTCCCGCGCTCGCCATCGGCAATCTGCAGACCTTTGGCGTGCGCGGGCGCGGCGCCGCCGGCGATCGGATCAGCCAGGCATTCGAATCCATGTATGCCGGGGGCGCAAGCGGCATCGTGGCCAGCTCGAGTGCCGAGGGATTCGAGGCGATGCGTATGCTGCGCGCCGCCGACATGGGACGATACGGACCCCGTGCGGGTGTCGAGTATCCCCGCTCCACGTTTGGCCAGTCGATGGAACGGATCGCGCGGCTCATCAAGGCCGACCTGGGCACCGAGATCGCGTTTGCCGATGTCGGCGGATGGGACACGCACGTCAACCAGGGCGCGAGCGACGGCCAATTGGCTGCGCGGCTGCGCGACTTCGCCTCGGGGCTCGCGGCGTTCGTCCACGACCTCGGCGAACGCATGGCCGATATCGTGATCCTCACCATGTCGGAGTTCGGCCGGACCGTAGCCGAGAACGGGAGCATCGGCACCGATCACGGCCGCGCGACCGCGATGATGGTATTGGGCGGCGGCACACGCGGGGGGATGCACGGTCGCTGGCCGGGACTCGATCCCGCCAACCTGGCGGACGGTCGCGACCTCGCAGTCACCACCGACTTCCGTGACCTCTTCGGCGAGGTGCTCGTCAAGCACCTCGGCACGACCGACCTGCAGCAGGTCTTCCCCGCGTTTGCGGCCGATTCGCAGCGATGGGTGGGAGCCCTGTAGACTCCGAGGCTGCGAACGCGCAATGGGCTCCGCCCGACCGCGCCAGACCCCCGAACGCTATTATTCCCCGTGACCACCGCGGCGCCTCCACGCCGCCGCCGTCGCACCAGGGAACGGGGGAACATCGATGCGCACACCAGCGGTCATCCGGGCGTGGTTGCCATTCCTGATGATGTTGGGCGGGCGGAGCGGCATGCTCTCGGCGCAGGAAGCGATCAACGATTGGGAGAACCCGGCCGTCTTCGCCATCAACAAGGAAGCGCCGCGCGCCAGCTTTTTCGCCTTCGAGAACCGATCACTCGCGCTCGGTCGCGACCCCGGCCGGTCGGCGTACTACACGCTGCTCAACGGACGATGGAAGTTTCATTGGGTGCGGAAACCCGCCGACCGGCCGTTGGATTTCTTCGAGGAGTCGTTCGACGACGGGGCATGGGCTGAGCTACCGGTCCCGGGGAATTGGGAGTTGTACGGATTTGGCGTGCCGATCTATCTCAATTCCGCGTATCCCTTCGAGCGCAACCCGCCGCACATCCAGCACGACTACAATCCCGTCGGCTCCTATCGCACGCACTTCACGATCCCCGACACCTGGGACGGACGGCGCATCTTCCTCCATTTCGGCGCCGTCCGCTCGGCCATGTACCTGTGGGTGAATGGACGCCGCGTGGGCTACAGTCAGGGTAGCAAGACACCGGCGGAGTTCGATGTCACGGACGACGTCCATGCCGGATCGAACCTGCTCGCGGTCGAGGTCTATCGCTGGAGTGACGGCAGCTACCTCGAAGATCAGGATTTCTGGCGCTTGAGCGGCATCGACCGGGATGTGTACCTCTCTGCCCGTCCGCCGCTGCACGTCCGCGACGTTGGCGTCGTGGCGGATCTCGACTCCGCGTTGGTGAACGGGAACCTGGAAGTCACGGTGGAAGTCGAGAACCGGGGCGGGCACGAGGCGCCCGTCCATCGGCTCCGGGTGGAGCTGCTCGACGCCGCCGGCGGGCCGGTGTTACCGAACGTCGCCGCGGTGCCGCGCGTACAGGCGGACGCCGGGACACGCCGTCATTTCGACTTCGCGGCGACCGTTGGCGCGCCGGCGCGATGGACCGCGGAGACGCCTCACCTCTACACGGTACTCGTGACCCTGCTGGACGCGAACGCCCGCACGATTGAGGTCGTTCCCATTCGGGTCGGGTTCCGGCATGTGGAGATCCGCGACGGCCTGCTCCAGGTGAACGGCGTCCCGATTACGATCAAGGGCGTCAACCGCCACGAGCACGACCCGCTGACCGGCCATTACGTCACCGAGGCGTCGATGCGGCTGGACATCACGCTGATGAAACAGCTCAACATCAACGCGGTTCGCACGTCGCATTACCCCGATGATCCGTTGTGGTACGATCTCGCCGACGAGTACGGCCTGTACATCGTGGACGAGGCGAACATCGAGTCGCACGGAATGGGCTACCGGCTTGACCGGACGCTGGGCAACAACCCGGCGTGGGAGGCGGCCCATCTCGATCGCGCGATCCGCATGGTCGAGCGCGACAAGAATCACCCGTCGGTGATCATCTGGTCGATGGGAAACGAGGCGGGCAACGGCATCAACTTCTACACGACCTACCGCTGGATCAAAGCGCGCGACGCGACCCGCCCCGTGCAATACGAGCGGGCGGGACTCGAGTGGAACACGGACATCTACGTCCCGATGTACCCCGGGCTACGGCACCTGAGCGAATACGCCGAGACGTATCACGACCGCCCGCTCATCATGTGCGAATACGCGCACGCCATGGGCAACAGCCTCGGCAACTTTGCCGACTATTGGGCAATCATCGAGCGGTATCCCAACCTGCAGGGTGGGTTCATCTGGGATTGGGTGGACCAGGGTATCCGCACGCGGAATGCCACAGGACAGCTCATCTGGGCGTACGGCGGCGATTTCGGTCCACCCGGAACGCCAAGCGATGGGAACTTCAACATCAACGGCATCGTGCATCCCGATCGGATCCCCCATCCTTCGGCGTACGAGGTGAAGCGCGTCTACCAGTACGTGCGGGTCGCGGCGGTAGATCTGGCGACCGGGACGCTGGAGGTGACCAACGCCTACGACTTCAGACGACTGGACGACGTGCGCATGTCCTGGACCGTTCTCGCGGACGGTGTGCCGGTCGACTCTGGCGTCGTGGCGCAGAGTCTTCGGCTCGACCCGCGAGAGCGGATGCGCGTGACGGTGCCGTTTCGATCGGTCACGCCCGCTGCGGGCGTGGAGTACTACCTCAATGTGAGTTTCCGGCAGACGCGGGCGCGCGATCTCGTCCCTGCCGGTCACGAGATCGCCTTCGAGCAGTTCCGCCTGCCGTTCAGCCTGGCAGCGACCGCGGTGGATCCGCGCACGCTCGGTCGCCTCTCGCTCGACCGCCGCGGTGACACGGTCGTGGTCAGCGGGGGCCACTTTGCCGTCCGGTTCGACCGGACGAGCGGAACGCTCACGTCGTACAACTATCGCGGTCAGGAGATGATTCAGCAGGGCCTCGTTCCCAACTTCTGGCGTCCACCGGTCGACAACGATTTCGGCGCCGGCCTGCAACGGAAGCTCCGTGTGTGGCTCGACCCGGCGGCGCACGCCGAACTCGAGGGCGTGGACGTGCGCGGACCGTCGGACGGCATGGTCACGGTCACCGTGCGCTCGTTCTTGCCGACCGTATCGGCCCGCTACACCACGGTGTACACGGTGCTCGGGTCAGGTGACGTGATCGTCGACGATCGATTCGCGCCGGTCGGCCGAGACTCCGTTCCCGACCTGTTCAGGTTCGGCATGAAGCTCGTGGTCCCGACCGCGTTCTCACACGTCGAATGGTATGGACGCGGACCGCACGAGTCGTACTGGGACCGGAACACCTCCGCGCTGGTCGGCCGCTACGGGGGAACGGTGCGCGAGCAGTACTTCCCCTACGTTCGCCCGCAAGAGAGCGGGAACAAGACGGACGTCCGCTGGCTGGCGCTGACGGACGGGCGGGGCACCGGCCTCCTGTTCGCGGGCGACTCGCTGCTCAGCATGAGCGCACTGCACCACACGATGGCGGACCTGGACCCCGGTATCGAGAAGACCCAAACCCACTCGAGCGAGTTGGTAGAGCGCCCGGAGGTATACATCAATGTCGACTACCGGCAGATGGGCGTCGGCGGGATCGACAGTTGGGGAGCACTCCCGTTAAGGAAGTACTCCCTGCCGTATGGGGGGTATCGTTACCGGTTCCGGATGCGCGGCTTTACCGCCGTCGATGGGACACCGGAGGCGCTGGCGCGGGAGCGGTTCACGCGTCCGGCCATCGGGACATGACGCCAGGCACGGCCAAGCCGATCAGACGCAGGTTGGCATGGCTATAGCGGGCGTGCTGTGTGAGGATCCCTCGCAACTGGAAGTGGCCACGATCCAACATCTGTTTCGCTGACCCGCTGAGTTCGCGTTCGATTCCGGTAATCGGAGCGCGGCGCAACTCTTTGTCCACACCGCACTTGACCGATCCCGAGCGGTTGTGATCGGCGTCACGCTTGTGGGAACGCTCCTTGCGGCAAATCCGCTCGGCCTCTTTGCAGGAGCACCACGGTGAAGCGCATTGCCCCGTTCCTTGCGGCGGTCGCCGCCCTCGCCCTCATCGTCACAAGCTGCGCCGACGATCTCATTTCCCCCAACCAACCCGATGGTGGCGGCCCGAGCCTCGCCATTTCGGATGCGACGCGCGGCGGCAACGCCCATTTCTTCTGGCTGCCGCCGATGGCGCCCCATCCCACGACGAGCGGCGCATTCGACGGCACGCTGGAACCGGTGGTGCAGATCTGCGTCCTCGATGGTGACGCATGCGCGAGCGGCACACCGCTGGTGGCGCGCTTCACCACCGAGGCCGGCAACAGCTCGGAAACGGTTCGGGTCGCCGACGACCACTACATCGTGAACTGGCACACAGGGGCGTTCGCGCTCGACCTGACAAAAGCGTACCGGGTCACCGTGATCGCGGCGGGCGTGCGACTCGGCTTCGCGGACGTCCTGTTGGGCGCGAACGGCAAAGGGCTCAAGACAGTCAACAGCGACGACTTCGTGCCGCTGAAGGACGGCAGCACGCTGCCCATCAAGTTCCGGATCGAAGCAGGTGCCGTGGTGGTGCCGACCGCACGGTTCGCCGTGGGTGGATCGCTGCAAGCCAGGAGCGCGACGACCTTCGACGCTGCCGCATCCGACGATCCGCTCGGTGCCGGTCTGACGTACGCGTGGGACTTCGGGGACGGCGGCCGTGGAGGGGGCGCGCAGGTTGCGCACGTCTACACGGCAGCCGGCGACTACGCCGTGATGCTGGTGGTGACGACCGCGGAAGGCGTCCAAGACGCAACAACCGAGGTGGTTTCCATCACCCCACCACCCGCTCCGGTCGGGCAGGCCGACCTCCTTGGCCAGGTGAGGGAGACATCAGGCGCGCCCTTGGCGGGCGTGAGCGTGCGTGTCGTCGATGGGACACCGAGCGGCACGACCGACGGAGATGGGAAGGTCACGCTGGCCGATGTCGGGACAGGGATCTCGGTCCTCCTCCAGCTTACGCGTAGTGGATACGTGGAACAGTTCCTGGAAGTGGAGATTCCCGGGGACGCGACCGAGGGATTCTTCGAGGCGGTCATGCAACCGCGTGCCGCGCCGGCGGCGGTCGCCGCGGTGGAAGCCGGTGCGGCCGTGACCGGTGACGACGGCGTGACGCTGGAGCTACCGCCGGACGCCCTGGTCGATGGCGACGGCAATCCGGTCAGCGGCACGGTCGAGATCACGCTCACGCCGGTCGACGTCAGCCAGCCGGACGCCGGCGGGTTCCCAGGCGGCTTCAGCGCCGTGCAGTCGGACGGGACCCCAGCCGACCTGATGAGCTTCGGCGTCGCGGAATTCGTGGTCACGCAGGGCGGCGATGAACTCGATCTCGCGCTGGGGAAAACCGCGACCATCGAGATCCCTATCTACACCGGCGGCGCCGCCCTCGGCGACGTACTGCCGCTGTGGTCGCTCGATGAGGCAACCGGCCTGTGGGTGGAAGAGGGTAGCGGCGTCGTGGTGCAATCAACTGCGTCGGCCAGCGGCCTCGCGCTGCGCGCCGTGGTCAGCCATTTCTCGTGGTGGAACATCGACGTCACCATGGACCCGTTCATGCCGCTCGTCCGCTGCGTCTTTGGGGGCACGCCCACCGGCTGCTCGGTCCAGGGCAACGTGCTCAATCCGACGACGCCCACATGGACGGCGCACGATTTCCTTCCGCCCGAAGGCAAGACGCTCAATTCGCCGCCCAACGTGGATGTGCTCATCGAGGCCGTCGGAACCGATGGGACCGTATTCGGTTCGACCATCATTAATGGAGCACCGGGCGCCACACCCGAAGTCGTGATCGATTTGGGCGACCCCTTCAATGCCACGATCGCGTGCGTCGACGGGGTTGGGAACCCGTCAGAGTGCGTGGTCCGCGGGACCATCGCGGGCCTGGGCCAGGTGGTCTACGAAAACGTCCCGCTCGGCGGTCGGACGCTGCCCGTGGTTCCGGATCAGGACCTCCACATCAACGCCTTCGGGCCGCTGGGGAACGCCGGGGCCATCGACGTGAACGGACCGGCGGGAGGGGCCGGGTCGTTCGTCATCGTGCTCAGCGAACAATTCACTCCGACGGTCAGGTGCCTGGACCGCACCGGCAACCCGACGTTCTGCACGGTGAAGTGGACGCTCCCGGGATTCGGAGAGTTTCAGCAATTCGTGTCGACCACCGGCACCACCGTCAACCTGCCACCCGACCTGTCGCTGCGCCTCACCGGCGTCGATCTGTTCGGGCAGTGGTCGGGGAGCACGGTGGTTCTTGGGACGGCCGGCACGAGCCCGGATGTCACGATCACGCTGAATGACCCGAGTTCGATCACCTGCGGTGGCACACCGGACGCCTTCCCGGTCGTCACGGTCTCGCTCAGCACGTTCTGCAGCGCGCCGGGAATCGTGGCAAGCGCCGTTGAGGCCATGATCCTCGTCCAACCCGGCGGCGTGGTCCAGTTCGCCAGCGGCGCGGGGAGTCACGTCGTACGCGATCTCACGGTGAACAAGCCGGTCCTGTTCCGCAGCGCCGACGCCGGCACCCCCGACATCGACGCCACCGGGGCGACGCGCGCCTTCTTCGTGCGGTCCATCGCATCCGGTACGGTCGAGTTCCGCGGACTGAGCTTTCGGGGCGGGAGCTTTTCCACCATCGATGCTTCGGGAAACTACGATCAGGTGGTGGTCGATAATTCCACGTTCATCGTGGGCAGCACCTCCGCGATCTTCTCGGGCAACTCCACCGTACCGGGATCGCTGGTGCTGGTACGGAATTCCACGTTCAGCTTCGTGTCCGGAGGGCTCCTGGGCGTGTTCGGCGCCGGCGCTTTCGCGCGGACCGACGTGATCGACAATGTCTTTTCCGGGCCTTCGAGTTGGGGTGCCGTGCAATACCAGAGCGGAGCATCGGGCCGGGTCAACGACAACACGATTTCGCAGCGCTGTCCCGTAAACTGCATCCGCATCGACGGCATCGACGGCGAGGTGATCGGCAACACGATCGTCGTGGATCCGACGGGGCCAGCCTCCCGTGGCATCTTCGCCCTCATGGGGGCAGGCAACACGCTCACCACGATTCGTGACAACACGATTTCGGTGCTCGGGGTTCCGGGACCCGCCCCGTTCACGCAAGGCGCGATCCGCGTATTGAGTTCCAGTGGCGTCGTAGAGGTAACGAGGAATATTGTGAACGCAGGGACCGAGCTTGGTCTCGCCCTCTTCGGAACCATCATCGCGACCGACAACGTGGTGTCCGGTGCCGTCACCGCGATCAGCGGATCACTTTCTGTACCGGGTTCGACCATCTTCAACAACGACATCACGGGATACACGTTCCCGTTCGCGGAAGGCAGCTTCCTGGCGCCCGGCACGCTCACCTGCAACTGGTGGGGCAGTGCGGCGGGACCGCAGGGCGATCCGTTCGGGTTCGATCCGAGCATCTTCACGCCGTGGGCGACCGCGCCGATCGCGAACGGGGCGGGCGGACTCTGTAATGGAAGCTAGACGTCGAGGCGGAGGACGCGGCAGAAGGACGCGCGCGGCATCGGCGTCGGCATGCGGCATCGTGCTTCAGCACCCCGTGCTTGGCCGAGCCCGCCCTTCAGGGCGGGACTGTCCATCGTGGCAGTCCCGGGCTGAGAGCCCGGGCTCGGCCGAGAGATGGGTCCTGAAGGACGCGGGCGCCATTGGCGTCGGCATGCGGCATCGTGCTTCAGCATGCGGTATCGTGCTTCAGCACGCCGTGCTTGGCCGAGCCCGCCCTTCAGGGCGGGACTGCCCATGCGCCGGCCGGGCGTTTGGCGAGTTCGGCGTGGCAGTCCCAGAGGCTCACGGCAAAGGGATGAGTCGGCCCGACTCCGCGTGCGGGGAGTCTCAGCCGCGTCGGGGTTAATGCCAGAGAGAGGAGGCGGAGGAGGGGTGCTAGATCCGCGCCTGCAACGTGTAGAGCTGGTGGTAGCGGCCTTCTTTCGCGATCAACTCGTCGTGTCGTCCGCGTTCGACGATCCGCCCGCTTTCGATTACCAGAATGAGATCCGCGCGCCGAATCGTGGAGAGGCGGTGCGCGATCACGAACGTGGTGCGGCCCTCGAAGAGGGCTTGCAGGCTCTTCTGGATAAGTGTTTCGCTCTCGCTGTCAAGGCTCGACGTGGCCTCGTCGAGCAGCAGAATGCGTGGATTGGTGAGAAGCGCGCGTGCGATCGTCACTCGCTGACGTTGCCCGCCCGAAAGCTTGACGCCCCGCTCACCGATGATGGTGTCCAACCCATCGGGGAATCGGTTGGTGAATTCCATCACGTACGCCTGGTCGGCCGCTTGCGCAACCTCGACGGCGGTCGCGTCCGCGCGGGCGAACAACAGGTTTTCACGAATCGACCCGTCGAACAGAAAATCGTCCTGCAGCACGAGCCCGAGTTGCGCCCGATAGCTGGCCAGCTTCACTCCCCGGAGATCAATCCCGTCAATCAGCACTCGGCCTGAATCGGGTTCGAGGAACGTCGCCGCAAGACCCGCCAGCGTCGTCTTGCCCGAACCCGAGCTTCCGACCAGCGCGATGACCGTTCCGGCCGGTGCGTCGAACGTGACACCCTGCAGCACGGGCTTGTCTTCGTCATACCGGAAGTACACATCCTCGAAGCGCACGTCGCCCCGGATCGGCGGCATGATGCCCGTGCGCCTGGGGTCGTCGTCTTCCCTCGGCCACGAAAGCAGTTCCGCCGTGCGGTCGAGTCCCGCGAACGCCTCCGTCATCTGCGTGCCGATGTTCGCCATCTGCAATACCGGCGCAATCAGAAACCCAAGGAAGAGCGTAAACGAAAACAGCTCACCGACCGTCAGGCTGCCTTGCAGAATGAGCCGGCCGCCCTGACCCAACACCAAGACGCTCGCGAGCCCGAGGAGAAACGTGCCGAGACTCGTCACGCCGCTCGATGCCCTCAGGGTCGTTCTCACGTTTTCGAGAATCCGCATCACCCCGGCCTCGAACACCACGGCTTCTCTCTCGACCGCGTGAAACCCCTTGATGACCCGGATGCCGCCAATGGCCTCGGTCAGGCGGCCGGTCACGTCCGCGCGGATCGCCCCCCGCTCGCGAAACGCCGGACGAAGCGTCTGAAACGCCTTCGTGGACACCACGCCAAAAGCCCCGAGTGGTCCCAAGGCGAGCAGGGTCATGATCGGATCGATGCGGATGAGGAAGATCAACGCCACGACCGCGGTGATCGTACCGCCAACGAGCTGGACCAATCCGGTCCCGACGAGATTCCGGACGCCCTCGACATCGTCCATGATCCGGGTCACGAGCTCGCCGGTCTTGCGATTATCGAATACGCGGATCGGAAGTTGCAGAACGTGCTTCTGGACCTGCGCCCGCAGGTTGGCGATCAGATGCTGCGCCTCGACGCTGAGCATCATCGTCAACCCGTACGAAGTGATCGCCTGAATCGTCACCGCGCCCGCCACCAGGCCAAGCCAGCGGAACAACGTCGCCATGTCGCCACCCGCAAGCACGTTGTCGATGATGTACCGAATGGACGCGGGCAGGGCGAGTCCGCTCAGCCGGTTGACGAGGATCAGCACCAGCCCGACCGCAATGAGCTTGCGGCGGGGCCAGATGATCTCTTGAAACGCGTGTCGCAGACTCGCGCCCGAGACTTTCGGTTTCTTGGTCGTGTCGGGATCGGTGGCAGGCATTGGAGGCAGGGAAGATAATCGATCCGCGCGAGGGCAGTGATCGGGAGGCCCGCGAGCCATGTGCCCTGCGGATCGGTTCACATGATCCCGACGAACGACGGTCACTCCCGGGCGGCAGCCAGCTCGTCCACTTCCCGTTTGAGGTCCGTAGCGACCACACCAAACTCCTCGGCCGTTGACGTCGGCAGCAGCGCGGTGGGAACCGGTTTGAGTTCACCCGCAAATGTCGCTGAGTCGGTAAACGAATCGTCTTCCGCCAGCGTGAGCACGGCCCCGATCACCAGAACCATACCGCTCGTGACGAATGCGGCCGTCCATCGACGCCGCCGTGTCAGGCTGGACGCCAGCGACAGGTGCATCGCGACCGGTATCGCCACGAAGAGCAACCCGACGATCAACTCGACCGGACGGCCGAGCCCATGGTCGGGAAACAGGAACGCCACCCATCCACTCGCGACGCTGTAGCCGAGGCCCGCCAGCACGACGGCGGACGCCACGGCCAGGTGGGCTGGAAAGCGGAAGCGATGCACCACCACGCGGCTCGCGACCGCCCAGGTCCCGGCCCACAGCACCGCCGCGATGAGGAAGCTCACAGCCAGACCAACCGCCTCGGCGGCGCTCGAGGTGCTGTAGGTCCCGAGCCAGGCGGACCACGCCACGGCAACGGTGGCAATGGCCGCGACACCAAGCTGCCCCCACCACGTCCCGAGCCAACGCGCCCCAGGCGTCCGCCCGAGCAGCAACGGCGTGTCGGGCAGCGCGGCCGGCAAGGCCGCTTCCGTGTCCTGGAACCGCACCAGTGTCCGCCCAATCCGTACCACCGTCCCCGCACGCGCCGGCACACGCACGCGACGCGTGGCGCCGGGACCGATCAGGGCATTCACACTCCCGAGATCCTCAATCGTCGCGGCCCCGGTTTCATCGAACCCGATACGGGCATGGTGTGCGTCGACATACGGATCATCGAGCACCACGTCATTGTCGTAACCACGCCCCAACGTGATCGGTCCGCCTTCCAGCCGATAGCGCTGCCGTACCTCGCCGGTGCGCTGGTCGAGCACCTCGAGCATCAACGCCACGCGAACTGCTCCAGGAAACGCGCCGCAAGCCGCTCGATATTCTCGAAGCTGACACCGGACAGTTCCAACGTTGATACCAGTCCGGCATCGCGGCGACCGAGGACCGCCACCTTGACGACCCCGTCATACAGCCCCTCGAGCTTCACGTACGCGCGGAGGCAAAGCACCGTCCGGAGCGGCGTGATGGCGTTCAGGATGTTGCGGGTGCTGCAGCGCCAGGTCGTCACGTGCTCCTCGCGGCCGGGAGGCGTATTGTCGATCTGGAAGATGCTGCCATAGAGCCGGTAGAAACGCGAGGCATTGAGGGACGTGGTCGTAATCAACTCATGCGTCAGGTCGACCACACCGGATTGCTGATCATGCGCGATGTAAACCTCGTCGTCGGTGGAGCAACGGTGCTGCGCGCGTTCGTACGGCAGGTCACGACCGTCGGGGACGTCCCCCCAACAACGGAAGAAGGCTGCCGGCTCGGTCGGGACGCGAAACGGGCCGAGGTCGACCATCTTGGTGGTATCGCGGAACAGGTCCTCGAGATAGACGTCTTGATACGCGTGAATCTGGCTGCCCACGTCCTCCAGCAACCGGGACGGCATCTGATACTCCGGACCCGCGGTCGTCGCCGCGAGCGCGATGGCACGATCCACCGGAACGAGAAAGCTCACCTGGTTCCCGGCGGTGGAGACGTTGATGCCGACCACGTGTCCGGCCGACGTGATGGTCGGACCACCGCTCATCCCGGGATTGAGGGAACCGGTAAAATGGAGCTTGGGGTAAAGCGTGTGACTCAGCAGACCGTTGTACGTGCCCTCGACGATGCTCAATCCGAGATCGTGCGGGTGTCCGAGGGAATACAAGCGGTCCCCCTGGTGCACCGGCGTCGGACCGAGCGTAAAGTGCGGCCGCGGCCGGCGCGCGGCCTGCAGGATGGCGAGATCATGCACCACGTCGATGGCGAGAATCGTGACCGTATCGCCGGGCGTCGTTCCTTCGCCAAGCTCCGCCCGGTAGCGCGCGGCATCGTGCACCAATTCGGCGATGACGTGGTAGTTGGTGACCAGGCGCCCCTCGTCGTCAATGAAGAACCCCGACCCCACGGATACTTTGGCCGCCGAAGCCGCCTCCACCACCTGAATGCGGACGACCCGGTCGCCAAACCGGCGAAACACCGTCGGCGTAACCGTCACCCCCTCCTGAGCGGCAAGCCGATCGCCGGAGGCGAATGTCATCACCGCCGCAGCGAGTATCAGATGCACCACGGCGCCGTACCATGTGGAAGCCCGGATGGGGCGGGCGCCGTTCACCGCCGGTGCGCGTAACCGAGGTGGAAGCCAAGGGGACATTCCGTAGCTTGTACCGGCCCGCGTCATTCGGCAACGGGGCAGGACATCATGACCCGATCCAGACATACCTCAATGTCTGCGGTGGTTTACGTACCCGGAGTCGCGAACGGATGTACTAGCCGCAGGCGCGCCTGATCGTCTAAGTTCCCCCCCATGCCGGCTGTCCCCGAAACGCTGCGCGCCGCGCTCAGCGGTCGCTACGAGTTGGAGGAGGTCGTCGGTCGCGGCGGGATGGCCACCGTGTACCGCGCGCATGACCCCAAACACGGCCGGCGGGTCGCGGTGAAAGTGCTGCGGGACGATGTCGGCGAAGCCATCGGACCCGAGCGCTTCCTGCGCGAGATCGAGATCGCTGCCCGCCTCACCCATCCCAACATCCTGCCCCTGTACGACTCCGGCGACGCCGGCGGCCAGCTCTATTACGTCATGCCGTTCATCGAGGACGAAACGCTGCGCGGCCTGCTCAGTCGCGTGCGCCTGATGGATACCGACGGTGCGGTCGAAATCGTGCGCCGAGTGGCCGATGCGCTCGACTACGCGCACGGCGCCGGCATCGTACACCGCGACATCAAACCGGAGAACATCCTCTTGCCAGGCGGCCAACCGGTGGTCGCGGATTTCGGGATCGCCAAGGCGGCGAGCGGCGCGACCGGCCCCGGACTGACCCGCACCGGATTCGCGCTCGGCACGCCGGGCTACATGAGTCCCGAACAGGCGGCAGGCATGGTCGACCTCGGGCCCGCCACGGATGTGTACGCGCTCGGCGTCGTCGCCTATGAAATGCTGGTGGGAGAGGTCCCCCGTTCCTGGGTCACACCCGATTTTCTGGCCCAGGGACGCTTCCTCGACGCGGCGCCCCAACATCGCACCCAGCTCGATCGCCTGCCGCCCGGCATGGAGCGCGCGTTGTTGCGCGGGTTGGCGCTGCGACCGGAGGGCCGCTATCCCACGACCGGCGACTTCGCCGCCGCGCTCGCCGCACCCGAAACACTCTCCCAGCCGGTCCGCAGCTGGCCGGACGATCCCGAGCCGGCGCACGACGATTTCGCGTCGGACGTGCCCGCCGTTCGCGAGACGCCGCACCCGTCCACCAGCCGAACGTCCGCGGCGAAGCTGGCACCGCACGAAACCGAGAGCGGCATCCTCGGCGCACCGACCACGGTCGTCGCCGACCGGGTCGTGCAGGCGGAGGTCCCGTCGGAGGCGCTCGATGACCTCGTCGAAGAGGTCCGGGTCGCGTTCCGCGCTGTCGGCCACTCCAGCTCGACCGACCGCGGGATCATCTGGACGGCGCGACGCCCCAAGGAGAGTGGCTCGTCATTGAGCTTGGACAACATGTTCAACAATGACGACGAAATGCCGGACGTGCTGGCTCGTGTCTCCGTCCGACACGGGCGGACGCGTATTCACCTCGAACACCGATTGGGTCACATCGCCGGCGGCGTGTTCGGCGGCGTGTGGGGAGGGGGGGGCGGGGGAGGGCTCGGTGTCATCTTCGGCGTCGGACTGGGCGCGCTCGGTCTGCCGGTCGCCCTGGTGTTCGCGGGCGCCTTCCTCTGGGTCGGCAGCACCTACTCCCTCTCACGAAGCATCTATCGATCCGTGGTCCGCGCGAAGCAGAACGCACTGGAAACCCTCGCCGACCGGCTGGCCGAGCAGTGCGAGGACGCCATCGAGTGACGCCGGGGTCACCCTTCCGCCCCGGTCCAATAGCTGAATATTAGCCTCCGTCCCGAGACCGCCCCGTCCCACGAGGTGTCATGCCCCGACCCATCGCCCTAGCACTCGCCGTGTTTGGCCTGGGAGTGGCGTTCGCCCCGCCGGCGACCGCGCAGGGTGGTGACACCACGGCCGCTGATAGCGGTCTGTACAGCGAGCAACAGGCGCGGCGCGGCCAGACGCAGTTCACCCGCGCGTGCATCCGCTGTCATGCGCCGGACGCGTTCACCGGCACCTTCATCGAGTCGTGGAGTGGGGCACCGGTGAGCATGCTCCTCGACCTCGTCAGCAGCACCATGCCCGAGGACCGCCCGGGAAGCCTCGAGCGCCGGCAATACGTCGACATCCTGGCATACATCCTCGAGTTGAACGGGCTCACGCCGGGACAACGGGAACTGCCGGTAGACCAGGGTCAACTGGAACACATTCTCATCAAACGGAGACCGTGATGGCACACTCCGCGTGGCGGGCGACCGTCGTCGCGATGCTCGGCGTCCTGGCGATCGGCGGCAGGGACCCACAGCAGGAACAGCCGATCGGTACCGAGAACGGCGAGTGGCGCTACTGGGGCGCCGACGAGCGCAGCACGCGCTACGCCCCGCTCGACCAGATCGACGCCTCCAACGTCGCCGGCCTCGAGGTGGCGTGGCGTTGGAAGGCGGCCAACTACGGCCCCGAACCCGATTTCATCTATCGTGCCACCCCGATCAAGGTCGGGAACCGCTTGTACACGGTGGCCGGGCAGCGCCGCACCGTCGTCGCGATCGATCCCACCACCGGTGAGACGCTCTGGATGTGGCGCATGCGCGATAACCCGCGCTGGGAAGCGTCGACGCGGAAGAACTACGGCAAGGCCGTGGCGTACGCCGATGTCGGCGGCCGGGGCGTCATCTACGCCATCACGCCGGGCTACTATCTGGTGGCGCTGGACGCCGAAACCGGTGTGCCCGTCCCCTCGTTCGGATTGAACGGCATCGTCGATCTGCACCTCGGGCTCGGCACCTACGCGGTCCATCCCGACAGCGGTGTGTTGGCGGACGGTGACATCACCGCGTCATCGCCGCCGATCGTGGTGAACGGCGTGGTGGTGGTCGGCAACTCGCACGATCGCGGCTACTATCCCACGAAGAAAGAGAACGTCCCGGGCCATATCCGCGGATATGATGCGAAGACCGGGATGTTGCGTTGGACCTTCCACGTGGTGCCCCAACCGGGCGAATTCGGGCATGAGACGTGGGAAGGGGATTCGTGGACCTACACCGGCAACATCTCGGCGTGGGCGCCGCTCTCCGCTGACGCGGCGCGCGGGCTCGTCTTCATCCCGACCGATACACCCACCAACGACTACTACGGCGGCGAACGCCCGGGACAAAACCTGTACGGCACGAGCCTCATCGCGCTCGACGTCGCCACCGGCCGGCGCGCGTGGCACTTCCAGATGGTGCATCACGACGTGTGGAACTTCGACAACCCGGATGCGCCCAAGGTCGTCGACGTCATGGTCGAGGGGCGGCGCGTTCCGATGGTCGTGCAGACCACCAAGCAGGGATGGGCCTACGTCTTGCACCGCGAAACCGGTCAACCGGTCTGGCCCATCGAGGAACGGCCCGTGCCGCAATCCGATGTACCGGGCGAACGAACCTGGCCCACGCAACCGCATGTCACGCGGCCGGCAGCGTTCGAGCAGCAGGGCATCACGGAGGACGACCTGATCGACTTCACGCCGGCGCTCCGCGCGCAGGCCCTCGAATTGGCGCGGCCGTATCACATGGGACCGCTGTTCACACCGCCCTCGCTGCTCGCCGCGCCCGACGGCACCAAGGGCGCGTTCGTCGTGCCGGGCGCCAACGGCGGATCCAACATCCCCGGCGGATCGTCGGTCGATCCCGAGACCGGCATCCTCTACGTCGCCACCGAACATGGGCACAGCGTCATCTCGCTCGTGCCCGGCCCGGAGCACGAATCGACCGCGCGCTACGTGTCGACCGGGCCCGGTGGCATCCGGGGGCCGATGGGACTGGAGTTGCTGAAACCACCGTACGGCAGCATCGTCGCCATCGATCTCAAGACGGGCGATCACCTCTGGCGCATTCCGAATGGTGATACGCCCGAATCGCTGCGCAATCACCCGGCTGTGCGCGGCGTCGACCTGCCGGTGACAGGCAAGCGATCGCACGCCAACGTGCTGACGACCCGCACGTTGCTGTTCTACGGCGAGGGCCGGCGCGGCGACCCCTGGGTTCACGCGGTCGATAAGGCAACCGGCAGGGAGATCGCGCGCATCGCGTTGCCGGCAACGACCAACACGGCACCGATGACCTACATGCACGACGGCCGGCAGTACATCGTCCTGGCAATCGCGGGACCTGGTGTGGAGGCGGAGTTGGTGGCATTGGCGTTGCCGCGGTAACGGCAACCGCAATCCATGGAGAACCTATGCGAACGTCGATGAGGTGGGCATGTCTCTTGTTGTCGCTGCCGGCCGTGGGCCCGCTGGCCGCGCAAACCCGCTATGTGCGTTTCGAGCGGGACGGATGGATCGCGTACGGGATCGTCCAAGACGAGACGATCCGGGAACTGCGCGGTGACCTGTTGCAGGCGCCGCAGCCCACCGGCCGAATGTTCGCGGTGGCGGACGTGGCCCTGCTGGCACCAATCGATCCGGCAACGGTCCACAAGGTCATCGGCGTCGCGGTCAACACGCTCGGTGCCGGTCGTGACGGTCCGATTCCGCATCCGCGCTTCTTCGCCAAGTTCCCCACAAGTATCGTCGGGCCCGAAGACGGCGTCGAGCTGCCCGCGGAGGCGGGGAACCTCAACTACGAAGGCGAACTCGTCCTCGTGATCGGGCGGGAGGGGCGCCATATCCCCGAAGCCGAAGCGCTGGACTACATCTTCGGCGTGACGGTCGGCAACGACTTCAGCGAGAACACCTGGTACGGTGAGCGCCAGGGGAGTGACGAACCCACCCGACTGATCTCGAAAGGCACTGACTCATGGGCGCCCATCGGCCCGGCGATCGTCACCGGCATCGACTTCACCGATCTTCCGGTCCTCGTACGGCTCAACGGCGAGGTAGTACAGCAGGGCCGTACCAGCGAGTTGGCCAACAAGGTGCCGGCGCTTATCGCCTACATCAGTCGGTACGTCACGCTGGAACCTGGCGACCTCATCTTCACCGGCACCGTGGGACGTGTTGCCGGGGCGCGCCGCGCCATGCAGGCCGGCGACGTCGTCGAGGTGGAGATCCCGGGCATCGGCCTGCTACGCAACCACATCGTTCCGATGAGCGGCGAAAGGATACCATGATGTCGTCTGTCAACGCGATCCGTGCCTCGCTAGTGGCGGCGGCACTCGGCTCCATGAGCATCGCGACCGCCTGTCAGGTCGGCCTGTCGCGCGAACGCGGGGATACCGGGGACGAATACCGTGTCGTCCCCGAATGGCCCGCGCTGCCGGCGGGATACCGGCTCGGCGAGGTACCGGGCGTGGCGGTGACATCGCACAATGAGGTGCTGGTGTTCCACCGCGCGGATCGTACGTGGCTCGCCGCGGAAGGTCCGATCTCGCGACCGACCATCCTGAAGATCGACGCGCGCACCGGAACCGTGATCGACTCGCTCGGCGCGAACCTGTTCGAGAACCCGCACGGGCTCGCGGTGGATGCGGACGACAACATCTGGGCGACCGACACACGGCTGCACCAGGTATTCAAGCTCTCACCCGCCGGCGAGCTGCTGCTCACACTGGGCGAGGCCGGTGTGCGCGCCAACGATGCCACGCACTTCAACGGTGTGACCGATCTCGCGTTCGCGCCCGACGGCTCGTTCTACGTCGCAGACGGATACGGCAACAGCCGGGTGGTGCACTTCTCGGCGGATGGTACGTATCTGTCCGAGTGGGGAAGCCCCGGTGCCGACCCCGGGCAGTTCAACCTGCCGCATGGGATCGCGGTCGACGCCGAAGGCCGCGTTTACGTCGCCGATCGAACGAACGTGCGCATCCAGGTCTTCTCGCCCGACGGCACGTTCCTCCATCAGTGGACGAGCGGCGCGCTCGGACGACCGTGGGGCCTCGAGGTATCGGCGGACGGATTTCTCTACGTCGGCGACGGCGGCGACTACTGGTCGAGCAACCACTACCGGTCCGAGCGGCCGGACACCCTCCCGCTCGACCGCGCCCGCATTCACCGCATGGACCTCCAGGGCACCATCCTCGAGACCTGGGGCGCGTACGGGCGCTCGGCCGGTCAGATGGTCTGGGCGCATGACGTCGCGGTCGACCGGGACGGCGGCGTCTACGTCGGCGACATCCGCGGGATGCGGGCGCAGAAGTTCGCGCGGGGGAACGACTAGTTGACGGGTCGATCCAGAGCCCTCGTGATCTTCGTCGCGCTGGCGAGTTCGCTGGGTGTCGCCACCGCGTGCGCGAGTGCACGGGCGGCCTCGCCGGCCGTCGGCGTGCCACCGTCGTCGGCCACGGCAGCCGAGGGGTTCTATTCGGCGGCGCAGGTCGATCGCGGCCGCGACGCCTTCCGTACGAACTGCGTTGAGTGCCATTCGATCAACGCGGATTTCACAGGCCGCGCGTTCGAGTGGAACTGGCGACGTCGCACGGTGTGGGACCTGTTCCGTCGCATCAAGGAAACGATGCCTGAGGATTTTCCGGGACTCCTGACCGATCAGGGCTATGCGGACATCATCGCCTACATCCTCGACGCGAACGGCTACGCCGCCGGTGCGGGCGATCTCATGCCGACCGACGTGTCGATGAGTGTCATTCCACTCGGACCGGGCGCCCGGAAGACGCGGGGCATGGACGGCACGCGTTCATGAGCGTCGATCGCCGGGACTTCCTCAAGGCCGCCGCGGTCGGCGCGGGCCTCGGCGTCACCAGCCGGGGGCCGGCACCTGCGCGCGTGCCGCGTCGCGGGCAGGCGTCCGACGTCGTCGTGATCGGCGCGGGCGCCTTCGGCATGTGGACGGCGCTCAATCTGCTGCGACTGGGATCACGGGTGACGGTGATCGACCAATACGGGCCCGCCAACTCTCGCCAGACCTCGGGTGGGGAGACACGCGGCGTGCGCTCCTCCTACGGCGATCGGCCGCACGGGCTCCTCTGGGGCCGGTGGGCGCAGGAAGCGATGCGGCGCTGGACCAATTGGGACGCGGTGAACCGCGACCGGTTGTTGCCGCGCGTGTTCTTCAATACCGGCGATCTCATTCTGCGGAAAGACATGGACCCGTACCTGGAAGACACCCGCGCCAACTGGGACGCCCTCGGCACGCGCTACGAAGTGCTGACGGCCGGCGAGGTTTCCCGTCGTTGGCCCTGGATCCGGGTCGGGGACATGAGCGTCGCGTATTACGAGCCCGACGCCGGGGTGGTGCGCGCCCGCTGCGCGATAGAATCGGTCGCGCGCGTGTACGAGCAGGAAGGCGGGAAGGTCACCATCAGCCGTGCGACACTGGGACGGGGAAACGGCACCACGCTCTCCGACGTCCGGCTCGACACCGGCGAGGACGTGTCCGCCGCCCAGTTCGTGTTCGCCTGCGGCCCGTGGTTTCCCAAGCTGTTCCCGGCACTGATGGGAAAACGGATCCGCATTCCCCTCGGTCACACGTTCTATTTCGGCGTGCCGCCCGGGGACACGCGATTCATGTTCCCCAACATGCCGAGTTACGGTGTCCCGGGCTGTACCGGGTGGCCGGCGCTCACCCCCGATCACCGCGGGTTTCGCGTGCGGACCGGCGGTCGCCCGCCGGAGGACCCCGACTACAGCGATCGCTGGATCGACAAACAATATCATCTGCGCCCGCGCCAGATCTTGCGGGACTATTTCCCCGACCTCGCCGGCGCGCCAATCATGGAAACGCGCGCCTGCCACTACGAGAGCAGCGTCGACCGCAACTTCATCGTCGACAAGCACCCGGATTTCGCCAATGTCTGGCTCAGTGGTGGGGGATCGGCCGAGGCATTCAAGTTCGGGCCGGTGCTGGGGGAGTACATCGCCAAGCGGGTGCTCGGCATCGACGATGACCCCGACCTGGCGGAACAGTTCAGGCTGAAAGAAGAAGAGTTCGAGGAAGAAGACGAAGGCTGACCCGCCGCAACCATGGCCGACGTCATCAGAGAAAGGTGACCCGTCCGCGATGGAGGATGCGATCGAGGACATTCTGCTGCACGACTGGGATCCAGTCGGCATCTGCGACAATACCGTGCCGCGCGGCGAATACTCCTGTTACGTCGCGGGCGTGTACCGGCTGCTGGCGGCCGGCGCATCGGTAGATGAGATTACCGAACACCTCGGTCGGATCGAACAACGGCGCATCGGGTTCACCAGTCCGGTGGAGAAACGGCGGCATGCCGCCGGGCGGTTACACGCGCTGCGCCTGCGAAGTCCTAATCCGCGCCCGGCCGGATAGTGCGGGGCGGAGGCAACCACGCGCCCGGCTCATCGACGTCAACCCGGAGACGCATCCACGCGAACCCTCGCTGCCATCCTTCTTCTCGGCCTTGCAGTCGGCTGCACCGCCGACTCGGCGGCCGGCGATGCGCAACCGCCGGAGCAATCCCAGCGCGCGCGCGATAGCGCCGTCGGCGCATCGAACCTGCCCGGCGCCGGTGGTGTCCAGGGCGCGCTCAAGGCAGCCGATTCCGCCGCCGCCCGGCAGGCGCGCCTGGACTCGGTCGGAACGGAGCGGTAAAGAGCGCCTGACGGGACCAAGGGGGACTACGGGGAATCGTCCAACCCGTATTCCTTCATTTTGCGCCACAGCGTCGTGCGCCCCATGGCGAGCATTTCGGCCGCGCACCGACCGCGTTCCGCCTGTTACATTGGGCGCATGCCCCAGGTCCGCCACGACATGGCCGTATGACCGACCTCCGGTTTCCGATCGGGCGGTTCACGCTGCCGGGCCCCCTCGCGCCTGACGCGCGCATGCGGGTGCTGAGCGCGGTCAGCGAGGCACCGGTCGAGTTGCGCCTCGCGGTCGCCGGCCTCAGCGACGAACAACTCGATACCCCGTACCGGCCCGACGGGTGGACCGTGCGGCAAGTTGTGCATCACCTGCCCGACAGCCACATGAACAGCTACATGCGTCTCAAGCTGGCGCTCACCGAGGAACGCCCGACCATCCGCACCTTCGACGAGGCGCGCTGGGCCACCCTGCCTGACGCTGCCGGTCCGATCGACATGTCACTCGACCTGCTCACCCGATTGCACGCGCGCTGGGTGTACCTGTGGCGCCGGCTGAACGACGCCGATTGGGCACGTGTCATGGTGCACCCGGACCTGGGCGAACTCCGAATCGACGAGCTGCTGGCGTTCTACGGATGGCACGGCCGCCATCATATTGCGCACATCACGTCCCTGCGCGCTCGCAAAGGCTGGTAGACCGGTCCGTGCCGTGGCGTCGGCGCCGGTCCGATGCGATCTTACGACGTGGTGATCGGGTCCATTCTCAGGGGAGCATCCATGTCGAAGAGCGATGACCAGAAACTGGCGGCACTGGTCAGGAAAAACGCGGCCAAGGCCGCGCAGGCCAAGAAGGAAGCGCGAACCAAGTTCGACGACACCCTGCGGCAGGAGGGCGAGGAGGACACGGATCGGCGCGACTTCTTTTCGGAGATGCAGAAGCGCGACTTCTAGCGCGGCGATCGCACTAGCGATTCTCCCGTTGCCGACCACGTCGCCCCGCGTTTCGATCCTGTTGCCGTGCCGGAACGCGGCGGCCACCCTCGACGAGGCGATGACGTCGCTCGTCACGCAGACGTTCGATGCGTTCGAGGTCATCGCCGTCAACGACGGCTCAACGGACAACACCGCTGACGTACTGACCGCATGGGCTCGGGCCGACCGGCGGGTGCGCACCATCCCAACCCCCGCGCGAGGAATCGTGTCGGCGCTCCGGACCGCTGCGCGTCACGCGGCCGGAAGCCTCTTCGCGCGCATGGACGCGGATGACATTGCGCATCCGGAACGACTCGCCGCCCAAATCGCCCTGCTCGACGGGCGGCCGGATATCGTGGCGTGCGGGACCGGCGTCCGGTACTTCCCGCGCCGGCAGGTACGTGACGGTGCGCGGCGCTACGAACAGTGGATCAACGGGGTCGTGACGCCCGAGCACATCGAGCGCGATCTCTTCGTCGAATGCCCCATCCCGCATCCGACCCTCATGATAGGCCGCGAGGTGTTCGAAGCGGTCGGCGGCTACCACGATCGCGGATGGCCCGAGGACTACGACCTGGTGCTCCGGCTATGGGCCGCCGGGCATCGGCTCGCCAAACGACCCGACGTGCTGCTGCAATGGCGTGAGCGCCCCGATCGGCTGTCGCGTACCGACCCGCGGTACGCGGAGGACGCGTTTCGCCGCTGCAAGGCCTACTACCTCGCTCGGCGGATTGGCGGTCGGCGGGTCGTCGTGTGGGGGGCCGGGCCCGTGGGAAAGGCCTTCGCGCTCGCGCTCATGGACCGTCAGCGGGACGTCGCGGCGTTCGTCGATCTCGACGGCCGCAAGATCGGCCAGACCATCCACGGTGCCCCGGTCATTCACCCATCGGCGATTGGAACCTTTCGGTCGGCGTATGTGGTGGCGGCAGTCGGCTCAGCCGCTGCCCGCGACGAGATACGCGCGGCGCTCGCGCAAGCCGGGTTTGCGGAGCCGGGCGAATGTTGCGCGGTCGCGTAGTCCTTGTCAGGACGCGGGTGGAGGGGCTTCTTTGGGAGCGGTACTCACCTGCGGAGATGGCCAATGCCGGCTCCCGACGTCTTGCGAAGCGAACGCGAACACCAAGTGCAGCGCACACGCCGGGCGCTGGGGCCGGGAGATTCGTGTTTAACCCCATGATCCATCATCGTGGACAGCTCACCGTGTCTCTCCGGCTGTGCGACGTCCCGCTCCCGGAGACGTACGGACCGACGGCGGACAACGCACGATGAGCCGCCAACGCATTATCGCCGCCCTCCAGATCATGCCCGGCATCGGACCGAGTATCGCGATCGACCTCTACGACCTCGGCATCCGCCGGGTGGACGATCTTCAAGCACACCACCCGCAGGTGCTGTACGACACCCTGTGCGAACTCCGTGGCACACACGTCGATCGTTGTGTACTCTACGTCTTTCGCTGCGCGGTCTACTACGCGAGTGCCGCGCCGCACGACCCGGATCTGCTCAAATGGTGGAACTGGAAAGAGCGCGCCGAGGGACCGTGGGACTAGCACCTCATCACCCTACACCGTGATTCCCCGACCAATGACCTCGGCGCCTGCGCAGCAATCCACAGCTCCCGCGCCCGACACGACGCTGCATCCACCCGAACGCCTGTTGACGGGGCCGGGACCGTCCAATCCGCATCCGGCCGTCACCGCGGCGCTCGGCGCACCTATGGTTGGCCATCTGGATCCGTTCTTCGTCGCGTTGATGGATCAGACGATGGCGAACCTGCGGACGCTATTTCAAACCGCCAACCATCACACGATTCCCATCTCGGGCACCGGCAGTTGTGGCCTCGAGTCGTTGATGCTGAATCTGCTCGAACCAGGTGATGAGGCCATCGTCGGGGTGATCGGCTACTTCGGCCAACGCCTGGCGGAGATGGCGCGCCGGGCCGGCGCGACGGTTCGCATCGTCGAGGAACCGCTCGGCGGCATTATCGATCCCGCCCGCATCCAGGCGGAGCTCGACCGCAGACCCGCCAAGGTGGTGGCGCTGGTCCACGCCGAAACCTCCACCGGCGCCTGCCAGCCGCTGGAGGAGATCGGTCGAATCGTGCGCGACCACGAAGCGTTGCTCGCGGTCGACTGCGTCACGTCCTTGGCCGGGATGCCGGTCGAGATCGACGCGTGGGGCATCGACGCCGCCGGTTCGTGCTCACAGAAGTGCATTGGCGCACCACCGGGCCTGGGACCGGTCACCTTCGGGCCGAGGGCGCTCGATGCCGTGCGCACGCGATCGACCCCGACCCGCTCGTGGTACGTCGACCTGTCGCTGCTGTTCGAGTACTGGGGAGAGGGCGGCGGCTCCAGGGCGCGCGCGTTTCATCACACGGCGCCGGTGGCGAGTATCTATGCGTTCCATCGCGCGCTCGAACTGATCGTCGCCGAGGGGCTGCCGCAACGGTTCGCCAGACACCGCGCCGCACATGAGTACCTGGTGGCCGGGCTGGATCGGCTCGGGCTCACGTTGTTCACCCCGGCCGCCCACCGCCTGCCCATGCTCAACGTGGTCAGCATCCCTGAAGGTGTCGACGACGCCCGCGTGCGCAGCCGCCTGCTCGACATGAACATCGAGGTCGCCGCCGGGTTCGGACCGCTCAACGGTAAGGCGTGGCGCATCGGCATCATGGGGTACAACGCGGACCCCGCGCGTATCGATCGCCTGCTCGACGGGTTGGCGCAGGTACTGGCGGCGGAACGCACCTAGAATTGCCGCGCGGGTGGCCGTCGGACCACCCGGTCGCCTACATTCTCCGCATGACCACTCGTCTTGGACTCGGCTATGACTCCCACCGGTTCGGTGCCGACCGGCCGCTCGTGCTGGGCGGGGTGACGATCCCGCACGAGACCGGCCTCGTGGGCCACTCGGACGGTGACGCCGTTGCGCACGCCCTCACCGACGCACTGCTCGGCGCGGCCGCGCTCGGCGACATCGGTCGCCACTTCCCCGACAGCGATCCCCAGTGGAAGGACGCCGATTCACTGCAGCTCCTGGCCCATGCACGCCAACTGGTTGTGCGGGCCGGATACCGGGCCATCAACGTCGATGCGACGGTCATCACCCAGGCGCCGAAGCTCACACCGCACGTCGACGCGATGCGGGAACGCATCGCGGGCGCACTCGACCTGCCGGTGTCGCACGTGTCGATCAAGGCCAAGACCAATGAAGGGATGGACGCCGTCGGCCGCGGGGAAGGGCTCCAGGTCTTCGCGATCGCGGCTGTAGCCCTCGCGGGTTGACGCGCGATTCCCGCCTCGGAACGAGGCGAACGACCGCGCTCCGCGCACCGAACCTCAGGTAGCAATGCTCGCCGACCTGCTCGACCGCCTACTCGGCCTCCCAACCTCCGGGGTATACACCGTGATCGGCGTGCTCGCGGCCGTCGAGAACATCTTCCCGCCGGTCCCGGCCGACACCGCCGTCGGTATCGGCGCCTTCCTGTCGGTCGGCGGCCGCATCTCGGCGTGGTCGATCTTCTGGATCACCTGGGTCGCCAACGTCACCACCGCCGCGCTCGTCTATGCGGTCGCGAGAACCGCCGGTCGGGGCTTCTTCCGCGGGAAACTCGGCGGCAAACTCCTCAGTCCGGCTGGAATGGCACGCATCGAGGCGCTCTATGCGCGACACGGGACGTGGGCCATTTTCTTCAGCCGGTTCATTCCGGCCGTGCGGGCGATCGTGCCGCCCTTTGCCGGCATCGCGGGGCTCGGCGCCGTGCGCGCGCTCGTGCCGATGGCCGCCGCGTCGGCCATCTGGTACGGCACCATCACCTATCTGGCCGCCACGGTCGTGAAGAATGTCGAACAGATCGGCCGGTTGGTATCGGGACTGAACCGCGGGGCGGCGGTGCTGCTCGCGGTGGTCGCCGCCATCGTCGTGTTCGTAGCGGTGCGGGCGAGACGCGCCAAACTGGACCGCGCGGGAGACGACCGATGACCCGCGACAAGACCGACCGGGCGTTTTGGGTAGAGGGATTCGCCGACTACCTGGGACTCGAGGCCGGCAACAGTCCGAACACGGTCGAGAGCTACGTCCGCGACGTGCGGCGGTTCGCGCAATTCACGACGGAACATGCCGCCGGAACGCCGCTGGACGTACCCCCCAACCTGGTGCGCGACTTCATCTATCATCTGAAGGACCTCGGGCTTGCGCCGGCCAGCATCCGCCGGCAGATCTCGGCGATCCGCACGTACTACGCATTCCTGATCGGGGAGGGGCACGCCAGGCGCGACCCCAGCGAACGGCTGGAGACACCCAAGGGCTGGCGCACGCTTCCCGAGGTGTTGGCGGTGTCCGAAATCGAGGCGCTGCTGGGCGCGCCAAGCCCCGACGAACCGCTGGCCTGGCGTGACCGCGCCCTGCTCGAGGTCGCCTACGGAACCGGCGTGCGCGTGTCCGAGCTCGTGGGACTCGGCGTGCGCGACGTCGGCTTCGACGAGGCGATGGTGCGGGTCTTCGGCAAGGGGTCGAAGGAACGCCTGATCCCCATTGGACGCCGCGCACTGGGGGCCGCCGCCATCTACGTGCGCGAGATCCGGCCCGGCCTCGATCGCGGCCAGACCGATGGCAAACTGTTCCTCAACGCCCGCGGCAAACCGCTGAGTCGCGTCGGCGCGTGGGGTATCATCAAGCAGGCGGCACAGCGGGCGGGCATCGCCAAACGGGTGACACCACACACCCTGCGCCACACCTTCGCGACCCACCTGCTGGAGGGCGGCGCCGACCTGCGCGCCGTCCAGGAAATGCTCGGCCACGCCGATCTGTCCACCACGCAACTCTACACCCACGTCGACCGGGAATACCTCCGCTCGGTCCACAAGAGCTATCATCCACGAGCATGAAGATCTTCGTCCTCGACAACTACGACTCGTTCACGTACAACCTGGTCCAGTATCTCGGTGAACTCGGCGCCGAGCCGGTCGTGCAACGGAACGATCAGATCTCGGTCGAGGACATCGCAGAGATGGCGCCCGACGGGATCGTGATCTCGCCCGGCCCGGGCGTCCCGGGCGACGCCGGCATCTCGATCGCTCTCGTGAAACGGGTCTCCGGCCACATCCCGCTGCTCGGCGTCTGCCTCGGCCACCAGGCGATCGGGGAAGCGTTCGGCGGAACCGTCGTTCGGGCCGAGCGACTGATGCACGGCAAGACGTCGCCTGTGAATCACACTGGTGAGGGGATATTCGCCAACCTGCCACGCCCGATGACGGCCATGCGGTACCATTCGCTGCTGCTCGATCCGGCGACGCTGCCGGATGTGCTCGAAATGACCGCCTGGACCGACGACCGCCCGAAAGGGGACGAGATCATGGGGGTCCGGCACCGCACACACCCGGTGTTCGGGGTGCAATTCCACCCGGAATCCGTGGGAACAGAGGTCGGAAAGGACCTCATGAGAAACTACTTGAAGGAAGTCACAATCAGGAAAACCGGGTCGTAGGCGGGCACAGGCGGGCACAGGCGGGCACAGGCGGGCACAGACGGGCGAAGCCACTGTTACCGCGTTGTTTTCTAATGACTTACCACGCTGGCCCGGATTTTGACACGGGACGCCGGCGGTATTAGTTTCCGCTGTGCGCCTCGTTTTTGTCGTTCCCGCCCGCCTCGGTTCAACCCGACTCCCGCAAAAGCCGCTTCGCCTCCTTGCCGGCCGTCCCCTCATCCGGGTGGTCGCCGAGCGTGTGTGCCGCTTCGGCCTTGGCAGGGTGGTGGTGGCATCGGACGATCAGCGGGTCCTCGACGCGGCGGCTCCCGAAGGGGTGGATACGGTGCTGACCGATCCGGCACACCGGTCGGGAACGGAACGGGTGGCCGAAGTCGCCCGGATGCCCGCCTACGCCACCGCCGACCTGTTCGTCAACGTGCAGGGGGACGAGCCGTTCGTGCCCGAGGCCGCCGTCACAGGCTCGGTCAGCCGGGTCGCAGGGGGAGACGAGATCGGAACGGCGGCCATGCTGCTCGATCCGGCGCAGCGCCACGATCCCAACCGCGTGAAGGTGCGAGTCGACGCCCGCGGTCGCGCGCTCGGGTTCTCGCGCACCCTGGCGGGACCGGCGTGCTGTTGGGGGAGCGCCGTGTTCCAGCATCTCGGCGTATATGCGTATCGCCCGGCGGCGCTGGCACGCTGGACCGCGCTGCCACCCACCGCCGACGAGGTAGACGAACGGCTTGAACAACTCCGGCCGCTCGCGCACGGCATGCGGATCGGCGTCGCGACGGTGTACGCGGACGCCACGACCATTCACGGCATCGACACGGAGGCCGACTTGCGACTCGCGGAGGCCGGACTGTGAGCACGAAGTACATCTTCGTGACCGGTGGGGTGGTTTCGTCGCTCGGCAAGGGGATCGCCGCGGCGTCGTTAGGCCGCCTGCTGGTCGAGCGCGGACTCAAGGTCACGCTCCAGAAATTCGACCCCTATATCAATGTCGACCCCGGCACCATGTCGCCGTTCCAGCACGGCGAGGTGTACGTCACCGATGACGGCGCGGAAACCGACCTGGATCTTGGCCATTATGAGCGTTTTCTTAATCAAAGCCTGACGGCCGACTCGTCAATCATGACCGGCAACATTTATCAATCCCTGATCGCCCGGGAGCGTCGGGGAGAATTTCTCGGCAAAACCGTTCAGGTTATTCCTCACGTAACGAATGAAGTTAAGGAGCATGCCCGACGCGCCGCGGCCAAAGAAGATTTTGATATCCACATCGTGGAGATTGGCGGCACGGTCGGCGATGATGAAGGCTTTCATTTTGTAGAAGCCGCCCGGCAAATG
>DASWIX010000042.1:0-222670 GCA_036397455.1 Gemmatimonadales bacterium | reverse complement strand
CGACCGACTGCTCCGTGAGCAGCTCCTGCTCCCGCATCCCATCGACCACGGGAAGCAGGATCTCCTGCTCGGAGCCGGTGCCATACGCCTGCGCCTCGACGATGATCTGATGCCGCGCATCGACGGCGGCCGCCCCGGTGTAGCCCTGAATCACCCCCGTGCCGGTGGCCATCTTGGCGCTCTCGTTGTCCGTCCGATGGCTCTGGCGGACGGTGCCTTTCGGTCCTCGGCGATCCTCCGGGTGTCTCCGCAGCCATGCGCGAATCTCCGCGGCGTCCTGCGTCAGTCGCGCGACGCGGCGCCGATCCTTTGCGGCCAGCGGGGGTTCGGCGGGCAGGCCATCGGCCGCGCGATGACGCGCCAGGATCGTATGGGCCGTCGCTTCCAGCTTGGCGGCCTGCCGCTCGAACTCGGCGCGGGTGCCGCTCCTGCGCTTCGAGGCGTTACTCGGGAGTTTGACGCCGTCAATCGCGAACATCTCCCGCCCGATCAGCCCCTGCCGATCACAGATCGCGACCACGGCGGCGAACACCCGGGCGATCGCATCGCCCGACGTGCTCACGAACTCCGCAAGCGTCGTGACGTGCGGCGGCTGATCCCCGCAGCGCGCGATAAACGTGACGTGCTCCCGGCAGAGGCGCTCGATCCCCCGGCTGCTCACCACCCCATGCGCGTACGCCGCCAGCACCACCTTGAGGAGCAGCGCCGGCGGATAGGCCGGGGCGCCGGTCGCGTCGTTCTTGAACCGGGCATCGAAGGCCGAGAGGTCAATGGCCTCCTCGAGCAGGTGATGCACGGCGTGCTCGAACGTGCCGGGGAGGAGTTGCCGCGCCAGGTCGACGGGCAGGAACTTGGGCTGCGTGTCGATGTGCTTGGAGCGGGCCATGGGCGCGCACCGGAGGAGTTTGCTCTTCTACGCGGCCCCGGGGCCCGAGGTTCCCCTTCCACACCGGGATTGCGCCCCCGCGGCCGGCGCGCCAAGATCACGAGGGACTTTTCCTACAGCCTCGTTAGCCGCCGTGCAGGGGGAGCCAGGATTCCTTAGCTTACTCGGGTGAGCCTGACCTTCGAGTGGGACCCCGACAAGGCCGGCGAGAACGAGCGGAAGCACGGGGTCTCCTTCGCGGAGGCGGCCACGGTCTTTGGGGATCCGCTATCAGTGACGGTTGCCGATCCCGATCACTCCGTCGGTGAGGTCCAATTCCTCACCATCGGGATGTCGCATCAACCGCGCCTGCTTGTTGTCGCCCATGCAGATCGCGATGATGCGGTTCGATTGATCAGTGCTCGGGCGGCCACGCGTGCAGAACGCAAGACCTATGAAGAAGAAGCCTGACAGGGTCTCGGAGCCCGACGAAATGCGGGCCGAGTACGACTTCAGCGGTGGTGTGCGCGGCAAGTACGCCCGCCGCTTTGCTCAGGGTACCAAACTCGTCGTTCTCGATCCCGATGTCGCTACGGCCTTCCCGGACTCCGCAGCGGTGAATCGAGCGCTTCGCAAGGTGGCTGGGCTCCCCCAACCCCGGTCACCCTCCTGAGCGGCAAGCACGGCGTCTAACGCCTATAAGGCCTCCGCTGTCAAGTCGACGTAGCTCCACAACACGGGTGGGGTGGTCCCGTTTGAACGTGTGTCTCGGCCCCCGGTGCTCTGACTTCATTTCGGGATCGATGCGCTGTTCTGCACCAAACACCTATCGAGACTCGGCGTTGGGATGTCCTCAAGTGGCGACCTCATCCAGGGTGGCATGGATCGGTTAGGTCCAGGCTCGGGTGAGGGGCACAACATCGTCGGAGCCGATCAGTTGTCTGGAGCGGAGACAGGCGTCCAATCAAGGCCCGCGGTTCCCGGGATGGTGCCGCTGACGAGCTGAATCGTCGGCTCGGGCTCTCCACCAGCGAGAGGATCTTGCCGATCCCGGGCACGGTGCGCAGCCGGTAGCGCGTGTTGGCGTCGTGACCGGTGGCGGTGCGCACAATGAAGTTCTCCAACTCACGGAGCAACGCGTCGTACTGCGCGATCAGCGCCAGGTCCACCGCGATGCTCTGCTGTACGCTCGCCTCCGCGAACCGATCCACCACCCCCATGCGGTTGCCGCGGTAGGTGAGCTTCTTCCCGAACACGGGCAGGTTGTACTGGCTGTTGGTGTTCGCGATGTGGGTCAACAACTCAGCCCGCTTGCGCGTGAAGTGCAGCCGCCGGCGCAACAGGTCGCGGGTGGCCCGCATCGCGGCCGGATAGACGTAGGCCTCGGGGAGCATGCCGCCGCGCAGCAGGACGGCGATCTTGTGGGCGTCGATCCGATCGTTCTTGGCTTTGCCGCCGTGGATGGCTTTCATGTAGAGGGCGTGGCCCAAAACGAACCGGATCCCTTCGGCAGCGCACAGATCGGCGAGCCAGTACCAGGTGAACATGCACTCGACGGCGACCACGAGCTCTTCGCGGTGCGGGGTGATAGCTTGGAGGAACGCCTCCGGGGTCGCCCGGAGGTTGCGGTGCAGCAGGACCTCGCCCGTTTGGTTGAGGATGCAGAGATACATGGTGCGGGCGTGGAGATCGATGCCGCAGTAGTGTTGGTGCTGCTGGGTGTAGAACCTCATGGAGGTCTCCTGGGTGAAGGTGAGATTCGACTGAGCCTACCCCCTATGGTAAGGTCCACAGGAGGCCTTCATGAGTATCAAGCAAATGCTGCTGCCGGGCGCGTACGTTTCAAAGGAAGTCATAGGTTCGCGCGCATGGTGAGGTCAGGCTACGTTCGGCATCCTGCTGCTGGCGAGGAGTTCGCCCGCAGCAGAATTTGCGAGCCGTTAGACCGCCGCCGAGTGGCGGGCCTGGGTGGCTGAGCGTAGCTTACCCCACAGGAAGCACACGCCGATTTCGCTCCGGCGAGGACCTATGCCCCAGTCTGCCAAGGATCTGCTGAAACAGACAGCTGAGCACCTCCCGGCCGACGCCACGGTCGAGGAGGCCATGGAGCGTCTGCTGTTTCTTGCTCGAATCGAGCAGGGGATCGCTCAGGCGGACGCCGGCAAGACGGTAACGCATGAGGAAGCGCGGCGGCGTCTCGGGCTGTGACGGAGGTCCGCTGGACCGAGCGGGCAGTCGAAGACCTCGCCGCCATCAAGGCGTTCATCAGCCAGGAGTCACCCGCCTATGCGCTGGCCGTGGTCGGTCGCCTCTACCAGGCCGTCGGTCAGCTGGCGCAGTTCCCCGATTCCGGTCGGATCGTGCCAGAGCAGGCACGATCCGAGATCCGCGAACTCGTGCGTCCGCCCTACCGCATCGTATACCGCCGCCGACCCGACCTCGTCGAAGTCTTACTCGTTTTCCGTTCCTCGCTTCCCCTCCCGACTATTCCCAAGTGAAGGGGCGCTGGCTAACCAAGCGGTTGGAGCGGTCGGGCGCCTTCGCGGGGCTGAGATACGGGTGGCTGGAGGGCTCCTTGGCCACGTCGTTTGATCAGACGGCGCGCCTGGCGAGAAGTGCGCCCGCCGCTCAACCGCAGGGTCGTTTATATGACTTCCTCTGTGCCGCTCGTAGTAGGCTTTCCCCTCGGGGTTCTTCCGGAGGAACCCCACGGCCGCTTCGGAAAAGGCCCACTTCAGGTGCGCGTTGCCGATCTTCGTGCCTCCGTTGCCCCGGATCGTGCCGGCGGACTCCTTGGCGCACTTCACCTTCGGCGGCGCAGAGATCGGCGAGCCAGTACCAGGTGAACATGCACTTGACGGCGACCACGAGATCTTGCCGGTACGGGGTGATAGCTTGGAGCAACGCCTCCGGGGTCGCCCGGAGGTTGCGGTGAGCAGGATCTCGCCCGCCGGGTTGAGGAGACGGAGGTAGATGGTGCGGGCGTGGAGATCGATGCCGCAGTAGTGCTGGTGCAGCTGCGTGTAGAACCTCATGGGGGCCTCCTGGGCTGAAGGGTTGTGGACAACTCGAGCTTACCCCTGGCCAGACGTCGCCCGCTGCAGAACCCCGGACCGTTGGGAGGACGCAGCGTGAGACGCCAGATGCCTCCGCACAAACGACGGAGCCGCCAGGAAAGCTGCGAGGCCTCGTCGCTCAGCAGGACCGCGGAGCGGACGGGGGAATGAAGCTCGGCACGTTCTTGACAGCGGTGCGCAGTGTGGTATAATCCCGGCCATGCTTGATCCGCGCGCGCGCCACCATCACCTCCACCATCACCACCCGGCAACGGGGGGTTGGGTCGAGGTGTAGGCGAGCGCGCTGTTCGTACGGACTCCGTTCGGCAACCCGACGCCGGCCCTCGTGGCCGGCGTCTTTTTTTGTGTCTACCCACTACTACCAGCGGCCCCGAGCCGCGCGTCGAGGAAATTGAAGGAGACGATGACCGACATGCTGCGCATCGGCCTACCGAAGGGCCGCATGGAGCGCGCGGTGCTGGACCTTCTGGTGGAGGCAGGCATTCACGTGAGCCCGACCGCTCGCGGCTACCGGCCGCACGTTCGCCTCCAGGCAACCGAGACCAAGGTCCTCAAGCCGCAGAACATCGTGGAAATGCTCATGCTGGGCAGCCGCGACGTCGGTTTCGCGGGAGCCGACTGGGTGGCCGAACTCCGCGCGGACGTGGTGGAGGTGCTCGACACCGGGCTCGATCTCGTCCGCGTAGTGGCGGCCGCGCCCGACGCACTGCTCCGCGAGGGCCGGCTCCCGGAGCGGCATCTCGTGGTCGCCTCCGAGTACGAGCAGCTGGCGCGGGCGTGGATCGCCGGGCGCGAGCTCGACGCAGAGTGCGTGCGTTCCTACGGCGCGACCGAGGTGTTTCCGCCGGAGGACGCGGACGTCATCGTCGACAACACCGCGACGGGGGCGACCCTCCGGACGAATGGGCTCACGATCATCGACACGCTGATGAAATCCTCCACGCGCCTCTATGCCAGCCCGGCCGCATGGACCGACCACGCCAAGCGCCAGCGCATCGAGGACCTCAAGCTCGTGCTTGCCAGCGTGCTCGAGGCCAGGCTGCGCGTGATGGTCGAGGTCAATGCGTCCGCGGAGTGTCTCGATCGCGTCGTCGCGGTGCTGCCGTGCATGCGCCGGCCCACCGTTTCCCCGCTATACGGCAACGGGAGCTTCGCCGTGAAGGCCGCCGTGCCGCGCGACGTCTTGCCGCAGGTGATCCCCGCGATCAAGGCCGCGGGTGGCACCGACGTCATCGTGTCCGCCCTCGCACAGATCGTCCCATGAGCTCTTCCGCGAAAGCCGGTCCGCCATCCCGCGTGGACCCTGCCCTGGCCTATCGTCGGCTGCAGCCGCCGTCCGGCGGCATCCAGCTGAAGCTCGACGGCAACGAGGGACCCACACCCGCACTCGATCTCATGGTGGACGCGCTGCGCGCCGCTGGGCCGGAGCTGCTGCGGCGTTATCCCGACGCGACGGCGCTCGAGGCGGCGCTCGCGCAGCGGTGCGGCGTGGAGGCCGCCCGGGTGCTGGTCACTGCCGGTGCCGACGGGGCGCTCGACCGCTGCTGTCGGGCGTTCCTTCCCGCGGGCGCGTCGATGCTCGTGCCTGTCCCCAGCTTCGAGATGCTCGACCGCTACGCGGCCCTGGCGGGCGGCGAGCTGGTCCCGGTGCCGTGGACACCGGGCCCGTTCCCGATTGCGGCGATGCTCGAGCGCGTGGATGAGCGCACCGCGATCATCGCCATTGTGAGCCCGAACAATCCCACTGGCGAGGTGGCCACGCTCGACGACGTGAGGCGGCTGTCCTGCGCCGCGCCCAACGCCCTGGTCCTCCTCGACCACGCGTACGTCGAGTACGCGGAGGAGGATCTCACGGCGTCCGCTCTTGCGCTTCCGAACGCAGTCGTGACGCGAACGTTCTCCAAAGCGCGCGGTCTTGCGGGGTGCCGCGTGGGCTTCGTGCTGGGGTCGGCCGAAGTGATCTCGGCGTTGCGCGCGGCCGACGGGCCGTATCCGGTCGCGGCACCGTCGCTCGCATTCGCGGCAGTGCAGCTCGAGCGCGGCGAAGGGGCGATGGCCGCTCACGTCGCCCAGGTTCGCCGCGAGCGCGCGGCACTGTCCGCGCGGCTCGCCGCACGCGGCGTCGCGCCGCGGCGATCGCAGGCCAACTTCGTGTACGCCGATCTCGGGCAACGCGCCGCCTTCGTGCATGCCGCACTCGCCGCGCAGGGCATCCTTGTCCGCGACTTTCCCGATCGGCCGGCCGCTGCCACCGGGCTGCGCATCACGCTCCCCGGCGACTCGACGGCATTCGAGCGCCTGACGGCCGCGCTCGAACTGGCCCTCGCCCCCGACGCGCTGCTGCTCGACCTGGACGGCGTGCTGGCGGATGTGGAGGGGTCATCTCGCGCCTGCGTACTCGCCACGGCGAACGACTTCGGCGTGAGTATCAGCCGAGATGAACTGCTTCATGCCACGCTGCGCGGCGACGCGAACAACGACTGGGTGCTGACCCGGCGGCTGCTCGCCGCGCACGGCGTCGAGCGATCCCTCGAGGAAATCACCGCCCGTTACCAGGCGCACTACCTCGGAATTGACGGGGCGCCGGGGCTGCGCGAGGCGGAGCGGCTGATCGTCGCGCGCGATGTCGTCGCGGCGCTCGCCGGCCGGCTACCGCTCGCGATCGTCACCGGCCGGCCGCGCGCCGAGGCAGAGTGGTTTCTTGCCCGCGCCGGAATCCGCGACCTGGTCCGCACCATCGTGACGCTCGAGGACGCGCCCAACAAGCCGGACCCCGCGCCGGTCGCGCTGGCGCTCGAGCGGCTCGGCGCGACGCGCGGCTGGATGGTGGGCGACACACCTGACGATGCCCGCGCGGCCCGCGGCGCCGGCGTCCTTCCGCTCGGTGTCACGGCCCCCGGGGAATCGCGCAGCGAGGTGGCACCCGCTCTCGTGGCGGCCGGCGCAGCGCTCGTGCTCGATCAACTGGCGGATCTTCTGGAGGTGTTGTGATGAACGGACGCCGCGCGCGAGTGGAGCGCCGGACGGCAGAAACGACGGTGATCGTCGAGCTCCACCTCGACGGCAGCGGGCAGGCGGACGTGCACACGGGCATCGGGTTTCTCGACCACCTGCTGGCCGCGCTCGCGCGGCACGCGCGACTCGACCTCACGCTGCGGTGCGATGGCGACTTGCACGTGGACGACCATCACACCGCGGAAGACGCCGCGCTCGCCCTCGGTCAGGCTCTGGATCGGGCGCTCGGCGACCGGCACGGCATCGCGCGGTTCGGCTGGGCCCTGGCCCCGCTCGACGAGGCGCTGGCACGCGTGGCGGTGGATCTCTCGGGGCGGCCGTTCGCGGACGTCAACCTTGGCTTGACTCGCGACGCCATCGGCACGCTCTCGGCGGAGAATGTCCCGCACGTGCTTCGCTCGCTCGCGACGGCGGCGCGGCTCACGCTGCACGTGGATGTGTTAAAGGGCGACAACGACCACCATCGCGCCGAGGCGGCATTCAAGGCCGTCGCGCTCGCGCTGCGGCAGGCCCTGGCCGCAACGGGATTCGAGGACGTGCCGTCCACCAAGGAGACGCTGTGACCGAGGTCGTGATCGTGGATTCCGGCGTCGCGAACCTCGCGTCGGTGCGAGGGGCATTCGCGCGGCTCGGCATTCGGGCCACGGTGTCGGCCGAAGTGGACGTCGTGCGCCGCGCCCCGCGCCTGGTGCTGCCGGGCGTGGGAGCGTTCGGCGCAGGGATGGCCGCGCTGCGCGCGAAGGGACTTGACGCCGCGGTGCGCGACGCCACGCTCGAGGGAAAACCGCTACTCGCTATCTGCCTCGGGCTCCAGTTGTTGTGCGAGGCGAGCGAAGAGAGTCCGGGGATCGCTGGACTTGGCCTGCTGTCGGGCACGTGCCGGCGCCTCCCGGACGACGTGCGGGTGCCGCACCTGGGTTGGAACCGGGTGGATCCGGACCCATCGTGCCGGCTCGTCACGACGATGGAAGCCGCCTTCGCCAACTCGTACGCGCTGTACGACGCGCCATCCGGATGGGCGGCGGCATGGACGACGCACGGGGCGAGATTCGTCGCGGCCCTGGAGCGCGGAGCGGTGCTCGCATGCCAGTTCCATCCCGAACTGTCCAGCGACGCCGGCCGGGAGTTGGTGCGGCGCTGGCTCGTGGCGGGAGGACTCCGCGTCGACCCGACGACGGTCGCCGCGCCAGCGCCGCCGTCCCGTGGGACCGGGCTCGCCGCGCGTCTCGTGCCGTGTCTGGACGTCAAGGATGGACGCGTTGTGAAGGGAGTGCGCTTCACCAGTCTGCGCGACGCCGGCGATCCTGCCGAGCAGGCGGCGCGCTACGAGGCCCAAGGCGCCGACGAGATCGTCGTGCTCGACATCGGCGCAGCGCCCTCCTCTCGTGCGACCCAGGTGGAGACGGTGCGGCAGGTGCGGGCGGTCCTCGGCATCCCGCTTACCGCCGGGGGCGGCGTGCGGTCGGTGGAGGACACGCGCCGACTCCTGGCCGCCGGCGCGGACAAGGTGAGCGTGAACAGCGCGGCGGTCGCGCGTCCGCAGCTGCTCGCCGAGCTGGCGTGCGAGTTCGGGCGCCAGTGCGTGGTGCTCGCCGTGGACGCGCGCCGTGCGGGCGCCGGCTGGGACGTGCTCGTGTCGGGCGGCCGGGACCGCGTGGAACTGGACGCGGTCGAGTGGGCACGGCACGGAACAGCGTCAGGCGCGGGCGAGGTGCTGCTCACGAGCTGGGACCGCGATGGCACGCGTGCCGGCTGCGACCTGGAGCTGGTGCGCGCGGTGCATGGCGCGGTCACCGTGCCGGTAATCGCCTCGGGCGGCATCGGAACGCGGGCGCACGTGGCCGAGGCGCTGGCGGCTGGGGCAGAAGCGGTGCTGGCCGCCTCCGTCTTCCACGACGGCGACGAGACGGTGGCGGCGATCAAGGCGGAGCTCGCCGGCCGCGGCGTGCGGGTGCGGCGATGATCGTTCCCAGCATCGACCTGATGGACGGTCGCGCGGTCCAGTTGCGGCAGGGACGCGAGTTCGTGCTCGACGGCGGGGACCCGCTCCAGCGGCTCGAGCAGTTCGCGGTGGCGGGCGAGGTCGCCGTGGTGGACCTCGACGCGGCGCTTGGACGGGGATCGAACGCAGCCATCATCCGGAAGATGGTGCGTCGAGCAGCGTGTCGCGTGGGCGGCGGCATTCGCGATCGCGATAGCGCGCGCGCATGGCTCGACGCCGGCGCCGAGCGGATCGTGGTCGGGACCGCGGCGTCGCCCGCGTTCTGCGGCGCCCTGCCCCGCGATCGCGTCATCGCCGCCGTGGACTCGGTGCGGGGCGAGGTCGTCGTGGACGGCTGGCGCACGAAGACCGGGCACTCCGTGCTCGATGACATCCGCTCCCTCGCACCGCATGTGGGCGGCTTTCTTCTCACGCAGGTCGAGCGCGAAGGGGAGATGGCGGGGTTCGACGCGACCATGGTGCGCGACGCGGTTGCCGCGGCTGGCGCCGCGCGCGTCACCGCCGCCGGAGGCATCACGACGCCAGACGAGATCGGCGAACTCGATCGCCTCGGCGCCGATGCGCAGGTGGGGATGGCGCTCTACACCGAGCGCATGAGCCTCGGTGATGCCGTCGCCGCCGTTCTTCGCGCGGGACCGGACGGCTTGTGGCCAACCGTCGTCTGCGACGAGTCGGGGCGGGCGCTGGGTTTCGTCTGGAGCAGTGCTGCCTCATTGCGCCGCGCGGTCGCTGAGCGCCGGGGCATCTATTGGTCGCGATCGCGCTCTGCCATCTGGGTCAAGGGTGAATCGTCGGGGAACACACAGCGCTTGCTCGCCGTGGACGCGGATTGCGACCGCGATGCCTTGCGCTTCGTGGTGCGCCAGGAGGGACCGGGCTTCTGCCACCGCAACACGCGCAGTTGCTTTCGTGACCGCTTCGATCTTGGCACACTCGAGCGGGTCATCGCGGCGCGCCGGGCCGGCGCCGATCCACACTCCGGAACGGTCCGGCTGTTGACCACGCCGGGGCTGCTGGAGTCGAAGCTCGGCGAGGAGAGCGCCGAGCTGGCGCGGGCCGGCACGCGCGACGACGTGGTGCACGAATCGGCGGACGTCCTCTACCTGGTGCTGGCGGCGCTCGCGCGGGCCGGTGCGAGCCTTGCCGATGTGGAATCGGAGCTCGGACGCCGGCGGCTCGCGATGACGCGGCGGCCAATGGAGGCGAAGTGATGACCGACGTGTTCCCACGCCGCACGGCACAGGAGATGGCCGCACGGATCGGCAGCCACCCGTCATCAGAGGTGCAGGAAACCGCGGCCGCGATCGTGGGCGACGTCCGCGCGCGTGGCGCGGCGGCGCTCAGGGAACACGCGGAGCGGCTGGGGGACGTGGCGGCTGCTGCACCGCTCATCCTGCCGCGCGAAGCGCTCGCGTCGGCGCTCGCGTCGCTGAAGCCCGGCGACCGGCAACGGTTGGAGCGCGTCGCGGAGCGCATTCGCGTGTTCGCGCGCGGACAGCGGGCCGCCCTCGGACCGTTCGATATGACTATTCCGGGAGGCAGGGCCGGTCACTTGATCGCCCCCGTGGAGCGAGCGGGGTGTTACGCGCCAGGCGGCCGCTACCCGTTGCCGTCCTCGGTGCTCATGACGGCCATCACGGCGCGTGAGGCGGGCGTGTCCGAGGTGTGGGTGGCGAGTCCGCGACCGGTTCCGATTACGCTTGCCGCCGCCGCGCTGGCGAACGCGGACGGATTCCTCGCGGTCGGCGGCGCGCAGGCCATTGCGGCGCTCGCCTTCGGTGCCGACCCGGTGCCGCGATGCGATGCCGTCGTGGGCCCGGGTAACGCATACGTCACGACAGCCAAGCAGCTGGTCGCGGGGCATGTCGCCATCGATACACTGGCGGGGCCATCCGAACTGGTGGTGCTGGCCGATGCGACGGCCGACGCGGGAATGGTCGCGGCGGACCTCCTCGCGCAGGCCGAGCACGATCCGTACGCAGTACCGGTCCTGGTGAGTGTCGGCGGCGCGATCGCCGAAGGGGTTTCGGCCGAACTCGTGCGCCAGCTCGAGACGCTGCCGACCGCCGTCATCGCGCGCGCGGCACTGGGCAACGGTGGAGCGGTAGTGGTGCGCGACCTGGACGAGGGCGTCGCCGCGTGCGACATCCTCGCGCCGGAGCACCTAGAACTTCACGTCGCCGACGCCGGGTGCCTGGCGCCACGGCTGCGTCACTACGGCGCGCTGTTCGTCGGGACCGGGGCCGCGGAGGTTCTGGGCGATTACGGCGCGGGGCCCAACCACGTCCTGCCTACCGGGGGCGCGGCTCGCTCTGCCGGCGGTCTTTCAGTGCTGACGTTCCTGCGCGTGCGCACGTGGCTGGCGATCGATGATCCCGCCGGCGCCCGGGGGCTGGTCGAGGACGCGGCCTGGCTGGGTCGCCTCGAAGGGCTCGAGGCGCACGCGCGGTCAGCGGAACGGCGACTCGGACCGTGACGTCATGCGTGCGAGGACGCCGGACGGGTGTCTGGACCTGCTCCTCTCTGGCGATCAGTCGGCGGCCCGTGTCTCTCCGGGATCGGTCGCCACGCGCCCTTGACAGCTCGCAGGCGCCCGGTCTACCGTTGTCGCATGACCCGCACCGAAACCGTCCATCGTGCTCGCGGCAACGCCTCTGCCGCCGAGACGGGATGCATGGGGCCCAATCACAATACGAAGACCACCGAAGCCCCGGTGCGGGGACCCGTGTAAACGCGTACGAACGATCGCGGAACGTGACACGAGGCCCGCACCACACGGTGCGGGCCTTTTTGCGTTCATGGAACCACCGAACGAGGAGTCGAACGGCATGTGCTCGATCCTGGGGATCTTCGACCTCACCATGGAAGCCGGGGAGGCACGCCGTCTCGCCCTTTCCCTGTCCCGACGGCAACGGCACCGCGGGCCGGACTGGAGCGGAGTGACGGCTGGTGACGGGTTCGTCCTGGCTCACGAGCGGCTGGCGATCGTCGACCCCGAGAGCGGAGCCCAACCCCTGGTCAGTGCGGACGGCACGCTGGTGCTGGCGGTCAACGGGGAGATCTACGACCACGCGGCGCAGCGGGCCTCGCTCGGCATCCCGTGGGACTTCCGCACGAGCTCGGACTGCGAGGTCCTGCTGCCTCTCTACCGTGAGCACGGACCCGACTTCCTCGACCGGATCAACGGCATCTTCGCCTTCGCTCTCTGGGACGCGGAGCGGCGGCGCTACCTCCTGGCGCGAGACCCGGTGGGGGTGTGCCCCCTCTACTTCGGGCGGGACGAGCAGGGACAGTTCCTGGTCGCCTCGGAGATGAAGGCCCTGACCGGGGTCTGCCGCCGCCTCTGGGAGTTCCCCCCGGGCCACTATCTCGACAGCGAGATCGGGGAGCCCGTGGCCTACCGGCACCCGACCTGGAGATCGTACGACGCCGTGGCGGGTCGACCGGCGGACCCGGCGGTCCTGCGGGAGGTGTTCGTCGCGGCGGTCCGGCGCCAGCTCATGAGCGACGTCCCGTACGGCGTGCTCCTGTCGGGAGGTCTCGACTCCTCCCTCGTCGCCGCGGTGGCGGCTCGTCACGTCGCCCGGCGAGTCGAGGACGAAGGCCGCAGCGAGGCCTGGTGGCCCCGGCTCCACACCTTCTCGATCGGCCTCGAGGAGTCCCCCGACCTGGCGGCCGCTCGCGGGGTCGCCGACTACCTGGGCTCCGTGCACCATGAGCTCCGGTTCACCGTGGAGGAGGGACTCGACGCGCTCGCCGACGTGATCCACCACATCGAGAGCTACGACGTCACCACAGTGCGTGCCTCCACCCCCATGTATCTCATGGCGCGGCGCATCAAGGCCATGGGGGTGAAGATGGTCCTCTCCGGGGAGGGGGCCGACGAGATCTTCGGGGGATATCTCTACTTCCACCGCGCCCCGGACGCGAAGAGCTTCCACGACGAGACCGTGCGGAAGCTCGACCTCCTCCACAAGTACGACTGCCTGCGGGCAAACAAGTCCATGGCCGCCTGGGGAGTGGAGGCCAGGGTGCCGTTCCTCGACCGGGACTTCCTGGACGCGGCCATGTCCGTGGATCCGGGCGCCAAGATGGTGGGCCCGGATCGGATGGAGAAGCACCTCCTGCGATCGGCCTTCGAGGGGTGGCTGCCGGACGACGTGCTGTGGCGCCAGAAGGAGCAGTTCTCCGACGGCGTCGGCTACGGGTGGATCGACGCGCTGAAGACGCGCGCCGAGGAGGCGGTATCCGACGAGGACCTCGCCCGCGCCCCTTGCGGCTTCCCCGTGAATCCCCCGGTGACGAAGGAGGCCTATCTCTACCGGACCCTCTTCGATACGCACTTCCCCGGCGACGAGTCCGCCCGGCTCGTGCCCGGAGGACCCAGCGTCGCCTGCAGCACGCCGGCCGCGATCGCCTGGGACGCGTCGTTCGCCTCCAATCCCGATCCTTCGGGTCGGGCGGTGACGGGCGTCCACCGGGGGAGCCTCCACGCTGAGTGAAATGACGTCAATGCGCGCGTCGATGCGGCGGTCCAGCGCAATGTCGTTCACCGCACATCCCGCGCTCGACGTCCTGCTGTCTCTCGTGTCACCGGTCGGAACAGGCTGGCCATGCTGCAGCAAGCGTCGGCAACGGCTCCAATCACCGTGATCACCGGCGCCACGAGCCCCTCCTGCTCCACACGTTCCGCGATCGTGGCGAGCGTTCCCCGAACGACCCGCTGCGCGGGCGTCCCCCCATCCTGAATGCAAGCGGCCGGCATGGCCGGATCCCGGCCGGCGGCGAGCAATGCCTCCACGATCCGCGGCAGCGCCGCCCACCCCATGAGCACGACGATCGTATCCAGCCCGGCGACGGCGCGTGCGTCGAACGGCAGGTCCTCCCCGCGCGCCCCGCGTCCGGTCACCACCGCGACCGAACGGCTGATCCCGCGAAGGGTCACCGGGATGCCGGCGGCGGTGGGAACGGCGAACGCGCTCGTGACCCCGGGTATGACCTCGCACGGGACGCCCGCCGCGCGGCACGCGTCCACTTCTTCCGCGCCCCGTCCGAACAGAAATGGATCGCCGCCCTTGAGGCGGACGACGAACCGCCCCTCGGTCGCGTGCCGGACCAGGAGGGCATTGATGTCGGGCTGCGCGAGGCGCCGCTCCGTGTCCGGCGCCCTGCCGACGTTGATCCGCCGCGCGCCGGCGGGTGCCAGCTCCACGACCTCCGGCGCCACGAGTCGGTCGTGGACGACGACATCGGCACACGCCAGCGCGTCCCGCCCCCGCAGCGTCAGGAGACCGGGATCGCCCGGGCCGGCCCCCACCAGCACCACCCGCCCACCGCGTACCGGCGGGACGCGGTGGGCGGACGGCGGCGTGTGGCGCACTGCCAGTTGCTCCAGCAGGGCCGTCATGCCCGGCAGCCGGCCCACGGGCGGGAGAAAGCGGAGCCGGTCCCCGGTGACCACCGTCCGCAGGCGCCGCGGCAGGTCCGTCCGTTCGTGCTCTCCGTGCCCGATGAAAAACGGCACCACCACGATCTCGTCCCACGCAAGGCTGGCCGCCACCGTTTCGAGCCGAGGGCGCTGGTCCAGAAACGCGCACGCTGCCGGGAGCGCCAGACGCCGCCCCAGTCGCTCCGCGAGTTGATACGTGGTGTTTCCGCTCCCCGGGTGGCGCGGCGTACCGTGTCCCACGACGAGCACTCCCGACGTGTCTGACGGCCGCCTGCCCGCGACCCTCCGCGCCGCCGTCGCCATCAACGCCACCAGCGCGGGCTCCGCCCCGATCGGCGGCGTGATGTGCACGGACGTTCTGCCCGGGACCCGGCCGCGCTCCAAGGCGCGGGGCAGCACCTGCTCGGTGTAGTAGCCGGTGCTGGTGAAGCACGGAACGACGACGACCCGGCGCGCTCCCAGCGCCGGCAGCACCGTCTCGAACGACGGGCACCCCTGATGAAACGCCGCGACCACCTCGCGAAACCGCCGCCGCCGGGCGAGCTGCGCGGCGTGCCACCGGACAAGCGCGTTGGCCGGCGAGCCGTCCCCGCCGCCGTGCGCCGCGAGTACGACGGAGACGCTCATGGGTTCCGGAACAGCGGCGCTTCCACCACGGGCAATTCCTTGCCCGTGAGCATCCGGCGCGCCGACTGCGAGCCCAGACTCCGCTGGTACCAGTCTCCCAGCCCTTCGTCCGGCAGACGTTCCTCGGCCCACCGCGCGAGCAGCGGACGCACGGCATCCACCAGGTCCGCCCCGGTGACGTCGGCACGATAGAGATCCGTCATGCGATCGCCGGCCAGCCGGCCACCCACGTAGATGTGATAGAGATCGAGGGAACGCCCGACGAAGGCGAGGTCCGCCGTGTACGGCCGCGCGCATCCGTTCGGACAGCCGGTCATGCGCACCGTGAACGGCACGGCGTCCAGCCCCAGCGTGTCCAGTTCCGCTTCGAGCCGGTCGAGGACGGAGGGGAGGAACCGTTCCGACTCCGCCACCGCGAGACCGCACGTGGGAAGCGCCGGGCATGCCATCGCGTGCCGCCGCACGGCCGGCACATCCTGCACCGGTGCGACCCCGTGCGCGCGCAGGATGGCGTCCAGCCGGGTGAGCTGCTCTCCGGTCAGGTCGGTGAACAACACGTTCTGTTGCGGCGTGAAGGCGATGCCGGGCTCCATGTCCTCGACAATGCCCCGGAGTGCGGAGCGCAGCCGCCGGCTCCCGCGGTCCGCGACCCGGCCGCTCTGGACGAACACGCCGCAGAACCAGCGTCCGTCCGGCTGGCGGTGCGGACCGAGATGGTCGTGATAGACCGGAGCGGGAAGCGGACTCGGCGGCGCCGTCGGACGCCCGATCCGGCGCCGGAACTCCCGGCCGAAGCGCTCCGAGCCCCACTCGGCGAGGAGATACTTCAGGCGGGCGTGACGGCGGTCTGCCCGGTTGCCGTGATCCCGGAAGATGGCCGCGATCGTCCGCACCGCCGTCGCCGCATCGTCGACGGCGACGTCAGCCAGCGGCTCGGCGAGCCGCGCGAGCGTATCTCCCTTGCCGTGCGTCATACCCAGGCCCCCGCCGACGAGCACCGTCATGTGACTGACGCGCCCGTCGTGGGTATGGGCCACGAGGCCCACGTCCTGTGCGTACACATCCACGCAGTTGTCCTCCGCCGCGGCGACCGCCGTCTTGAACTTCCGTGGCAGGTACCGCTCGGAGTAGAGGGGTTCTTCGGCGCGTCCGGGTGCGGTCGTGCGGACCCGCTCCCCGTCGAGCCAGATCTCGTGATAGGCCGACGTGGCCGGCCGGAGGTCGGCGGCGATCCGGGCCGCGATGTCCTTGACCGCCGCGTGGCTCGGATCCGCCAACGGGGCGGGGCAGGCCATCACGTTCCGCTCGACGTCGCCACAGGCCGCAAGCGTCGTCACGAGCTGCTCGTTGACCGACGCGATGGTGGTCTTCAGGTCACCCTTCACGACCCCGTGATACTGGAGTCCCTGGCGGGTGGTGATGCGGAGCGACTTGTCCGCCGTGGCATCGGCAAGGCGGTCGAGCGCCACGTACTGTGCCGCCGTCAGACGCCCCGCGGGGAGCGCCACGCGAATCATGAACTGGTGGGCCTTGTCGAGCCCGAGCGCTCTGCGCGGCTTCCGCCGATCGCGGTCGTCCTGCTGGTAGATCCCATGGAACTTGAGCAGCTGGACGTCGTCCGCCCCGAAGTGCGACGCGTCGGACGCGAGCGTCTCGGCGATCGTGCCGCGCAGATACCGGCCGAGCCGCTTGGCCGTCTCCACGCGGGACTCGTCCGCCAGCTGCTGTCGCGGTGTGTCACCGTCGGTCATCGGCGCTCCCCATGTCGGTTCGGGCGGCGTGAAGGCCGCACTCGGTCTTGTCCCGTTCAGCCCAGCGTCCCGCGCGCGAGTAGTCCTCGGGTCCCGCGCCCGGCACCGCGCGCGTGCACTGCAGGCAGCCGATGGTCGGATAGCCGCGCTCGTGCAGGACATTGTGCGGCACGTCGTGACGCCGGACGTACTCCCACACGGCGCGCCGGTCCCAGTGGACGAGCGGGCAGACCTTCAGGATCTGCCAGGGCCAGTCCCAGGCAATCAGTGGGGCGCGCCGCCGCGCCGCGCCCTGATGGCGCGTGATCGCCGTGATCCAGACATCCGCCGCCCGCAGCACCGGTCGCAACGGTTCGATCTTGCGCAGCGTGCAGCAGCGGTCGGGATCGCGGCGCCAGAGCGCCGGACCGAACAGGGCCGCCTGCGCCGCCGGCGTCAGATCGGTGGCGACCCGCTCGAACCGGAGCGCCGGATAGCGCTCCTGGAGGCGGTCGCGCAACGCGTACGTCTCGGGGAACAGGAACCCCGTGTCGAGATAGACGACACGCAACGTCGCGCCGGCCCGCGCGTAGAGGTCAAGCAGCGCGCAGCCTTCGAGCCCGAATCCGGTCGTGAAGACCATACGGCCCGCCTCGAACCGCTCGAGCGTCCAGGCGACGAACTGCTCCGTGGGCATATCGTCCGGGTTGCCGGTCGCGCGCCACGACATGGCACCACCGCGCCCGTCATCAATACCTCGGCACCGACGGGTCCACGTCTTCACTCCAGCGGGTGATTCCGCCGGCGAGGCTCACGACGCGTTCGAAGCCGGCCTCCAGCAGCTCGCGGGCCGCCCGGGCACTCCGCGTGCCGCCCTTGCAGTACAGCACCACCTCCTGGTCCCGCGGAAACTCGTCGAGCCGCTCGCCGACCGTGTCGAGCGGAATCAGCCGGGCGCCCGGCAGGCGCGCAATCTCCCATTCGTGCGGCTCCCGCACGTCGATCAACGCGAACGGATCGGGCCGGCCCAGCCGGGATGCCAGCTCGACGGGTGAGATCTCGGGAACATCGTGGCCGGCCTGCTCGGCCGACGGGATGCCGCAGAACGCCTCGTAGTCGATCAACTCCTGCAGTTCCCGCGTCCCGCAGGCGGGGCACGCGGGATCACGCCGCAGCCGCAGGGTGCGGAACTGCATCCCCAGCGCGTCGATCAGCAGCAGGCGTCCGATGAGCGACTCGCCCGCGCCGAGGATCAGTTTCACGGCCTCGGTCGCCTGGATCACCCCGACCAGACCCGGCAGAACGCCGAGCACACCACCTTCAGCACAGCTCGGCACGAGTCCCGGTGGCGGCGGCTCACGGAACAGGCAGCGATAGCACGGACCCTCCCGGGTCGCGAACACCGACGCCTGCCCCTCGAAGCGGAAGATCGATCCGTACACGTTCGGCGTACCAAGCAGCACGCACGCATCGTTCACGAGGTACCGCGTCGGGAAGTTGTCGGTCCCGTCGATCACGAGGTCGTAGTCCCTGAGGATCTCCAGCGCGTTCGCCGAGGTGAGCCGCGTGTCGTACGTCTCGAGCGCCACGTGGGGATTGAGGTCGCTCAGCCGGTCGCGCGCCGACGCGAGCTTCGAACGACCGACATCACGCGTGCCGTACAGCACCTGTCGCTGGAGGTTGGTGAGATCCACGGTGTCGAAATCGACGAGCCCGATGCGACCGACACCCGCCGCCGCGAGGTACAGACCGAGCGGGGATCCCAGACCTCCCGCGCCCACGAGCAGCACGCTGGCCGCCTTGAGCGCGCGCTGTCCCTCCACGCCGACTTCCGGCAGGATGAGGTGCCTGCTGTACCGGAGAATCTCCTCATTGTCGAGCGCGGGGTGTCGCCCCGCGGCGCCCGATGCGTCGTCGCGGCAGGGGGCGGGCCGCGGGCCATGCGGAACGGTAGCGGTCATCGTCATCCTCCCGCGATGGCGGGGACGATGGTGATTTCGTCTCCGTCGCTGACCGGCGCGTCGAATCCGCCATCGAGTCGGATGTCTTCATCGTTCAGGTAGAACGTCACGAACTCGTAGGGTCTGCCCGACTCGTCCCGCAGCCGCGGCGCGAGGTCCGGGTACAGCGCGGCGAGGTGGGCGACGACCTGCCCGACGGTCGCGCCCGGCGCGTCGAGCGCGCGCCGGCCGTCGGCCAGTTTCGCGAGGACGGCAGGGAGATGGACGGTCACGCTCATGATGCCTCCAGTTTCGATGGTTCATCGTCAAGGGATTCGACCAGCCGGCGGACCGCGCCGAGTCGGGGGTCGATGATCGGGAGCGGCTCGCGGGCCCGGGCCACCGCTTCGACGGTCTTGAGTCCGTGACTCGTAATGCACAGGACGAGTTCGTCGTCGGCGCGCAGGCGTCCGGCCCGGGCGAGGGCGCGGGCGGCGGCGACGGTGACGCCGCCGGCGGTTTCGGTGAAAATGCCGGTCGTTTCCGCGAGGAGGCGGATGCCGGCGATGAGGTCGTCGTCGGTGACCGCGGCGGCCCACCCGCCGGTCTCGCGCAGGACCCGGGCGGCAAATCCGCCATCCGCGGGGTTGCCGATGGCGATGGACCGGGCGATGGTCCGCGGACGTTCCGGCTGGATGCGATCGCCGCCGGTTTCCACGAGTCGGACGATCGGCGCACAGCCGGCCGCCTGGGCCCCGTACACGCGCGGGGGCGCGCCCCGCACGAGTCCGGCATCCAGAAACTCCCCAAACCCCTTGTGGAGCTTGGTCACGAGCGAGCCGCCGGCCATCGGCGCGATCACCGCGTCGGGCAGGCGCCAGCCAAGCTGTTCGGCGATCTCGAACGCCATGGTCTTGGACCCCTCCCCGTAGTATCCGCGCAGGTTCACGTTCACGATCCCCCAGCCGAAGTGGTCGGCCACCTGCGCGCAGAGCCGGTTCACGTCGTCGTACGTACCGCGCACGCGCACCAGCCGGGGGCCGTAGACGCTGGTCCCGATGATCTTGCCGGGCTCGAGATCGTCCGGCACGAAGATCCAGGCGCGTAGTCCCGCGGCCGCGGCCTGGGCGGCCACGGCGTTCGCCAGGTTGCCGGTGGAGGCGCACCCCACGGTCGACATGCCGAACGCGGCGGCGGCGTTGATGGATGTCGCGACGACCCGATCCTTGAACGACAGGGAGGGGTGCGACACGGCGTCGTTCTTGACCCATGCCCACCGGATCCCCAAGGCGCGGGCAAGGGCCGGCGCAGGCACCAGCGGTGTCCATCCGGCCTCGGTCGCATGGAGCGGCCGTCCGGTCAGCGGCAGCCACTCCCGGTACCGCCAGAGCGTTGGCGGCCGTCTCGCGATTTCCTCGGGCGCCGGCAGCGGCCGGTCGGGATCGTAGACCGGTTCCAGCGGGCCCAGGCACTCCGCGCAGATTGCCTCGGGAGCGGGCTGGCTCGTCACGCCGCAGATCCGGCAGCGCTGCGAGCGTACGCCCTGGTGGGCCGACAGCGAACGCTCGATCACGAGCCCACCTCCTGCGGTTCGCGCGTGCGTGTCTGCCGGCGCGCGGCGCGGATCTCGGCTTCGTCGTCCCGGCTGATCGGGTAGCAGTGTTCCGGCCCCGGGAAGCGGCGCGCGCGGACCTCGTCGGCGTACGCGGCGAACGCCTGCTGCGTGACGGCGCCGATCTCCGCGTATCGTTTCACGAAGCGCGGTTCGATCTCCCCCACGAACCCACCCAGCAGATCGTGGCCGATGACGAGCTGGCCATCGACCTCGGGTCCGGCCCCGATGCCGTACACGGGCACGTCCACGGTGTCGCGCACGAAGCCGGCCGCCTCGGCGGGTAACGCTTCGAGAAGCAGCGCGAACGCGCCCGCGTCCTGGAGGGCGCGGGCATCGGCCGCCAGCCGGCGCGCCGCCTCGAGCGATTTTCCCTGCACGCGGTAGCCGCCCAGCTGACCAAGGCTCTGCGGTGTGAGGCCGAGGTGGCCCATCACGGCGATCCCGGCATCGGTCATGGCGCGCACCCGCGCCGCGACGCGGGCCCCGCCCTCGCACTTCACCGCGTCGCATCCGGCGGTGATGAACGCCCCGGCATTGCGCACGGCATCGGCGTCGGAGGGCTGATAGGACAGGAATGGCAGGTCGCCGATCACGAACGCGCGCCGCGCCGCCCGCGCGACGGCCCGGGCGAAGACGAGCATCTCGTCCATGCCGATGGCGACCGTGTCGGGAAGCCCGAGCATCGTCATCGCGGCTGAATCCCCGACCAGGATCATGTCCACGCCCGCCCGGTCGGCGAACGTCGCGGTGGGATAATCGTACGCCGTGACGAATACGGCCGGTCGGCTTTCCTGTTGCAATCTGCGGAGAGTCGCCGTCGTGATTTTTCCGGTGGTACTCATGAGCCCTCCTGAACCGCGGCCGGGGACCGCGACAGCGCCGCCTCCAGCGCATCGAAGGCCGCCGTGAGTTCCGCGAGCGGCCGTGCGTACGAAATCCTGAGGTGCCCGGCCCCTCCCGGACCGAACGCCGTTCCGGGCAGCAAGGCGACGCCGCTGCCGTCCAGCAGATCGGACGCGAGGGCCGCCACGCTCTCGCCCGCCGGCAGCAGCGCGCTGACGTCAGGAAACAGGTAGAACGCGCCCCCCGGCACGCCGCAGGACACCCCCGGCACAGCGTGCAGGCGACGGACGGCGATGTCCCGGATGTGGCGCAGGCGTTCCCGCAGCGTCGTGACGGCATCCTGCGGACCGGTCAGGGCCGCAACGCCCGCTTCCTGCACGAACGGCGGTACGCACGACACCGAGTTGATGACGAGGCGGACGGCACCGTCGACCAGCACGGGTGGGAGGATGCCGTAGCCCAGGCGCCAGCCGGTCATGGCGTAGCGCTTCGAGAAGGCATCCACCAGAATCGTCCGGGCGGGAAGGCCCGGCCGGAGGAAGATGCTGTCGTCGGGGCCGTCGTAGCGGAGTCCGCGATAGACGTCATCGGCCACGACGATCAGGTCGTAACGCTCGGCAAGATCCGCCACGCGATCGAGTGCGGCCGGTGTCGCGGTACCGCCCGTGGGGTTGTGCGGCACGTTCAGATAGAGCAGGCGGGTGCGCGGTCCGATCCGCTCGGCGATCGCGTCGGGATCGAGCGTGAAATCCGCTCCGGTATCGAGCGGATACGTCACGGGGCGTCCCCCCGCGAACCGGACAGCCGAGGCGTAGATCGGAAACCCCGGATCAGGGATCAGCGCCTCGTCCCCCGGCTCCAGCACCAGGGTCGCCGCCCACGCGAGCATCGGCTTGCCGCCCGGTGTCACGACCACCCGATCGGGGTCGACCGCGGCGCCCAGCGCGCGCCACCGCTCGGCGATGGCCGAACGCAGCGCGGGGAGACCGGCGGGCGGGGCGTAGCCCGTCCGGCCCGCGCGCAGCGCGGCGACCGCCGTCTCCACGACATGGGGCGCGGTCGGCGCGTCCGGCTGGCCCACCTCGAGGTGTCGCACGGACCGCCCGCGCGCTTCGAGCTGCCGGGCCGCGGTGAGCACATCGAGCGCGGCCTCGGTCCCGAGGGTGCCGATGACGCGCGCCGCACGGAGCGCCACCTCAGCGCTCGATGGGGGCGCGCACACGATTCCCCCACTCGGTCCAGCTCCCGTCGTAGTTCCGGACGTTCGGATAGCCGAGCAGATAGGTGAGGGCAAACCAGGTGTGGCTGGACCGCTCCCCGATGCGGCAGTAGGTCACCACGTCGGCGTCGGGCGTGAGCCCGGCCTCGCGCTCGTAGATGGCGCGGAGCTCCTCTACGGGCCTGAACGTGCCGTCGTCGTTTGCCGCCCGGGCCCACGGCACGTTGGCGGCGCCGGGGATGTGACCCCCGCGGAGCGCCCCTTCCTGCGGGTAGTCCGGCATGTGCAGCTTCCGCCCGGTGAACTCATCGGGTGAACGGACGTCGATCAGCAGTGCGCCGGCGCGGCTGTGCGCCACCACATCGTCGTAGAAGGCGCGGACCCGCGCGTCGTCGCGCTCCTCCGCCACGTAGTCCGACGGCGGAAAGTCGGCGACGTCCGTGGTGAACGGCCGCCCCTCCGCGATCCACTTGTCGCGGCCGCCGTCCAGCAGTCGCACGCCGGTGAAGCCGAACAGCTGGAACACCCAGAATGCGTACGTGGCCCACCAGTTGTTCCGGTTGCCATAGAGGATCACAGTCGTCGTCTCATCGATGCCGAACTCGCGCAGTAACGCCTGGAACTGTTCCCGCGAGAGGTAATCACGGATCAGCGGGTCGTTCAGGTCCTCGTGCCAGTCGAGCCGCAATGCGCCCGGGATATGTCCGGTGGCATAGAGGTCGGGGTCCTCATTGCTCTCGAGCACCCGGACGGAGGGATCCTCGAGGTGCCGGGCGAGCCAGTGCGTCGTCACCAGCACTTCCGGGCGCGCATAGCCGCGGTCCGTGATGGCGGGATCGATGTGCCCGCCGGTCGCACTCGTCGTCATGTCCGATGCCTCCCATGCATGTCGTGGTGACGCCCGCCGGAGCGGGCACAAAAAAACCCGGCCGCGTGCGAGAGCGGCCGGGTGGTGCTGCGGTACGTGTGTTCGGTCTGCTACGACGGACTACACGGCATGCACCGACCTCCCCGGTCGCTCGTGGCGGCGGGACACATGCACATACACGCGCAGGTGCAGGTGATGAGGCCGATTGTCTGGTTCATGTCTGGATCGTCGTCCGTTCAGCGTGAATGGGGACGGTACAACGCTGAGCTCGGACCGTCAAGCCCGGCGTTTACGATTCACACCAGGCATGAGACCCGGCAGATCAGGCGGGAGGACGTCCTCAGGCATCGCCGGCCACGGAGGCAACGGCGGCCGCTTGGGGATCCGCCGCAGTGTCCAGCCGCGCGCGCCCCCGCGGCGCCGGGACCCCCGCGAAGATGCCCCAGGATCGACGATTCGGGGACGATCCACTGCATCCAGAATCACCCGTCGTTGTGCATTTAAACAGCCACCGCACGAGTCACATTCCCGCTGAACCGTGACAATTCTGCCATCAGCAATCTGCAATCTGCAACCTGCAATCACTCGCCCTGTCGCTCATCCCGGGACACTGCCATAGTTTTCCGTCTCGGTTCTGGAGTCGCAAAGGAGGGACGCGCCATGCACTTCCTCGCAATCAATCCCACCACGGGCCGCGAAGCGCGTCGCTACGAGACGATCTCGACCGCCGATGCCAAGCGGGCGCTCACCGCCGCTGACAGAGCGCACAAGCAATGGCGCAACACACCGTTCGACCATCGGGGCGAGTTACTGCGAAACCTCGCCTCGCTGGTCCGCGCCTCGTCGGATGATCTCGCACGCCTGATGGCCGAAGAGATGGGAAAACCGCTCGCCGCGGGACGGGCCGAGGCGGAGAAGTGCGCAGCGGTCTGCGAGTACTACGCCGATAACGGGGCTGCGTTTCTGGCGGCTGACCCGGTGGACACCGACGCGACCCGCAGCTACGTGGCGTTCGAGCCGATCGGCGTCGTGCTGGCCATCATGCCGTGGAACTTCCCCTGCTGGCAGGTCTTCCGGTTCGCGGCGCCCACGCTCATGGCCGGCAATGGCGCGCTCCTCAAGCACGCGCCCAATGTTCCGGGCTGTGCGCTGAGAATCGAGGCGATGTTTCGTGAGGCGGGGTTCCCGGCGGGCCTCTTCGTCAACCTGTTCATCGACGTGAAGCAGACGGGCGCGCTGATCCGGCATCGATTGGTGCGCGCCGTCACCCTCACCGGGAGCGTCCGCGCCGGCAAGGCGGTGGCCAGGCAAGCCGGAGCCAACATCAAGAAGACGGTATTGGAATTGGGTGGGAGCGATCCCTACGTCGTCCTCGCGGATGCCGACCTCGAGGCCGCGGCCACGGCTTGCGTGACGAGCCGGTTGATCAACGCCGGGCAGAGCTGTATCGCGGCAAAACGGTTCATCGTGGTCGACGCGGTGCGGGAGGAGTTCGAGGCGCTGGTGGTGGCGCGCATGCGCGCGGTGCGCATGGGCGATCCGCTCGATCCATCGACCGAAGTAGGACCGCAGGCGCGCGCGGATCTGCGCGACACGGTGCACCGCCAGGTGACCGAGAGCGTCAAGGCAGGCGCCGGATGCCTGCTCGGCGGGACGATGCCGGACGGACCGGGGTTCTTCTATCCGCCGACCGTGCTCACAAACGTCGCGAAAGGCATGGCGGCCTACAGCGAGGAGGTCTTCGGCCCGGTCGCCGCGATCATCCCCGTCAAGAACGCGCGTCAGGCAGTTCGTGCCGCCAACGCCACCGCGTTTGGATTGGGGGCCGCGGTGTTCACCGATGACATCGCCACGGGCGAACGGATGGCTCGGGAAGAACTCCAGGCCGGTGCGTGTTTCGTCAACACGTTCGTTCGGTCGGACCCGCGACTCCCGTTCGGCGGGATTCGGGAAAGTGGGTACGGGCGCGAATTGGGCCGGGCCGGCATCCTTGAGTTCGTCAACGTGAAGACCGTGTATATCGGCCGCGGCCGTCCGTAATCCGCAATCTGCAATCTGCAATCTGCAATCACTCAATCGTCAATCCATATCCCGTCGTCGCGCGCTGCACATAGCTGCCCCGAACCGCGATCTGCTCGATCGTCGCCGTATATCCCTCGGCGTTGACGTCGGGAACCCAAATCTCCGCGACGCGACCGGCGGTAACCGTTCCCGCGACGATCACCCGCCACGACTGCTCCCCGATTTGTTTCGCGAACGCGTTCGGGAACGACGACCGCACCGAGTCGATCAGGCCGCCCGCTACCGAAAACAACACGGCGCCGTCATCGCTGTTCGGGGTTTGCAAGGTCACACCGAGCCACCCCGGCTTGGCCGGTTCGGTGGAGGTATCGCAGGTGAGCGGGACTGCGCCGCACACCATGAGCAGGGCAACCCGCGTCAACCGGAAGATCACGTGTCGCCTCATGGGAGCCTCGCGCTCATCGCGGTGCCGACGACGCGCGCCAGCAGCGCGAGGAAGTCGCCGAGGTTGTAGACGGTGTCTCCGTTCCCCTCGATGTCGAGGTAGCGCAGCTCGGACTCCGAGAGGCAGGCCGTGCCGAGGAGGTGGTCGGCGGCACAGACCGTGGCGACGGTCGGTGCCGTGATCGTGAAGCGATCGACGATGCGCGCGGTGTCGGGGGCGAGCGTCGTGGCGGTGATGGTGTCGATGTGTGTCCCCACCCGGAGGCCGTCCGGGTTGCGGGTCCAGCGCACCGTGCCGCTGCCTGTCCCGTTGGGGGTGGACAGCGTCACCCACGACGCGCCGCCATGGGCCGCGCCCCACGACGCCGTGAGCGAACCGGGGCCCGTCAGCACGACGTCGGCCGAATCCGGTACGGAGCCCGTGGTGCCCGCGAGCGCGCTTGCTTCCCGCGTCGACGGGGTGACGGCGAATGTGGGAACGAGGATCACGAAACTGTCGACGACGATCGCGGGACTGTTCGACGCGCCGATGACGTTGATCACGATCGTGTCTACCCACGTGCCGCCGGCGAGATTCACGGGGTTGCGACGCCACCTGACCGTCCCGTTGCCGGCGCCCGATGTCGTGATCATCTGGATCCAGCTTCCATCGGTGTGGAAGGCGGTCCAGGCCGCGGTCGCTGCGCCGAGGCCGGACAGCGTGACCGCCGCCGAGTCGTCACGGACCGTCGTGGAGCCGAGACCGATGCGGTCGGCGCGGGAGGCGGGATCGACGGTGAGCGTCCATGGCGCGACGACGAGCAGCGAATCGATCAGCCCGAATGGGCTGTCGGTCGCGCCGGCGGCCTGGACGAAGATCGTGTCGACATACGTGCCGGCCGCGAGGCCGGTCGGATCGCGGTCCCAACGCACCGGTCCGTTGCCGGTACCGGAAGCGGTCGTGAGCGTGAGCCATGATCCGGCACCGTGGGTCGCGGTCCACGGGGTCGTGTTGCCGTTGGGTCCGGTGAGCAACACGGTCGCCGAGTCGGACGGCGCGGCCGGACTGCCGACCAGGACCGAATCCGTCCGCGCCCGCGGCGAAACGGCGATCGTGAGCGGACGCGTGACGGCAAGCGCGAACATCCCGCGGCCGTGCGTCCCGGCGAGCAGGATGCCGGTGCTCGGATTGTACGCGAGGTCGTACACCGCCACGTTGGGGAATCCGTCATCGAGTACCGTCCAGCTCGCGCCGCTGTCGGCGCTCACGAACACGCCCAGATCGGTCCCGGCGAACACGACCCCCCGGTCGGCCGGATCGACCAGGACCGCGTTGACCGGAATGTCCGGCAGGGTGCCGCTCACGTTCTGCCAGGTCCCGCCCCCATCGACGGTGCGGTACACGTGCCCGCTGTTGAATCCGGAGAAGGTGACGTACGCCGTCTGCCAATCGGCCGGATCGACCGCGATATCCGTCACCGAACGGACCGGCAGTCCGCCGGTCACCGGACTCCAACTGGTACCGCCGTCGATCGTGCGCTGCACGAGCCCGGTATTGGAGCCGACGTACACCACGTTCTGGTTGGAGGCCGCCGGCGCGATCGCCCTGATCGTGCCCCCGGCCGCGAGATCGGGGCTGATGGCGGTCCACGATACGGCGCTGTTGTCGGTGCGGTACAGCCGGAACGTGCCGAAATAGAGCCGTTTGGGATTGGTGGGATCCATCACCAGCGGCGGAATGAACGCCGCCGCGTCGCTCATGTTGATCCCGCTTGTCATTTGCACGAATCCGCCGCCGGTGCTGCGCCGCGGCCCGCCGAAGGTCGACGACCACTGGGTTTCCCCGTAGCGGATGTTGGGATCGTTGAAATCGATCGCGGTGAATCCACCGTCCCCGCCGATGACCGCCAGCCACCCCGGCGCGCCGTCGTACTGCACCGTGCCGTTATCCTGGGTGCCCCCCATCGCGATGGTCTCGATGGTCGGGTGAATCGAAATGCCTCCGTAGAACTGCGTGAGCGCGAGGTCGGTGTTCAATGTGCTCCAACTCGAGCCGGCGTTTGGCGAGCGGTAGATCCCGCCGTCGTTCCCGGCGAACACGACATCGGGGTCCTGTGGATCGAACGCCAGGAAATGCTGGTCCACGTGTATCGACGTGCCGATGGTGGAGAACGACTGACCGCCGTTGACCGACTTGTAGAGCGAGATGCCGCCGAAGAACACGATGTCCGGATTGGTCGGATGGACGGCGATGACCTGATCGTACCAGCACTGCGAGCCGCACGACGCGGTGCTGGCCGGCAGTTGCGTCCAATTCGTGCCGCCGTTGGTGGTTTTCCAGATACCGAGCAGGCTCGCGCTATTCGGATTCTCCAGGCTGGCGTACAGCGTTCCGGGCGCGCTTGGCGCCATGGCGAGATTCGGTCGCTGCAGCCCGCTCGTGCCGCTCGGGATCCCGTTCGTGAGCAGGACCCATGTCGTGCCGCCGTCGCTACTCTTGAAGATGCCCTGGCGCCGGACCGCGACGAACAACTCGGACTCGTTGGTGGGGTTGATCGCGAAGTCGGTGGCCGCGCAGTTGAATTGGGTCGAGCACGGGGGACTCAGAAACGCGGCGAGCACGTTGGTCCAGTTGGCGCCGCCGTCGGTGGAGCGGAACAAGCCGAAATCACTGGCGGCGAACACGGTGGTCGTCCCCGGGTTGCCGGCCGTACTCGGTACGATCGCCATGCGGGAGATCCGGGCCCCGCCGGCCGTCGTCCTGAAGACCGGCGCGCCGAGCTGCGTCCAGGTCGTGCCGCCGTCCTCCGACCGCAACACGCCGCATCCGTAGTAGCTGTCGCCCGAGAAGTGTTGCTCGCCGGTGCCTGCGTAGACGATCTCCGGATTCACCGGATCGATCGCGAGGCCGCCCATTGCCAGCGAGCACTCGGTGTCGGTCAGCGGCGTCCAGCTCGCGCCACCGTTGGTTGTCTTCCATACGCCGCCCTGCGCCCCACCGATGTAGATCGTATTCGAGTTGGCGGGGTGGATCGCGATCGCCGTGAGCCGGCCTACCGAGGTCCCGAAGATCGGGATCTGCTCCGGACCCAGGGGCGTCCAGGTCGTGCCGCTGATCGGCGGCGGGGCGCCCCCGCTTCTGAACAGCGCGCGCTGGCTCCGGAGTAGCGCGCGCGCCCGCTCGTACGCCCCGGCCGGAATGCGGTCGAACGGGAACGCCCGTTGCTCGTAGAAGTACTCCCAACGCCGTTGGGGGTGGTCGGCCTCCTCACCCTGCGCGCGGGCGCCCGCCGGCGCGAGGACGGCGACCGCCACCAGGCCTACGCCAGCTGCGATCAGTCTCACGGCCCGCCTCCTGCCCTCGTAAGGGTGAAATACGTCGTGTCGCTGCTGCCGCGCTCCGTCGTGACGGTCACCGCGTAGCGTTCCGGGAGCAGCGGCATCGGGGGGACTTCCCCGGAACTGGGCACTTCCTTCGGCGCGAAGAACGTGATGCGCGTGCCCCCGTCCGTCGACGGCAGATGGGGAACGCGGACCGGCCCGAACGCGACCAGGTTCTCGGTCGGGTGGAACCGCCGTCCGTGGATGATCACGCGTACCGGATAGCCGGTTCCCGCCGGCCCGGTGGTCGGCTCCAGCCGGCTGATGGCCGGCGCGTCCGAGACGGGGGGCGGACCTGGCTGGGGCGTCGGGCCGGCGCACGCGGCCGCGCACAGGACGAACAGGAGCAGGTAGCTTTTCATGACCTCAGACGGAAGAATGTACTTAGCGCACAGCAATCACTAACGAGGCTCCGCCCCAGACCGACGAGCGTGTAGCGGGCGGAGGGAGAGTGGCGGGACTCCAGCGCGGGCGTACGATGTGGGGTGCTTGCGCACCGCTCTGACACCCTTGCAGGGTGTGGTGTCCCGAAGGACCGTCACGTGGAGCCCGCCAATGTCCTCCCCATCTGTCGCGGAGATTCTCCGGTCGCACGTCACGCTCGAGCTGGAAGGCATCGACCGGATGTATCTCAACGTCTACGTCCCGACGCGGCAGTATCCCCGTGGGGTGGCCGCCTTTCTCCGCTACCACCGCGGCGCGCAGTACGCCTCCTTCGTGTTGCTGCAGCCGATCAGTGACGCGTTCATATCGAAGATGGTCGCGTTCACCACGGCACGCCAGATCCCCGTCATCACTCTTCGGAACGGGCAGCGCAAAGACGACCTGGCGAAAGAGGCCCTGGCCGCGTCCACCAAAGCGGGGGGGCACCGAGGGCATCCTCTTCGTCGGGAAAGCGCAGGAGAAGACACCCGTGATCCGCAGCGAGAAGCGGCCTAACTCCTATAAGGCCTCTACTGTCAAGCGCGTATAGCTCTACAACACGGCGGTGGGGTGGTCCCGTTTTGAAGGATGTTGCTCGGCCCCCGGTGCTCTGACTTCTACCGTGGCCGCGATCCGGGCGGCAGATGGAAAGCGGCTGACCTACCGGCAACCAGTGGCCAACGATCGGGTTTAAGGTGGTACGAAACTCTTGCGTAAAGCCCCAAGGAGATCTAATTTCGACTTGCTGGTATACTATCTACCATAGACAGGGGGCGCGCAGGCGCTCCCGTGAAGCGCGAAGAGGGCTCGCCACAACACAGCACACCCCGCAGGAGGGCGTTTGGCGCGAACGACGTGGGGTTTCTTCAGACTAGCTAAGGCTTCCCCAGGCGGTTCTTCATTCTCCCCTGTTCCCGTATCTTGAATTCCGGAGACTTCATGACCCCCGAGCGCCGCGCATCGCTGTTTGAGCTATTGGAGACCAAAGCACTCCAACAGGGGGAGTACACGCTATCCGCTGGCGGCAAGAGCGACTTCTACTTCAATACCAAAATGGTCACTCAAGATCCGCAAGGTCTTGATCTAGTGGCTGACGCAGTTCTGTCGGCTATTAAGGCATACAAGGTCGATGCGGTGGGCGGGATTGTCTTCGGAGCGGTACCGATTGCCACAGCTGCATCGTTGCAATCCCGGCTAACGGATCATCCGGTCACTGCCTTCTTTGTTCGACATAAAGCGAAAGAGCATGGGTTGCGTCAGCAGATCGAGGGACCGATGGACCATGTTCACCGCGTAGCAATTGTGGACGACGTCGTAACCTCCGGCCGTTCTGTCGAAGACGCCGTGAAGGCGATCCAAGCACGGGGTATTGAGATCGCGGTGATCGTCTCACTCGTCGATCGGGACGCGGGTGGACGACAGCTCCTTGAGCGCTACGCCCCTTATGCACCAGTCTTCGAGCGAAGGGAATTTGAAGCAGCAGGTCGTCTGCGGCGGTCATCCACCGCACGCGCGGAAAGGATGAGCGCACTCGGCTAACGGAGTATTACAGAACCAAGGGCTTCAACCAAGACACGCTCGACCACATCGCCCAAGAAGTCTATGGAAGCCCGAGCTAGCGGCGAACCCGATAGCGGTTGTGGTGGTTGCCCACGTTTGTCAAACGCTCGCCGATTACCTTGAGGGCCGTCCGGTTCCCACCTCGGAATTTGAGCAGCTTCGGGCTGCGTTCGAGCGTTCGATTGAGGACGTTTTAGAACACAGCGGCAACCCGGCAGCCCTGGAAGACCGCATATCTGCCCTCGCGGCCGCCTTTACCGAATGGGTCGCCGCTTAGCGTCTTCACCACCCTTACGAATCCACACTGCACCAAGGGACGAAACGCCCTATTGTGCGTTAAATACATACTTCCGACTTCAGAAGCTATTAGCATCTCGACCAAACGTGGGCAAGCGCCGTCGGATGTCCATCAGCTCCCCACCGTCCACCGCTCGCCCGGCTTGAGCGCGTTCACCTGGATCCCACCGCCGGGACGGAAATCGGCGGGATCCTGCGCGATCGGCGGCCAGGTGTTGTAGTGAATCGGAATCACCGCCTTCGCGCCTATCAGTTCCGCCGCACGCGCCGCCATCTCGGGTCCCATGGTGAACCGGTCGCCGATCGGGATGCACGCGACATCCGGCTGGTAGATCTCGCCAAGCAATTTCATGTCGCTGAACAGCCCGGTGTCGCCGCAGTGATACAGCGTCGCGCCGCCCATCCGGATCACGAGGCCACATGGCATGCCCATGTACCGTCCTTCGTAGGACGACGAGTGGAATGCCTGTGTGAACGCGACCCACCCGAACGGAAAGTCTATCCGGCCGCCGGGATTCCCGGGCTCCGTCTTCGCGACGCCGTGCTCGCCGAGGAAGTTGCAGATCTCGAACGCGGCGATCACCGTGGCGCCGTTCGCCGTGGCGATGTCGATCGTGTCCCCCACGTGGTCGGAGTGCCCGTGTGTCAGGGCGACGTAGTCACACGTGATCTGGTCGGCGGTGGTGGTGGCGACGGGGTTGCCAGTGAGAAACGGATCGATGACGAGGGTGTGGGTATCGTCGGACAGGTGGAACGCGGAATGTCCGAGATACGTAACGTGCAGGGTCATGGTGATCCTCCGGTGAAGCGATCAGACGCGAAAGCTACTGCCTGCTCCCCATGGCGTCGTGACCGCCCTGTAGCGCAGCCGGGGTGTTCCGATAAGATTGGTGGCGACCCGAGGTCCGGATGAATCGCCTCATCGAGCGGCTGCGCGCGGCTTTGGCGCCTCAGTACGAAATAGATCGCGAATTAGCCAGTGGGGGAATGGGGATCGTGTTCCTTGGAAAGGACACGGCCCTGGACCGGCCGGTCGCGATCAAGGTTCTCAGGCCGGAACTCGCCACCGCCGAGGCCGCCGAGCGATTCCTGCGTGAGGCACGAGTCCTGGCCAGTCTGAGCCACCGGGCCATCATCCCCATTCACGATCTCGGAAATGCGGACGGCATTCCGTATTTCATCATGGAATACCTGGAGCGCGGCACGCTCGAGGAGCGGCTGCGGAGTGGGCCACTTCCCCGGGCCGACGTGAAGCAACTGGGCATGGACCTGCTCGATGGTCTCGTGCTCGTCCACGCGCGAGGCGTGGTTCACCGGGACATCAAGCCGAGCAATATCTTCCTGCGCCATGGTCGCCCGCTCTTGGGAGATTTCGGGATCGCGAAGGACACCACCGCCGCCGCCACTGCCCTCACCGAGCCCGGCAGGCTGATTGGATCCCCGGCGTACATGCCGCCGGAACAGTTCGTAGGTGGCGACGTGACCCCCGCCGCCGACGTGTATACGGTCGGCATGGTGCTGTATGAGGCAGCAACCGGGCGGCGGTGGGAGGGTGCCGGCGACACGAGGCAAGCTGACTGGACGGGGATCGACCGCCACATGGTGCGGGTGCTCACTCGTGCGCTCGAGTTGAGTCCCGCCGATCGATACCCCGACGCGACGTCGTTCAGCAAGGCGCTGGGGGGATTACCACTGCGCCGTCGCGCGCTTCCGATCGCAGCCGCGGCCGGCGCTGCGACTCTCGTAGTTGGCCTCGTCTTGCGCCCGACCGCTCAGCCGCCTGATCCGCGGATCACCGATCTGGCCATCCTGCCGCTCACTGCCGGGTCCGGCGCTTCCGCGGAACTTGGTCGCGATCTTGCGGGCGCCGTCGCCTTCCAGCTGGAAGGGGGGTTCACCGGTCGTGGGATGACCATCACGCCGATGGCGTTGGTGGCCCCATGGAGGGAGGCGTCCGGGTCCTTCGACGATTCCCTGAACAACGCGGCGTGGCGGGAACTCGGCACCAGGCACGTTGCTCGTGGCACCGTGACGCGGACCGGCGACTCGCTGGAGATTCGTCTCGCTGTGATCGATACGGCGGGCATCGCGCGGACGACGGGGCGGATCCGGGGCAGGTTCGAGGACCGTCACGACCTCGCGTTTTCGATCGGCCTCGAGTTGGTCAGTGTCGTGGCCCCGGATTTGGTGACGCGCTACAAGGGCGTCGCCTCGCTTCGCGGGAAGAGTACCGAGGCGATCGACGCCCTGATCGCGGGCGACTGGGCGTTCCAACGCGAGACGTGGCCGGCCGCGCAGGCGGCATACGAACGGGCGTTGGCGCTCGATTCCACGTTGGTTCTGGCATGGTGGCGGTTGTTCAACGCGCGGCGCTGGCGACGTGACCCCATGCCGCGGGAACAATTGGCGGCGGTGTTCCGGCAACATGCGGGGGATTTCTCCGGCCTGGACTCTCTGTTGATCGAAGCGGATATCGCCGGGAGCTTTGACGTTCGCCTGGCGAATCTCCAGGAGGCGGTGCGGCGCTACCCAGCCGATGCCTATCCGTGGCTGCTGTATGGAAATGAACTGTTTCATCGCGGCGCGCTCGTGGGGATCGGCTTGGATAGCGCTATCACGATTCTCGATTCCTCCGTCGCGCGCAATCCGTTCCTCGCTCCGGCGCATTCGACGCTGGCGTGGGCGCTCATACGCCAGGGCGCGCGGCAGCGCTCGGCTGAGGTGCTCGCGCGGTACGGGCAGATTGCAGCGCCGATCACCGAGGTCGATCTCTGTCTCGAGTGCTTCCTGCAACTGGCCTGGGCCGAACGCTTCGACGCCACGCAGGCAGCGAGAATGCGCGCGGAGACGCTCGGCGGGCAGGGTGGTGTCGAGGGGCTCTCGCGGGCGCTGCGGATGGGACCGTCCTGCGGCATTCCCCACGCCCAGTTCGAGGTCGCGGCCGCGCTGGCAAGGACCACCGATCCGGTGATGCGCAGGGAGGCGATGCTGGCGCAAGGACTCGCGGCGATCGGACTTGGGCGGATCGGGGAGGCCTTGGCGTTGTTCGATATGGTTGCCACCGCCGGGGATCCGGATCTGAGGCTTCAAGCGGCGCAGTGGCGTCTGTTGCCGGGCGTGGTGGGGATGCCGGGCGTAGCCGAGCCGGATCGCGTGACCGGGCGCCAGATCCTCGAAGTGCTGGCGTCGTCGCCTGTGGTGGGAGCGCGCGCCGCATGGACGCTCGCCGCCGACGCGTACGGGCGGCGTGACGATGCGGCGGCCGCGCGATGGCGCGAGCGCGCCTCCGTCGATTCCGGGTCGCCGTTGGGAACGCTCTTGAAGGCGCTTGCGGCGGAAGCGGTCGGCGACGTGCGAACCGCGATCCGCGAGACGGATCGCGTGGTTGCGTTCGACGTGGGCGGTCGGGGAGGGGAGCCGTTTGTCCGCGCCCTCACCCATTTGAAACGCGGTCAGTGGAAAGCGGCGGCCGGAGACGCGTACGCGGATGCGGAGTGGCGGTGGTATGAGAACGCGGACTTCGAACGCTGGCTCCAGGGTCCCGCCCAGCCCGCCGAAATCGACTGGGCATTCGAGACGTTTGGTCGATACCTGCGGGGCGTTGACGCGTCGCGCCGCGGTGACCGGGCGACGGCGTGTCGCGTCCTGCCCGACGCGGTTGCGCGGTGGGAATCGGCCGACGCGGAGTTCGACCCGTTGCTCCGCGAGATGCGTGACGCGCTCCGCCGCTGTCGCGCACGGGACGGGTCGCCGTGATCCGCTGCCAAACGCTCGGTCCGGTTGCGGTGTCCGTGGATGGCGGTGAGCTGCCGGCGGAACTCTCGTGGCGGAAGAATCTGGCGTTGCTCGTGTACCTTGCGCGCTCACCGCGCCACGCGCGCACGCGCGACCATCTCGTCGGCCTCCTGTGGCCGGAAAAACAGGAGACGCCCGCGCGCCATTCCCTGCGGGAATCCATTCGCGTACTCCGCCGGGCGCTCGGCGATCACGCGGTCGAAACGGCCTCCGACCAGGTGCGACTCGTTGAGGGGGCGGTGCGGCTCGACGTGGACGATCTCGCGGAATGCATGGCATCGCAGAATTGGGCGGGTGCCGTCGCGTTGATTGGCGGAGAGTTTCTGGAGGGCTTCGCGGTGCCCGATTCGTCAGCGTTCGAGGACTGGATGGCAGGCGAACGGTCGCTGTGGCGCGGGCGGTGTGTCGACGCGCTGGTCCGCGCGGGCGAGGCACTGCTCCGTTCCGGTCACGTGCACGGGGCTGCGACGTGCGCCGGCCGCGCCACGATGATGGATCCGGTTTCGGAACCCGCGGTCCGACTGGCGCTACGCGCGCACACACTGGGGGGTGACCAGGCAGGAGCGCTGCGAGCGTTCGCGTCGTTCCACGAGGCGCTGCAAGAGATTCCCGGCGCGATGCCGAGCAGCGAGTCGCAAGCGCTGGTCGCCCGCATCCGTGCCGGAAAGATCCCCGCCGCGCCGGCAAATGCGGCGCCCGAGGAAGCCGGAGGGGCCACCCGGCGGGCACCATTTGCCGGACGGGAACGGGAGTTGGCTGAGGTCCTCGACGCCTGGCGCCGCGCCGCGGCGGGGGGAGGGGCGGGGTTGATCGTGATCGAAGGGGATCCCGGACTGGGGAAAACGCGATTGATGGAGGAGACGGTGGCCCGGGCCCATCTGGACGGCGCGGCGGTCTCCGTGGTTCGCGCGGTCCTCGCCGACGCCAACGACCCGTGGGCGGCGGTCCTCGGGCTTGCGCGCGGGGGGCTGCTGGAGGCGCCGGGGCTGGCGGGGGCGCCCGTCGGGGCGTTGGCGGCATTTGCCACCCGTCTCCCGGAGTGGGCCGATCGGTTCCCGCGCGCGGCCCGCGCGACACCGGCGCCGCTTGGGGTGGCGGCGCGCGAGATGATCGCGGGAGTCGCGGAGGATCAGCCGGTGCTGCTTGCGGTGGACGACGCACAATGGTTGGATGGGGAATCGGCGGCGGTGTTCGACGCGGTGTTGCGCGACGCGGCCGCGAAACCGGTATGCGTCCTGCTCGCCACCACGCCGGAAACACCCAGTCCGCTCCTGGACGAATTGCGCGCGCGGATTGGACGCGACATCCCGGGCGCGGCCGTCACGCTCACGCCGATGACCGACGCGACGCTACGCGTTCTCGCCCAATGGGCGTTGCCGGAGTTCGACGCCCCCGCGCTCGAGCGGGTCGTGCGGCGGGTCGCGGTGGACTCGGCCGGGCTTCCGTTGCTGGCAGTCGAGCTGCTCCATGCCATCGCGCTGGGGCTCGAGGTGCACGACCAACCTGCCGCGTGGCCCGCGCCGTTCAGGACGCTGGATCACACGTTGCCCTCCGATCTCCCGGACGGAATCGTCGCCGCGATTCGCGTCGGGTTCCGGCGGCTTTCGCAAGACGCGCAGCAGGTGCTCGTGGCGCTGTCCGTCCTCGGCGAACGCATTTCACCGGAACGCGTGGCGGCGGCCAGCGGGTTCACCGGTGAGCGGCTGAACCACGCGCTCGACGAATTGGAATGGCGACGCTGGGTCGTATGGGAACCGCGCGGCTACGGTTTCGTGGCGCGTATCGTGCGCGACGTCGTTGCGCGCGACATGGTGACTGCCGGCCAGCGCATGCGTATGCGGGCGGCGGCCGGCGAGGCGGCCTAGGGGGTCAGCGCGCGCACCGTCTCGCCGAGGTGGCCGATCGCATCGCGCAGTTGGCGGTCGGAGAGGTATGGTGCGGGGCCGAACCGCAGGGTCCGGTCGCGATAGTCCGTGAGCACACCGCGCGCTCGCAGCCCCGCGCATACGGTTTCGGCGTACGGGGTCGCGAGGGCGAGAAACCCGCCGATCGCTTCGAGCGGCACATGTCGATCGCGATCGATCACGCCCGGCGGCAGGTCGAGCGCGTCGAACGCCGCCGCGAGGACTCCCACCTGATGTTGGCTCGCCGCACGAAGCACGTCGGGCGTGAGTGCCTGCTCCGCGAAGAAATCGAACACCGCGGCGGCACGATAATGACTGGTTGGATCGTACGTCGCGCCGGCGAACCGATCGTCACCCTGGCCGTACGCGGTACGGTCGTGTTCAACCGACGTGGCTAAGGCGGAGAATTCGCTGAACCACCCCGTCACCACCGGCCGGTGCGCGCTCTCCTCGGGGAACCGCAGGAAACAGTTGCCCTCCCCGAGCTGGCAGTACTTGTATCCGCCTCCCACGACGAACGCGCGTTCGAGCCGCGCGTCGGGGATCGAAAACGGCACGACATTCACCGCGTGATAGGCGTCGACGAATAACTCGGCGCCATGGCGGACGCACGCGTCCTGGACGGCTGCGAGACGGGGAACGATACGCGCGCTGCGGAACAAAACGGCCGAGACACACGCGGCTGCCGTGCGGTCGTTCACGGCGACGGCGAGCCGGCTCGCAAGGTCCTCGACGGGGTCCATCGGAACCCACACGACGTCGATCCCTTCTTCTTCCAGCCGTTTCAACTGGCGGCGAAGGGAGTGATACTCCCCGTCCGTGGTGACGATGCGGGGCCGCTCCCGCAGCGGCAACGCCGAGAGAAAGCGCACCACCAGGTCATGGGTACTTGAGGCAAGCGCCATGTGGCCGCGCGAATCGGCGAGCAGACGCGCGTACCCTTCTCGCACGCGCGCAGCCATGGCGAAGGCGCGCTCCCACTTGTCGTCGACGTACTGTGCCGCGTCTTCCCACGCCTGCCGGTGCGCGTGGAACCCCACGTCGGGCCACGCCTGGTGGGAATGCCCTGTCAGGAGCAGACGTTCGCCGACCCGGAAGTGCTGATAGAACGGCGCGAGCGGATTGGCGTCGCGGGCGAGGTCGTCGGGGGTGATCATGCGAACCGTGTCATGCGGCGGCGGTGTCCTGGAACAGATGCACGTCCCGCTGCGGGAACGGAATGCTGCAGCCGGCCCCCTCGAGCGCTTGCTTGATCGCCCGTGTAAGATCCCATCGCACGACCCAATAGTCCTCCCCGGCGCACCACGGCCTGACGGCGATATTGACCGACGACTCGCCCAACTCGTGCACGGCGATCACGGGCGCAGGGTGCGCCAGCACGCGCGACTCAGCCGCGAGCGTGCGATGGATGGTCTCGATCGCGGTTTGGATGTCGTCGCGGTAACTGATACCGATCAGCAGGTCGATACGGCGAGTCGGGTTGGTCGCGAAGTTCTTGATGGTCTGTCCCCAGATGGCCGCGTTCGGGATGATCACGCCGACGTTGTCGGGGGTGTCGAGGTGCGTCGTGAAGATCCCAATGGCCTTGACGGTTCCCGACGTGCCGCCGGCCTCGATGAAGTCCTCGTTCCGGAACGGACGGAAAATCAGCAACATGACGCCGGCCGCGAAATTGGCGAGCGTGCCCTGCAGCGCGAACCCCACGGCGAGCCCCGCCGCGCCGAGCACGGCGATCATCGACGCGGTCTGGATGCCGACCATCCCGAGCACGGCGATGAGCACGAACATCAGCATCCCGTAGTACGTCACCGAGGAAAGGAACGGGACGAGGGTCTCGTCCATGTGGGTGCGGCGCAGTGCCGCGCCCACGGCGCGACGCGTCCATCGTGCCACCGTGCGGCCGGCGATCAGGACAACCAGCGCCGCCACGAGCTTCAATCCCCACGCCGTGCCGAGGTCGGTTAGTTGTTGCAGCACGGCCGAAGCGTCGAATTCGAACATGGTGGTCTCCACTCCTGTCGGTTTGGACGGGGTACGGTCGGCGTGGTGCTACAGCTCGCTCCGTATGGCCCAGAGATCCGGGAACACCGGCGTAAACAGCGTAGCCCTGAGATATTCCGCGCCCGTCGAGCCGCCGGTCCCCGTGCGTGTCCCAATGGTGCGCTCGACCATCTTCACGTGCCGGTAGCGCCACTCCTGGAGCCCCTCGTCCAGGTCGACGAACCGTTCGCAGATGGCGGACACGGTCGGATTGGTCCGATAGACTTCGATGAGAATGCGCTGGGTGGAGGGCGACGGCTGCAGCGGCAGCGTCACGTCCCGCTCGGTCAGGTCTTCCTGAACCCGATACCCGTTTGCGTCGAGGTACCGCAGAAAGGCGTCCCACACGGTCGGTTGGCGATAGCGCAGTTCGAGCCGGCGACGGCCAACGCTCCCCTCCGGGTATCGCCCGGCGGCATCGGCCCGCTTGGCGCCCAACATGAATTCGAGTTCCCGAAACTGATACGACTGAAAACCACTGCCCGACTCGAGACGATCGCGAAATGACAGGAAGTTCAGCGGCGTGATCGTCTCGAGCACGTCAATCTGCGCGACCAGCGTCTTGAGGATCGTGAGGATGCGCTTCAGTGTGTGGAGCGCCGGAGGAGTGTCGTTCCGCGCGAGCAGCGTTTGCAGGTAGTCCAGCTCGTGGATCACCTCCTTGAACCACAACTCGTACACCTGGTGAATCACGATGAACAGCGTCTCATCGTGTTCGGGGCCGTCGGACAGGGGCTGCTGCAGTGCCAGCAACTCGTCGATCTTCAGATAATCCCAGTACGTCAGTGCCATGCGACGCTCACTCGAAACGCGGTTTGTAGGTGTTCATCGACTCATACGGATCCGGCCACGTGCACGCGTGGCCCAGCGCCTGCGCTGCGTGCCGCGTCCAGTAGGGATCCCACAGATGGGCGCGGGCGAGGACGCACAGATCGGCGCGCCCGGCCACCAGAATGGTGTTGACGTCCATGTACGACGAAATGTTGCCGACCGCCATGGTCGGGATGCCGACCTCGTGACGGATCCGATTGCTGAACGGCGTCTGAAACTGTCGTCCGTACTCCGGCCGCTGGTGGGCCACGGTCTGCCCGGCCGATACGTCGATGATATCGCAACCGGCCGCTTTGAGCAGCGTCGCCACCTCGACCGCATCGGCCGCCTCCATGCCGCCGGGCACCCAATCCACGGCAGAAATGCGAACCGAGATGGGTTTGCGTTCCGGCCATATCGCCCGAACGGCGTGGAATACCTCCAGCGGAAAGCGCATGCGGTTCTCGACGCTCCCGCCGTACGCGTCCGTCCGCTGGTTGGTCAGTGGGGAAATGAAGGTGGCGAGGAGATACCCGTGGGCGTAGTGCAGCTCCAGCATGTCGAAGCCGGCCTCGTCGGCCATGCCGGCGGCGCGAACGAAATCCCCGCGCACGCGGTCCATGTCCGCGCGATCCATGGCCTTGGGCACCTGGCAATGGGGCAGGTATGGTAGCGGCGACGGTGCGAGGAGCGGCCACGTTCCATCCGTCAGCGGCACGTCGGCGCCCTCCCACGGCGGCCGCGTCGCGCCCTTCCGACCGGCATGACCGAGCTGCATCCCGACTTTCGCGTCGCTCTCGCGATGCACGAAATCGACCACCCGGCGCCACGCATCCACATGCGCCGGCGCATACATCCCGGCACAACCCGGCGTGATCCGCGCGTCGGCGCTCACGTCGGTCATCTCGCTGAACACCAACCCCGCACCCCCGATCGCGCGGCTCCCGAGGTGCACCAGGTGCCACTCATTCGGGCAGCCGTCCACCGCGCGGTACTGGCACATCGGCGACACCACGACGCGGTTGTCGAGCATCAGGTCTCGCAGCCGAAACGGCGTGAGCAGCGGCGGGGGGGCTTGCGGCTGCCGGCTGCCCGCGCGCGCCGCGAACCACCGGTCGACGCGGTCAATGTAGCCGGGATCACGGAGCTTCAAGTTGTCGTGCGTGATGCGGAAGCTGCGAGTCAGGAGATTGAAGCCGAACTGGATCGGGTCGAGATCCATGTAGCGTTCGGCGTCCTCGAACCACTCGAGACTCACTTGTGCCGCCCGCTGGAGACTCTCGACCGCGGGCCGGCGGTCCGCCTCGTAGGCGGCGAGCGCCCCTGGCACGTCCGCATGGTCGGTCAACGCCTGGGCGAGCGCAATGCCGTCCTCCATCCCCAGTTTGGTTCCCGATCCGACCGAAAAGTGCGCCGTATGGGCGGCGTCGCCGATCAGCACGACGTTCTCATGCGACCAGTGGGCATTGCGTACGGTGGCGAAGTTGCGCCAGATCGAGCGGTTCTTCAGCAGGGGGTGTCCCGCCAGCTCCTCGGCGAACAGTCGCTCGCAAAACACGAGCGTCTCATCCTCGGTCGCGGCGTCCATCCCGGACGCGCGCCATGTGGTCTCGGTCGTCTCGACGATGAAGGTCGAGTGACCGGCCTCGTACTGGTAGGCGTGCACCCGCCACAGCCCGTGCTCGTCTTCCCGAAAATAGAACGTGAACGCCGGAAACGGCCTGGTCGTGCCGAGCCACACGAACCGGTTGGGCCGCCAGTCGAGGTCCGGTTGAAACTGCGCGTGATACTGCTCCCGCACCGTGCTGCTGAAACCGTCGGAGGCAACCAGCACATCACAATCGCGGTGTGCCGCCAGGTCATAGACTTCGTACTCGAAGTGGACCCGGACGCCGAGGGCGCGGCATCGCTCGACCAGCACCCGGAGCAGCGCCTCGCGCGACAACCCGCTGAAACCGTGCCCGGTGGAGGTAAGGAGCTGCCCGGCCACATGGATGTGAATGTCGTCCCACCGGGCGCACGCGCGGTTCCACGCGTCGAACGTCTCGCGGTCGGCCTGGGCGAGATTCCCCTGTGTCGCGTCGGAGAAAACGACGCCGAACCCGAACGTGTCGTCCGGGCGGTTGCGTTCGTACACCGTGATGTCGTTCCGGGGATCGGCCTTCTTCATGAGGATCGCGAAATACAGTCCGGCCGGCCCGCCACCGATGCAGTCGATCTTCACACCGACGCCTCGGCCTGCGCGATGACCTGGCCCGCGATGATGAGGCGTTGCATTTCCGTCGTTCCCTCGTAGATGCGCAGTGCTCGTACCGACCGGTACAGCAGGTCGAGTGGATGATCCGCCAGCACGCCCTGGCCGCCGACAATCTGGATCGCGTCATCGACGATCCGCTGCGCCGTTTCGGTGGCGAACGCCTTGGCCATGGCGGACTCGACGGTGACGCGCTCCGCGCCGCCGTCTTTCTCCCAGGCGGCGCGATACACCAGGAGCCGCGCCGCGGTCAGGTCCGTGGCCATCCGCGCGATCTTGTCCTGCGTGAGCTGAAACTCGGCGAGTTTCTTGCCGAACTGACGCCTGACAATGGCAAGTCCGAGTGCCTCGTCGAGTGCGCGTTCCGCCATGCCGCACGCGGCCGCACCCACCGTGGCACGCAGCCGGTCGAGCGTGGCGAGACCCAGCCGCATGCCGTCCCCCTCCTGTCCGATCATGGCCGACAAATCCAGCCGGCAGTCACGCAACGCGATCTCGCCCAACGGATGGGGCGACGACAACACCTGCGGCCGGACAAAGACGAGACCGGGATGGTTGGCGGGGACCAGGAAAGAGGTAATGCCCTTCTTGCCGCGCGCGGGACTGGTGGACGCGAACACGACATAGAAGTCCGCGATCCCGGCGTTCGAGATGAGCGTCTTGGTGCCGTTGAGGACGTAGGTCTCACCATCGCGCCTCGCCACGGTCGTCATGGCCGCCACGTCGGATCCGGCGTCGGGCTCGGTCATCGCGAACGCGGCCATGGCCTCACCGCGCCCCACCGCCGGCAGCCACCGGGCGCGTTGCGCCGCGCTGCCCGCCAGCACCAGCGGCGTGGCCCCCAACGCTTGCAGCGCAAACACGGCATCCGCCAGAGGAGATGCGGCGGCCAGCGTCTCGCGAATCAGCGCGCACGCGCGCAGGTCCTGCTCGGCGATCGCCGCGAACCACTCGCCGCCGCCCAGCAACGCCAGGAGCGCTCGCGCCTCGACGCGCGCCTCGTCGTCGCTCGCCGGATGCGGCCGCGGGGCCACGCGCCACGAGGCAAACGCGGCGAAACGCTCGGCGAGTTGGATGTGCTTCGAGTCGAGAAAGGCGCGAACGGCGCGGACGTCGGGCATCAGGGTGTCACGTGAAACGCGGGGGTCGCTTGGCCACGAACGCGTCGTAGGCCTCGCGGAAGTTCTGATGCGCCATGCATCCCGCCTGTGCCTGGGCCTCCGCCTCCATGGCCGCGACGAGGTCCATGCTCGCTTCGCGGTTCAACGCGTCCTTGGTGATGGCCAGGGCGAACGACGGACCGCGCGCGAGCCGTTCCGCCAGCGCGCGGGCGGCATCGAGTACCTCACCATCGGGCACGACGCGATTGTACAGGCCAATCCGTTCCGCCCGCTGCGGATCGACGAAATCCCCGCTCATCAGCAGCTCTGTGGCGATGCCAAGGCCCACGATGCGTGGGAGCAGCCAGGCGGATCCCATGTCGGCCCCGGACAGACCCACCTTGGTGAACAGATACGCGATCTTCGCCGACTCGGCGGCGATACGTACGTCACACGCGGTGGCGATGACCGCGCCGGCGCCGGCGACCGTGCCGTTCAGCGCCGCGACGACCGGCCGGCGGCACTGCCGGATTGCGAGCACCAGATCGCAGGTGAGGCGCGTGAAGTCGAGCAGTCCTTCGAAGTCCCGGGCAAAGAGCGCGCCGATGATGTCCTCGACATCCCCGCCGGAACAGAACGCGCGCCCCGCGCCCGTCATCACGACGGCGCGCACGCCCTCCTCCGTATCGAGCGCGCGGAAGGCATCCCGCAGTTCGTGATAGACCTCGAACGTGAGCGCGTTGAGTCGATCCGGCCGATTCAACGTGATGGTGGCCACCGCCGTGTCGGGGTCGTGCGTGTAGCGGAACGACGTCGCTGTAATCGGCATCAATCCCTCTCAGATGACCGCGGTCGCTTCCATTTCGAGCAACGCCTGTTCGTCAACCAGTCCCGTCACCTCGACGAGCGCCATCGCGGGGAAGTGACGGCCCATCAGGCGCCGGTAGACTTCGCCAATCTGCTTGCGGTGCGCGCGATAGGCGGCCAGATCGGTCACGTAGATCGTGAGCCGGCCGATATGCTCGGGTCCGCCGCCTGCGTCCCGCACCACCAGCAAGACGCGTTCGAGGGCCCGTTCCCACTGGGCGACCAGTCCGACAGGCGTGACGACGCCGTCGGCATCCGCCGCTGTCTGGCCGGCGACAAACAGGACGCGACCACCGGCCGGAGCCAACATGCCGTTGTTCCACCCGCGGGGCACGCCGAGGTCGTCGGGATTGATGATGTCCAGCGTCATGCGAGCAGTCCTCCACCGTCGAGCACGATACACTGTCCGTTGATGCCCCTCGCGCCGTGGTCGCACAACGCCAGCACGGCGTGCGCCACTTCGTCGGGCGCGATCAATCGATGTTGGGGCGTCGTCTGAAGAATGGCCTCCCGCGCCGCAGCGGTGGTGCGACCCGTGGCGGACGCGATGCGGTTCACCGACGCGGTGGTCATAGCCGTGTCGACGTATCCCGGGCACACCGCGTTCACGGTGACGCCGCCCGCGGCCACTTCCGCGGCAACGGATCGCGTGAAACCGATCACCGCGTGCTTCGCGGCCGCGTAGGCCGCGATGTAACGGGCACCTGACAGCCCCGCCACCGAGGCGATGTTCACGACGCGCCCCCACCCGCGGGCGATCATGCCCGGCAGGAGCGCCTGGGTACACAGAAACGTGCCCGTGGCGTTCACGGCGAACAGGCGATTCCAGTCCTCCAGGTCGATCTTGGCGAGGGGCGCCGAGTGGGCCACTCCGGCGTTGTTGACCAGGACATCGACCGACCCAAGGAGGTCGGCGGCGCGAGTCGCCAGCCGCGCGACGTCATCCGGTTGCGTGACGTCGCATACGACCGGCCATGCGGCATGTCCGCCTGCCGTCAGCACGGCCGCCGTCTCGCGCACCTCGGCTTCGGTGCGGGCCGCCAGGACCACCGATCCACCTGCCGCCGCGACGGCCCGGGCCACGGCGGCACCGATCCCGCGGCCGCCGCCCGTGATGACGATTCCTCGCCGCTCAAGCATCATCGCCGACCTCCATGAGGATCGCTTCCTCCAAGATGGTGCCGAGCGTCTCGATCGTGCGGTGCCCTTCCGCCGCGGAGGCTTCCGCCGGCGCGCCGAAATATGCGTCGGCGCTGCCGGCTTCGGTAAACGAGTGCTTGCCGCCGCGAATGGCCTCGGACAGCGAGGTTGGGTTGGGGGGAAGGCCACGACGCACCTCCTCGCGCACCAGATCGGGACGCGCCGCCATCACGATCGACCCCTCGTATCGGCCGGCGTGGCAGGCGCCGCTGCGGAATTCGGCGGTCAGGCGGTCAACCCACGGGCGCCGGGTGATATCCGGAAAGACCACGCGAAACCCGGTTCGGGTTGCGAGGAGCCGCACCGCCGCCCCCAACGCCTCGACGTGCGCCGGATCGAAATGCGCGTTCGCGATCGCCAACGTACGGAAGCCGTGGCCGGCTACGGACGCGGCAATGTCCGCGACCATGTCGGCCACCGAGCGCGCCGATACCGAGATCGTCCCGGCGAAGTCGGCCGCAAACAGCGCCGGCGTGAACGGGAGCGTCGGCAGCAGCACGGCCTGGTGCCCTCGCTCGCTCAAGCGCTCGGCACCCGCCCGTGCCATGGCCTCGGCGATGATGACGTCGGTGGCGAGCGGCAGGTGTGGGCCGTGGGCCTCGATCGCGCCGGTTGGCAGAATGGCGATTCCCCCCCCATCCGCCAGCGCCCGCACCTCGGTCCAGGTGAGGTCGGCTAGCGCGTGTACGGCCATTGACCACCGGTCGTGTGGTGCCGCATCATCTCTCCCATGCGATTTCAACCGCCGGAACAATTCAATCTCGCCGACTATTTCCTCGAAGATCGACTCCGTGAGGGAAAGGGCGATCGCGTCGCGCTGGTGACCGAACGGGGCTCCCATACATACGCCGAGGTTTCCGCGCTGTCGAACCGCTTCGGCAACCTGCTTCGGGAGGCGGGCGTTCAGCAGGAACAGCGCGTCATCATCGCGCTTCCCGACGGTCCCGAGTTCGCCGCCGCGCTCTTTGGTACGGTGAAGATTGGTGCCGTGGTGGTGATGGTCAACCCGTATGTGCGGGTCGAAGAAATCGAGTACTTCTACGGCTATACGCGGGCCAAGGCTGCGATCGTGCATCGCGAGACCGCGCCCGCGTTCGCGGATGCGGCGACGCGCGGCGCCCATCCGGAGATCGTGATTACCCTCGGCGATGCGCGCTGGGATCGCCAGCTCGCCACGGCGTCCGACCGGCTCGATCCGGCGATCACGCACCGCGACGACGCCGCCATCTGGTTGTTCTCCGGAGGAACCACCGGCCATCCCAAGGCGGTCGTCCAGGCGCACCGTTCGTTCGCTAATACGACCGAATGCTACGCCAAAGGGGTGCTGGGGCTCACCGAAGACGATGTGACCCTCGCGGTGCCCAAGCTGTTCTTCGGATACGCCACCGGATCCAACCTGTTCTTCCCCTTCGCGGTCGGCGCGCGGGCGGCGTTGTTTGGCGAGCGCTGCACTCCCGAAGTGTTGTTCGACAAGATCGCCACCTTCCGCCCGACGGTGCTCGTGAACGTCCCGACGATGATCAATCAGATGGTGAGCCACTCGGGCGATGAGCCCGATCTCTCGAGCCTGCGACTCGTCACCTCCGCCGGCGAGGCATTGCCGGTCGAACTGCACAACCGCTGGCAACGGCGGTTCGGCGTCGAATTGCTCGACGGCCTTGGGACCGCGGAGATGTGGCACATCTTCCTGTCCAACCGGCCCGGCGCCGCGCGGCCGGGCACGCTAGGGACCGTCGTGCCCGGGTTCGAGGTGCGGGTCTCAGATGCCGACGGCAACGAGGTCGCGCCGGGAGAGGTCGGCGCGCTGTGGGTACGTGGCGATTCGCGCGCGCTGGGCTATTGGCAACTGTCCGAGAAGACCGCTGAGAGCTTCCGCGGCGAGTGGTACGTCTCGGGCGACATGGTCTCGTGCGATGAGGACGGGTACTTCACCTACGGCGGCCGAGCGGACGACATGCTCAAGGTGTCTGGCAAGTGGCTCTCGCCCCAGGAAGTCGAGAACTGCCTGCTGCAACACCCCAAGGTGCGGGAAGCGGCGGTCGTCGGGGTCGTCGATGATGCCGGGCTCACCCAGCCGCACGCGTTCGTGGTCCCGTCCGGCGCGTCCGCCGACCTTCCGTCGGACCTGGCGTCGTTCGTTCGCGACCGCCTTGCCGGCTACAAGGTGCCTCGGGCGGTGACGCTGGTGGATGATTTGCCGCGCACCCACCTGGGGAAGGTTGACAGGGGGCGGCTGCGAGCCGGGCTCTGAAAGTGCCAAGCCGTTCCGCACCTTGCAAATACGCCCTCACTAATAATACTATTCGCTTCACCTAATCGTGGAGGATTCCATGCCAGCCATGCCCCGGGCCGGCTTTGGTGTTTTCGCAGGTCTTGTGGCCGCCGGTGTTGCGTCAGGTCAGGAAGCGCCACCGCTCGTGACCGACCGGCCCGACCAGACGGAGTCGGCGGCGGTCGTGCCGGTCGGCGCGTTCCAGTTCGAGGTTGGCGCGCGTTTCGCCCAGGCCGGTAGCGGTGCGGCCCGGCTCAAGGCCCTTTCCATTCCCGGCTCGTTGCTGCGCATCGGGATCTTCCCGCTGTTCGAGGCTCGGCTCGGATTCGCGGGCTGGTTGCGCAGTTCTCAGTCCGGCACCGGCCCGGTGAGCGGCATGGGTGATCTGGACCTGGGCGGAAAAGTGCGAGTCCTGACCGGCGACGGGCTCTCGCCGGCCGTGGCGCTGCTCGCGGCCGTTGTCCTACCCACGGGCCAGGACGGGTTTGGCACGGTACGGGCTGATCCCGCAGTCCGCGTGGCGTTCTCGCACGGGCTCACGGAGCGCATTTCACTTGGCTACAACGTGGGGGCCATGTGGGGGTCGGTCGACGGCGGAGCGGGGGCGACCAAGACCGACACCGACTTGCTCTACACCGTGGTGCTTGGAAGCGCCCTCACGTCACGGCTCTCGGGCTTCATTGAAGGGTTTGGCACGGTCGCTACCGAGACCGTCAACGCCTCGACGCATTCCCTCGACGGGGGATTCACTTTTCTCGTGACCGCAACGGTGCAACTCGACGCGTCGGGAGGGTTTGGCCTCAACGAGGCGGCCGATGACTGGTTTGGCGGGATCGGTTTGTCGCTGCGCGTGCCCCGGTAGATTGGAGATTGCAGATTGGAGATTGCAGATTGCAGATTGCCGCAACGAACCCTCCAATCTGCAATCTACAATCTACGATCTGCAATCCAGTGACTGAGCGTCCACACGTACGCTGCCACAGCGCGGACCTGCTCATCGTTCAGGCTGCTGCCGCCTTTTGGCGGCATCATCATCCCCGATTTGGACTGGGTGGGTAAGACGCCCTGAATGATCTGGCGCACGATGGCCTCGTAGGAACCGTCACTGTGTAGCCACTCCTCGTCGGCGAGATTGGGCCCGACGCCAGCCGTCCCCTTGCCGTCCGCTCCGTGGCATGCAAAGCAGATCCCGGCGCCCTTGTAGAGTTGGGCGCCGGTCTCGACCATGGCAGATGTGACCCCGGTGGGAAGCGAGTCACGTGTCTGTGCCGACGTGCCCGTGGCAAGACCGAGCATCAGGACCGGTATCAGGAGGCGGCTCATTCTGTTGCGTTCCCGTTGGCATGTGAGCGTTTGGTGCGTGAGGCTCGAATCGGTGACGAAGTGTAGTGCACCCGCCGCCCGAGGCAACTCACCGTGGATACGGCGTCAGGATCGGGTCCGGCGTGATGTGCTGACGTCGAGGAGTCGATACACCGGGCACTGGCGGGTGAGTGCGGTCCCTCCGAAGAACAATGCGAGAATCGCAACCGCAAGGGAGAGAACGGGCAGGTGATTCATGAAGGCCGCGACAATCAGAAGCAGAACGGCGGACGCCCCCCGAGCGATAGCGTCGAGATTCCCCACGTTGATTGGCACGGTTTTACCTCCGTCCTGGTGCTTCCCAAACATTGAGTCCGGAGGGTGAAACGGGTTTGAAGCTCGTGTGAAGTGACAGTTAGGTGGTTTGTTCCCGCGGGAGCGCGATGACGAGCCGCAGTCCGCTCGGGTCGGCGCGTTCCGCGTGGACCCGCCCGCCGTGCGCACGGATGATGGAGGCCGCAACAGTCAGCCCGAGACCCGCCCCCCCCCGGCCGCGTGCCGCGTCACCGCGATAGAAACGCTCGAACAAATGGGGAAGGACGTCGTCGGAGACCCCAGGGCCGCGATCCTCAACGACGATCGTGACCTGGCCGTTGGCCCCGGCTACGCGGACGGCGATCTCAATACCGTCCGGCGTATGCCGAATGGCGTTGTCGAGCAACTGGTCGAGCACCAGATCGATCAGTTCTTTGTCGACCACCGAGTCCGCGTCATCGCTGGTCGTGACCTCGATCGTCCGCGTGCCCGCCCGCGGTCGATACCGCTGTGCGGCATTGGAGACGAGTTCCGCTACGGATGTCGGGTGGGGTTCAGGCCTCAGTTCGCCGGCTTCGATGCGCGCCAGCGTGATAAGGGTGTCGCTCAAGGTGCCGAGGTGATTGACCTCCTCGAGAATACTCCTCAGCGCCGCCGTGTAGCGTTCCGGATCACGTTGGTGACGCAGCACGACCTCGATCTCACCTTGCATCGCCGTGATCGGTGTGCGCAGGTCATGGCCCACGTCCGCGATGATGCGACGCTGCGCAAAGACACCGTGTTCGAGGCGATCGAGCATGCCGTTCAGGACGCGCACGAGCCCATTGAACTCGGAGACGCTGGCATGGGCCGTGATGCGGCGCCGTGTTTCGTCCGGTCCGATCGCTTCGGCCTGCTCGGCGATCTCGCTGACAGGTGCCACCGCCGACCCCGCGAGCCACGTGGCACCCAGACTGGTTGCCAGCAGGCCGAGGAGCACAGTGCCAAACAGCAGAAACAGCACGTTGCGGCTCGCGGCGTCGATCGGCCCCAACGACGCCGCGACCTGCACCACGCGCGCGCCGCTCGCGGTTGGCCGCGATATCGGGAGGTAGTATACCCGGAAGTCGTCGCCACCCCACGCAAGCGTGGTCCAAGTCGCGTCTCCGTCGACGGCTCGTCGGAGGCCCGCGCTATCAAACGGCAAGTCCGCTGCCAGCGGGGTGTTGATGGCGATCACGACGCCCGAGGCCTGGCGGGCGACGACAAATCGGTTCACCGCGGCGACGAACGCCTCGCGATCGTCGGAATCCGGTAGGGCGGGAATGGAGAGCCCGGCCGCCAGGGCGGCGGCTTCGAGGTGCGCGGCGGCGGCCAATCCGCGGTCGAGTTCCCGGTACAGGACGCGCTGGGTCCCCATGAAAGCCCAGAGGGCAATCACCAGCAGTGCGACGAGCATGGTGATCGAAAACCGCACGGCGAGCGTGCGGCGCAGCGACTGCATGGCTAGCCGGTGTCCTTGGAGCCGTCGAGCCGGAATCCGACGCCCCGCACCGTCCGAATCAGCTTCGGGAAGCCGGCTTCGCGAAGCTTGCGCCGGAGGTTCCCCACGTGCACGTCGACGACGTTGCTTTCCGGGTCGAAGTGCATGTCCCAGACCTTTTCGAGCAGCTCGGTTCGGCGCACGACATCGTCTTTGTGCATCATGAAGTGTTCGAGCAGTTGGAACTCCCGCGGGGTGAGATCCAGCGGTTTGCCGCCGGCGTACGCCCGGTGCTTCAGGCGATCCAACTCGAGCGGGCCCGCGACCAGGCGTTCGACGCGGGTCGCGCCGCCGCGGCGTACCAGGGCACGTAACCGTGCCAGGAGCTCATCGAACTTGAACGGCTTGGGGAGGTAGTCGTCGGCGCCGGCGTCGAGGCCCCGCACGACGTCTTCGGTGGCATCCCGTGCGGTCAACATCAGGATCGGCGTCGTGCGCCCCTCACGCCGCAGCTCCGCCGCTACCTGGAGCCCGTTCTTCTTGGGCAACATCAAGTCCAGCAGAATGGCGTCGTAATCGTTGACATGCGCGTGCAGGATGGCCTCGTCGCCGTCCTTCGCGAGATCGACGGCGTAGCCCTCTTCCCGCAGGCCCATCTCGATGAAGCCCGCGACCTTCCGGTCGTCTTCCACGATGAGGATGCGCATAGTCAGGTTCAAGGTCGTTTCGGGTTGGTGAGTCGACGTGAAACGGGCTGTGAACTCCTCTTCACGATTCCCGCAGGCGCCGAGGGATGGTGAGGATGAACGTCGCGCCCTCGCCCTCGCTGGAGCGAACGGCCAGATCGCCGCCCAGCACCAGGGCCAGTTGTCGCGACAGGGTGAGCCCGAGTCCCGTACCCTGGTGATCGGTGGTCCCGGCCCGGGCGAACGCCTCGAAGATGTGTTCCTGCTCGGAGGCGGGAATGCCGGGTCCGCGATCGATCACCGAGTAGCGGAGCAGCGACGGCTCGACATCGGTGCGCAACACGACGACGTCGCCCGCGGGACTGTGGCGCACGGCGTTCGAGAGCAGATTGACCAGTACCTGGCACACCCGCTGCCCATCGGTTTCGCACGCCGCGCGGCCGTTGGTCCCGACCGCCTCGAGCGTGACGTTCCGCGCAGCGGCGGCGGGGTGCACGGTCGCGATGGCGTCCAGGGCGAGCTTCGCCGCGTCCACGTGCTCGACCACGGGGCGGAGGCGCTCCGCTTCGAGCCGGGACAGGTCGAGCAAATCGTTGAGCAGCGCCAGCGTCCGTTCCGCCGATTCGAAGACCTCGCGTGCGGCGCGGGGCGCCGACGGGCCGGCCTTGCGCAGCAGCATCTCCGACCAGCCGTAGACCGCGGTGAGCGCGTTGCGCAGCTCGTGATTGATGGTCGCGAAGAACCGATCGCGCGACGCCTGCATGGACTGGACTTCCGCGACGAGCCGCCGACCGTCCTCGTACAACGTCGCGTTCTCGACGGCCACCGCCGCCTGGGCGGCCAACAGCACCGCGATCGCTTCGTCGTCCTCGGTGAACACGTCCCCGCCGAGCTTTTCGGTCAGGTAGAGATTGCCGAGCGGTCCATCACGGCTGAGGATTGGGACGCCGAGGAAGGACCGCATGGCCGGATGATGCGGAGGGAATCCGCCGGAGTCGGGATGTTTCGCGACGTCGGGCAGCCGCAGGGGCTTGGGATCGGCGATGAGAGTCCCCAGCACCCCTTTGCCGGTCGGCTCATGGCCGATCCGTGCGTATTCCTCCATTGTCATGCCGCTCACGATGAAGCGCGCGAGGGTGGTATGGCTGGGATCGAGGATGCCGAGCGCCGCGTAGCGAGCGCCGATGACCTCGCGCGCCGCGTCGCCAACCGCCTGGAGGACCACCTCGAGTTCGTGCTCGGCGTGAATCCGACCGGCGGCGTGCACGAGCCGCCTCAGGCGTGACTCACCGTCCTCGGGGAGGGGCGGGGGCGCGGGGCTCATGCCGAAACCTATGCGGTTCCGGCATTTACTTCCATGCCCCCACCAGGCGGGCGTGCGCTAGAAGGGCGTGAACCCCGGCGATCCGAACCTGGTCAGGCTGAAGTGATGGACCAGCGGATACGCGTACGCGACGATGACAAGCACCACCGCCACGCTCAGCCACAGCCAGAACCGATCGAAGAGGCCGCGACTCGTGGGATATCCGCCGATCGGCTCGGCGAACTCGATGGCGCCCTGCGGCGCGCGCCGTCCGCCGAGCACCGTGAACAGCATGACCAGCAGGAAGAACGCCGCCGACATGAACAGCAGCACGCCGCCGATGGCGGATACGACCGTCAACCCCTGCCACCGGGCGGCGATCTCGCTCCCCTGATATGCCGCCTCGTAGACCCGACGCGGCATCCCCATCAGCCCGGTCACGTGGTTGGATATCGAGAAGAACAGCATGCCGAGAAACCACAGGTACGGCTGCACCCGCGCCATCGCCGTCAGTTCCAGGTCGCGTCCCAGTAACCGCGGTACCAGCCAATACGAGGCGCCCATGAACGTCAGGGCCGTGGCCGTTCCCACGGTCAGGTGGAAGTGTCCCTGGATCCAGGCGGTGTTGTGGACGACCGCGTTCATGCCGAACGAGGCGTTGATGGCGCCACCGATCCCACCCAACGCGAATAACAGCATGGACAACAGGACGCTCGCGACGAGCGGGTCGCCCCACGGGAGCCGGCCGATCCAGTCGAACAGACCGCGAGCGCCACGGGCGCGCCCCGCCACTTCGAGCGACGCCGTGACGGTGAAGGCCGTGACCAGACTGGGGAACAGGATCCCGAACGTGAGAATGGTATGCACCATCTTCCAGCCGGCTGAGATGCCCGGGTCCATGAACTGGTGGTGGAACCCGACCGGCGTCGAGAGGACGATGAACAGCGCGAAGACCATGCGGGTGAGCGGATCGCTGAACAGCTTGCCGCCGGCGACCTTGGGCACCACCACGTACCACACGGCATACGCCGGTAGCAGCCAGAAATAGACCAACGGGTGCCCGAAGTACCAGAACAGCATCCGGGCCAGCAGCGGGTCGACCTTCTCGGTCAGTCCCAGCGACCATGGGATCAACTGCAGGAGCATTTCGGCGGCGACGCCGATCGTCGCGATCACCCAGACGGCGATCGTCGCCAACATGGTGTACATCGGCAACGGCACCGGCGTGTCGGGCTGCTCGTGGCGCCACCCGAGATACGTCCCGACGAGTACCGCGCACCACAGCCACGATCCGACCACGACCAGCGTCAGCCCGATGTAAAATGCCGGGTGCGCTTTGAGCGGCGGGTAGAACGTGTACAGCACCGTCGCTTTGCCCGAGAAGATGGCCCACCCAGCCGCGGCCGCGCCCGCGACGGCCACCCCGAACGCCACCCAGCCGAGCCGCGCCCAGCGGAGCGGCCGGTCGAGCGCGCGGGTCGCAAAGGCGATCCCCAGTCCCATGATGAAGAACGTCGTGAACACCAGCGCCATGAGCACGCCGTGTCCGGTGACCGAGAGGTAGTACATGCGGGCGGAGCGCCATGGAAGGTCGAGACTGGCGCGTGAAATGGCCTGCATGAACGCCATCATGGACGCCACGCCGAATGCGGCGATGGCGACCCCGATGTTGGCGAGAGCGAGGCGACGGTTGGGAATCATGGAGTGGCCTCCACGATCAGCTTGGCCGACATCGCATGATGCCCGAGCCCGCAATACTCGTTGCACACGATGAGGTACTCACCCGGTGTGTCGAACACCGTCGTGAATTGGCTCACGTAGCCGGGCACAATCATCGTATTGGCGTTGGTCCCGACGATCTGAAAGCCGTGTACCACGTCGGCACTCGTCATGCGAAACGTGACCGGCCGACCGGCCGGGACACGGAACTCGTTGGGTTGGAACGCGAACGTGAGCGCGAGCATGGTGACGGTGACGCTCCCGTCGGCGTTCGTGGTCACGCCACGCGACGCGAACCGGGCATCGGTCCACACGGTCGTGGGGTCAATGGTCTCGACATGACTCGGCGGCTGGCGCCCTTGGGCGAGGGTCGCGTACGCGAGGGTCCCGAGCGAGACGGCGATCACTGCGCCCGCACCCCACATCCAGACGCGTTCGTAGAAGTCGACATGCATGGTCGTCACCGGGTGACCGCGCCGCGCGGCAGGTAGATCAGGAAGAACACCAGCAAGTACGCGACGAGGAACATCGCGGCGAATACCGCGACCACGGCGAGCGTCCCTCGCGGATGCTCGTTCGTGTCTCGGGGTTCGTCAGTCATCGGACCTCCAGCATGAGCGTTCTAGGCGTTCGGATCGACTCGTCGTTCGCCGGTACGGCGGCGGCGACTGGCCGCACTCATGACCGGGACGACCAGTACCGTGCAAGGCAACGCATTGAGGAGTCGCTCGGTCACGCTCCCGATCAACAGCCGGTCGACCCATCCTTTGCCGTGCGATCCTACCACGAGCACGTCGACCTGCCGGTCAATCGCTTCCTGGGCGATGGTCGTCGTCACCGGTCCGCGAGCGATGCTCGTCGTCGCACCCGGAAAATCGATCTCCGGCCAGACATATCGTTCGAGATGTGCCTGCGCATGCGCCCCGACTTCCTGATCGGTGAATCGCAGCGGCGTCTCGGGAATGATCGGCAACGGGGCGACGACGTGCAGCACATGCAGCGACGCGCCGAACAACTCCGCAAACCGCGAGGCGGCTTTGATGGTCGGTCCCCCCGCATCGGAGAGGTCCACCGCGGCCATCACACGCGCGACCGGGAGCATCTCGGGGGTGGTAACCAGCAGCGGCGTTTCCAGGCTTCGCACCAAGGCATGCGCGGTGCTGCCGACCACCCAGCGTCCGAGGACCGAATGATGTTTGCCTCCGAGGACCACGAGCCCGGCGTCAATCCGCTCGGCGCACTCGCGCAGGACCACCGCCGCCCGCCCCGTCATGATGTCCATCGCGTCGAGGGCCCCGGCGGACACGGTGTTCCCCAACTCGTGCGCGACCGCCAGGCGAGCCGCGTGCCGCGCGGCATCGTTCAGCGCCTCGACGTCAGGAGAAATCGAGTCGGCCACCGCAGGGACGGACCAGGCATCGGGTGTGGCATGGACCAACCGGATTGGGGCGCCCGTGACGTCGGCGACCGCCTGGCCGGCGCGTGCCGCCTCGACCGCGGCCGGAGATGCATCGACGCCGATCAGGACGGGTTTCTCGGCACCCGGCATGGTGATATGCCTCCGAAAGAACGAGTTATCCGACCCCATCACCCGAGACGAGGGCGCCACGCGTGAACGATCGCGCAATGGGAAATGAGCGGCCGTTCAGGAATTGTCCAGTAGCGCGGAGAAGAATGCACGGGCCTTCATCCCGCCTTCACGCGACCTTGAGCGTCGACCGGATATCGTCGCACAGGCGATTCCTGGAGGCCTCGATGCGCGTTGCGAACCTGATGGTGACCGACCTGAAAGTGGTGGAAGGGGACGTGACGGTGGCGGATGCCGTGCTCGTGATGTCCGACGCGCATATCTCCGCCCTCCCCGTGGTTGACCCCGCCGGTCGCATCGTCGGCGTGCTGTCGACCACGGATATCCTCGGCGCCGCCGCCGAGTGCGCCAGCGCCGCGGAACGCGACGGTCTGTTCGAGGAGACCCTGGTGGAAGACCTGATGACGAAAAAGCCCGCGACCGTCTCGGTCGACGTCGACGTGAAAGAGGCGGCGCAGCAGATGCTCTATCTCGAGATTCACCGGCTGTTCGTGCTCGAGCGGGGGCAACTCGTCGGCGTCATTTCGCAGAGCGACATCGTGCGGGGAGTCGCCACCGCGCAACTCTAGGGCCCATTACGCGTCGGTCGACTGCGCGATCAAGAGGGGACCGGACGCCCCACGCACGACCTTGTCCGCCACGCTTCCGAGCAGGAGGCGTCGCAGCCCGCCGTGACCGTGCGTCGTGATGGTGACGAGATCGACCGGCTCCCGCTCCACGAACCGGAGTATCCCCGCGGCCGACGGCACGCCGGTGACCACTTCGGTCCGGATCGCCAGGCCATCCACGCGGTAACCCCGCGCCACGTCCTCGAGATAGCGCCCCGCTTCCGCGGCTCCCTGCCGGATGGCGTCACCCGTCTCCTTGATGGCATGCGGCAGGTAGGTCGACGTGCCGAGGATCGGTCCGGGCACGACCCGCAGAAGGATGTACTGGGCGCGGCTCCCGGCGACGTGCATGGCCCAGCGAATCCCGCGTTCCGCCCGCTTGCTGCCATCGAGGGCGATCACGACCCGGTCAATCGGGCCGTGTGGCGCGATCGTCGTCGCCTCGTCCCCGGGTCGCACCACGACGACGGGAACCGTCGCGTGCCGGATGACGTCGTCGGCGACGCTGCCCAGCCACGCGCGGTGAATGGTGCCTCGGCCGTGCGTGGCCATGACGACGAGATCGATGTCGGCACGGCCGGTACGGTGCAGCAGGACCTCGGCCGGCTGCCCGCTGTGGAGTGCGACGTCCACCTTGATGGTCGCCGCCGCGGCGACGTGTCCCGCGACCGTCTCAAGGTAGGTCCGCAGCGACGCCGCGTGTTGCTCGGGCGAGAGCGACCAGCCGGCGACAGTCGGCTGATCCTCGTACACGGTGGTGAGTTCGAGCCCGGTTTGGCGCGAGGCCGCGATGGTCATGGCCAGGGGGAGAGCGGCTTCCGCGAACCGCGAGCCGTCGAGTGGGACGAGGATGCGCTTGTCCATGTGGGTACCCTCCGTCCACGAGCGTAACGGTGACACCGTGTGACGGTGCTGAAGCTCCTGTGAACTCAGCCTTATCCGCGTTCGATCGGGACGCGGGCCCGATCCCGCGCGGGCTGGACATCCCAGCGCAGCCGGGTCCGGATCGCGTCTGCCAGCGCATCCGCGGCGGCGGGCTCACCATGCACCAGATAGGTGGAGGCCGGGGGCCGCTCGAATGCGCCGAGCCAGCGCAGGATCTCGGACTGGTCGGCATGCGCCGACAACCCATCCAACGTCTCGATCCGCGCGCGCACGGCCACCGACTGGCCAAACATGCGAAGGTGCGCGGCACCGTCCTGGAGTGCGCGGCCCCGCGTCCCCGCCGCCTGATACCCCACCAGCAGGACCGTCGTCCGCTGATCCGAGAGTCGTTGATGGAGGTGATGCAGGATCCGTCCGCCGGTCGCCATGCCGCTGGCCGAGATGATGATGACCGGGCCCCGCACGTGATTGAGTCGCTTCGATTCCTCGGGCGTCCGGGCGAACTGAAATTGTGTGGTGTACAACGGGGACGCACCGTCGTCGATGAGCTGGACCATCTCCAGGTCGTGTTCTTCCGTGCGCGTGCGGTAGATGTCGGTGACGCGGATGGCCATGGGGCTGTCGGTATACACCGGCAGGATCGGGATGTCGCCGCTTTCCTCGAGCGTGCGCAGCAACCACAGCAACTCCTGTGTCCGACCGACCGCGAACGCCGGAACGATCAGGGCGCCGCCCCGATCGGCGGTCTGCCGCACGATGCGCGCGAGTGCCTCCGCCGGGTTGTCCGGATGATGACGGTTCCCGTACGTCGACTCGACCAGCAGGATATCCGCCGCCGGGATCGGCTCGGGGTCGTGCAGGATCGGACGGTCCCACCGGCCCAGGTCGCCCGAAAACGCCAGTGTCAGGTCGCGTCCGGTGTCGAGGTCGACCGTGACCGAGGCGGAGCCGAGGATGTGGCCGGCATAGCGATAGGTCGCCTGAATGCCCTCGGCCACCGCGAATGGTTCGTGATACGGGCGAGGCTCCAGCAGGCGAAGGGCCGCGTGCGCGTCGGCCATGGTATACAGCGGCAGGGGCGGCTCATGTCGTGAGTACCGGTGGTGCGTGGCGTGGGCCGCCTGTTCCTCCTGGAGGTACGCCGAGTCCGGCAACAGGACGGCGAGCAGGTCTGCGGTCGCCGGCGTGCAGTAGACCGGGCCATCGTAGCCATGACGCACGAGCGCCGGGAGGTACCCGGAATGATCGATGTGGGCGTGGCTCAGCACGACCGCATCGAGCGTGGCCGTGTCAACGGGCGGCGGTTGCCAGTTTCGCTCCCGAAGCTGTTTCAGTCCCTGGAACAGGCCGCAGTCCAGCAAGACCTTCCGCTGACCAGTTGCGATCACGTGCTTCGACCCGGTGACGGTTCCGGCCGCGCCGAGGAAGGAAACCGATGCCGGCGCCACCGTCGTCACGTCCCGGGCCGTCGCATGTGCAGCACCTCGACGAGAAACGCCCATTGATCGGCAAGCTCGTCGATGATCTTGCTCGTCGGCTTCCCGGCACCGTGTCCCGCCCGCGTCTCGATGCGAATCAGGACGGGGGCGGGACCCGCCTGCGCCCGTTGCAGTGCCGCCGCGAACTTGAACGAGTGCCCGGGCACGACCCGATCGTCGTGATCCGCCGTGGTGATCAGCGTGGGCGGATAGGTCGTGCCGGACTGGATGTTGTGAAGCGGTGAATAGGCTCGCAGGAAGGGAAACTGGTTGGTGCTGTCCGCCGATCCGTATTCCGTGACCCAGGCCCACCCGATCGTGAATCGGTGGAATCGCAGCATGTCCATCACGCCGACGGCCGGCAGGGCCGCGCCGACCAAGTCGGGACGCTGGGTCATCACGGCGCCGACCAGCAGTCCTCCGTTGCTCGCACCGGCGATCGCCAACTTCTCCGGCGACGTGTATCCCTCGGCGATCAAGTATTCCGCCGCCGCGATGAAGTCATCGAACACATTCTGCTTGCGATCGAGCATCCCGGCCTGGTGCCATTCCTCGCCGTACTCCCCTCCGCCGCGCAGATTCGGCACCGCGTACACGCCTCCCATCTCCAACCACGGGATCATGCTGATCGAGAAACTCGGTGTGATACTGATGTTGAAACCGCCGTACGCATACAGATACGTGGGATTCGATCCATCGAGCGCGATGCCCCTGCGATGCGTGACGAACATCGGGATTCGCGTGCCGTCCTTGCTGTGATAGAAGACCTGCCGCGTTTCGTAGCCCGACGCGTCGAAGTCGATTTCCGGGGCCTTGAACACCTGTGACTGTCCGTCCCGGAAATCGTAGCGGAAGATCGTCGTGGGGTAGAGGTACGACGTGAAGGCGTAGAACATTTCGGGATCGGCGCGGTCCCCGCTCATACCCCCAATCGAGCCGATGGTGGGGAACGCCAGTTCGCCGGTGGCGGTTCCGTCCATCGCGTAGAAGCGGACCCGGCTGTGCGCGTCGTGCAGGTAGCTTGCGACGAAGGTGTTGTTGATGATCTGGACACCGCTCAGGACGTCGTCGCTTTCCGGAATGACCTCGCGCCAGTGATGCTGATCGGGGTTCCGGGTGTCGATGGCAATCAAGCGCCCACGAGGGGCGTGCAGGTCGGTCCAGAAATAGAACACCGGCCCGTCGTTCCCGACGAACCCGTAGCCGGCGTCGAAGGCGTCGAGCAGCCGCACCACGTCACCCCGGACGACCGGCTGGTCCGGGCGCGCGAGGTCCAGGTAGTGGACGCGATTCCGGCGGTCGGTTCCGAGCCATACGCTGACCACCAGATAGCGACCGTCATCGGTCACGCTGCCGGCAAAGCCCCATTCCGGCTCGTCCGGTCGCTCGTAGACCAGAACGTCGCGATCCTGGTCCGTGCCGAGCACGTGATAGTAGAGCTTGTGATCGCGGTTGGCCCCGCGCAGGACGGCTCCGGTCGGTTCGGGGTAGCGGCTGTAGAAGAAGCCCCGGTTGTCCGCGGTCCACGACGCGCCGGAAAACTTGATCCACTGCAACCGATCGGACAGGTCCTGTGCGGTCACGATGTCGCGCACGCGGAACTCGTTCCAGTCGGAGCCGCCTTCCGCGAGCCCGTACATGACGTAGCGGCCGTCATCCGAGATCGAGAGCGTCGACAACGCGACGGTCCCGTCGGCGGAGAGGGTGTTCGGATCCAGCAAGGTCCGGGGATCGGCGTTGAGGGCGTCCTGGGTGTAGAGCACCGACTGGTTTTGCAGTCCGTCGTTCTTGAAGAAGAAGTAACGCCCACCCTCCTTGAACGGCGTGCCGTACTTCGGATAGTCCCAGATCTGCGTGAGCCGGTCGCGTAGCGGTGCACGCTCGGGGATTCGTTCGAGAAAGGCCACCGTCGCGCAGTTCTGCGCTTCGACCCACTTCGCGGTTTCCTCGGTGTCGACCTCTTCCAGCCAGCGGTAGGGGTCGGCGACCTCGCGTCCGTGATAGGTGTCGACCACGCCACCACGGCGAGTATCGGGAACGGTGCAGCGGGACGACTGACCGCTGGCAGCGTGGGAAAGGGCGTCGGTCATGATGGCGAAGGCCGGCAGCATCAGGGTGGAAACCAGGCGTATGCGCATGAAGCTCCCTCCTGGAGTCGATTGCCCGCGTGACAACGGGACGGGTCGAATGGGGCGACGAATAATACTCGTGCCGCCGCGCCTGCGGGATGGAGCCATCGCCGTCGCCGGCGCTAGGTTCGGGCCAACCAACTCCCTCCGTCCACGACGAAAATGGCGCCGGTAATCCACGCGGCAGCCGGACTCGCGAGATACACGGCCATTTGCCCGATGTCCTCCGGCGTTCCCCATCGTCCCAACGGGATCTGGTTTTTCATCGCCTCATCGAGCGCGGGACGCGCGGCATCTCCCCCGAACGCCTTGAGGACGCCCTCGGTGGGAATCGGGCCCGGAGCGATCGCGTTGACCGTGATGCGATCGGGCGCCCATTCGAGGGCGAGCGTGCGGGTCAGGGCGTCGACGCCGGCTTTGGCGGCGGTTGCGTGGGCCATGCGTGGCCAGCCCCGGTAGTGCAACGTCATGGAAACCGAGACGATGCGGCCTCCCCCCTGGCGTTGCATCAGCGGGTACACGGCCTGACTGCAGTAGAACGTGCCGTACAAGTCCGTCTCGATCACGGCCCGCCATCCGTTGACCGACAACTCGGCGGAAGGCGCGTAGAAGTTTCCGGCCGCATTGTTGACCAACACGTCGACGCGACCGTGGATATCCACGACGTCCCGGACCACGCGTGCGACGGCCTCGGGATCGCGCACGTCGAGCGCCACCGCCATCGCCTGACCGCCGGCTTCCGTGAGGCGTTCGACCGCCGGGTCGACATGCCGTGGTTTGCGGCTCGCGATAACCACCGTCGCACCGCATCGCGCGAACGACTCGGCGATACCGAACCCGATGCCGGTGCCGCCACCGGTGATGAATGCCACCTGGCCGCTCAGCAGATCCTCGCGAAAGATCATCCCGATCACGCTCGTTGGAGACGGGAAACAACATAGCTCGACTGCCCGGCCGGTGGGCGATCCGACTATCTTGACCGCATGAACGGAAACGTGGTCGTGATCGGCGCCGGGTTCGGTGGACTGCAGTGCGCCCGCTCGCTCGCCAGGACGCCGTTCGAGGTCGTGCTCATCGATCGGAACGACTATCACCTGTTCACGCCGCTGCTGTACCAGGTGGCGAGTTCGCTCCTCAATCCGAGTGACATCGGTTACCCGGTGCGATCGGTCTTCCGGGGGGTGCCGAACGTCCGGTACCGGATGGGCGACGTCACGCGGGTCGATCTCGCGCGCCGGCTGGTGCATCCGTCCGACGGACCCGCGGAGTCCTACGACCGGCTGGTGATCGCCACCGGCGCCTCGGTCAATTTTTTCGGACAGGATGCGATCGCGGCGGCGTCGCACACGCTCGGCGATTTGCCGAACGCTCTGGAGCTCCGTAACCACGTGTTGCGGTGTTTCGAGGCCGCGTCGACGACCGCGGATCCTGCCGCCCGCGCCACGTGGCTGACGTTCGTGATCGTGGGAGGCGGCCCGACCGGCGTGGAGTACGCCGGTGCGCTCGCGGAACTGATCCGGTTGGTGGCGGGGCGCGACTACTCCACGATCGGTCGGGAGAGCGTTCGCATGGTTTTGCTCGAAGGCCAGGATGAACTGCTCCCGGCCTTTCCGGTGTCGCTCGGCGCGCACGCGCGCGGCCGGTTGACGCGCTTCGGTATCGACGTCCGCGTCGGCACCCGTGTGGAGGGGGTGCGTGATGAGACGATCACGCTCGACACGGGTGAGCGCCTGGACGCGCGGACCTTGGTGTGGGCGGCGGGGGTCCAGCCCAGCGGATTGGTGCGGTCGCTCGAGGTTGCGAAGCGTCAGAGCGGCCGCATCGCCGTCGACGCGTACCTGGCGGTGCCCGGCTGCATCGGTGTGTACGCCATCGGGGATGCCGCCGGGTGTATCGAGGGCGCCGCGGAGTTGCCGATGCTGTCGGCACCGGCGATGCAGCAGGGGCGGCGGGTCGCCCGGAACTTCTTGCGCGAAGCGCGAGGACAGGCGCCGCGTCCCTTCCGCTATCGGGACAAGGGCATCATGGCGACCATCGGCCGACACGCCGGTGTGGCGAAATTTGGTCGTCTGGCGCTGCGGGGCTTTCCGGGATGGGTCGCGTGGCTGGTGGTGCACCTCTATTTCATCATCGGATTCCGCAATCGGTTCGCGGTCCTGTCGCTCTGGGCCTGGAACTACTTCCTGCACGACCGACCGATCCGGTTCGTCGTGCGCGCGGCCCCGCCCAAGACATGACCCGCCCGTTCGTCCCGCACGGGATTCCCCGCAGCCGCAAGAGCCCGCTCAACCCGGAGGCCCAACCCTCGCTCCGGGCGCGCCTGGGGGCGCTGAAGCGCCTTCCTCCCCTGTTCACGCTCGTCTTCCAGACGCATCGCGCCTACAGCGTGGCGATCGTGGTGCTCCGCGCCGCGCGTGCCGTCGTGCCGTTGTCCCTGCTGTGGATCGGCAAACTGATCATCGACGCGGTGGTCGCGGCGATCGCCGCCCACCGGGGCGACACCGCGGTCGACTGGTGGGGCCTTGGCGTCCTGGTCACGATCGAACTGGTCGTCGCCGTGGTCGGCGAAGGGCTGGCGCGCGCGTCCTCCCTGCTCGAGAGCCTGCTGGGGGACCTGTTCGCCAACCGGCTCTCGGAGCGTATGCTGGCGCACGCGGCGACGCTCGATCTCGAACACTTCGAGGATTCGGAGACCTACGACCGGTTGGAGCGCGCGCGACGCCAGACCGTCGGGCGGATCGGCCTGCTGGCCCTCGTGCTCGATTCGGCGCAGGCGGTGGTGACCCTCGTGTCCCTTGCAGGCGCGCTGGTGCTGTACGTGCCGTGGCTCCTCCTGTTGCTCGGGCTGGCGGTCATCCCCGCGTTTCTCGGTGAGGCGCGATTCGCGCAGCTGGGGTACTCACTGCTCTTTCAATGGACGCCCGAACGTCGAGTGCTCGACTATCTGCGCTACGTCGGCGCGAGCGATTTGGCTGTGAAGGAAGTCAAGCTGTTCGGCTTGGCGGACTATCTCCAGGCGCGCTACCGGACGCTCGCTGACGAGTTCTACGACGCCAATCGTGCGCTGGCGATCCGGCGATCGGCGGCGGCGACGGTGTATGCGGCGATCAGCGCACTCGGCTACTACGGCGCGTTCGCGATCATCGTGTACCTCACCGTCATCGGATACCGATCGCCCGGGGGACTGTTCACGATCGGCGTGCTGACGTTCCTGGCCGGCTCGTTCCGGCAGAGCCGTGATCTCATTCAACGCGTGCTGCTCGCGCTCGCGCACATCTACGAACAGAGCCTGTACCTCAACGATCTGTTCACCTTTTTCGAACTGCAGCCGAGCATTCGTTCGGGTCCCGGCGCGTTGCCCGTGCCGCGACCGATCGTACGGGGGATCGTGTTCGAGCACGTCGGGTTTCGGTATCCGGGCGCCGACACCTGGGCCGTGCGTCATCTCGATTTTGCGATTCCACCAGGCGAGACCGTGGCGCTGGTGGGTGAGAACGGCGCGGGCAAGACGACGTTGGTGAAGCTGCTGGCGCGCCTTTACGATCCCTCGGAGGGCCGCATCCTGCTGGACGGCGTGGACCTCAAGGAATACGACCTGGCTGATGTGCATGCGCATATCGGCGTGATCTTCCAGGACTTCGTGCGGTACGACTTCCTGCTACGCGAGAACATCGGGATCGGTCAGGTGGAGCGGATCGACGATCGCGATCGGATCCGGTCCGCGGCGGAGCGTGGCTTGGCCGACGCGGTCGCGGCGCGGCTCACCGATGGGTTCGACCAGCAGCTTGGCCGGCGTTTCGATCACGGAGTCGACCTCTCCGGCGGGGAGTGGCAGAAGGTGGCGCTCGCGCGGGCGTACATGCGTGACGCGCAGGTTCTCATCCTCGACGAGCCGACCGCGGCCCTCGACGCGCGTGCCGAATACGAGGTATTCCTGCGCTTCACCGAGCTCACCCACGGCCGGATGGCGGTGATCATCTCCCACCGGTTCTCCACGGTACGCATGGCCGGCCGCATCCTCGTCCTGCGTCACGGGGAGTTGATCGAACGGGGCACCCACGACGACCTGGTGAAGGCCGGCGGGCTCTACGCCGAGCTGTTCGGCCTGCAGGCGGCGGGGTATCGCTGACCTGATTGACACCCCCGGTACCGCCCCGCCAATTTCCCGGTCCCCCTGAAGGAGGTGTTCCCGATGCGGGACTACGCAAGCGACCGAATCCGGAATGTCGCCGTCGTCGGTCACGGTGCGTGTGGAAAGACGTCATTGGTGGATGCGCTCGCGTTCGTGTCGGGGAGCAGCAAGCGACACGGGGCGGTGGATGATGGATCAGCCCTCACCGATTTCTCTCCCGACGAAATCGAACGGAAGTACTCGATCAACCTCGCCCTCGCCTACGCCGAGTGGAACGACACCAAGATCAATCTCCTCGACACCCCCGGCTATCTCGACTTCATCGGAGACGCGGTCGCGGGAATCTACGCGGCCGACGCGGCCCTGATCGTCGTCGGCGGGACCGCCGGCGTCGAGGTCGGCACGGAGTTGGTGTGGGAGCACGCGGAGACCCGCGGCATCCCGCGGATGTTCTACGTGTCGATGATGGACAAGGAAAACGCGGATTTCGAGCGGGCCTACGCCGATATCCGTGACCATCTGTCGCCCAAGGTGATTCCGGTGGAAATCCCGGTGGGCGAAGGCCCCGATTTCCACGGCATCGTGAACCTCTTCTCGAAGAAATGTCACCTGTACCAGAAGGGGACCAAGACCGGCGAGTACGACGAGGCGGACATTCCGCCGGCGTACGCCGAGCGGTTCGAGCGGTACTCCCAGGAGTTGATCGAGCGCATCGCCGAAACCGATGATTCGTTGATTGAGCGGTATCTGGGCGGTGAAGAAATCTCGCGCGAGGAAGCCATCAGGGCGATGCAGGCGGGTATGGCGCGCGGCGAACTGTTCCCGCTGCTGTGCGGTTCGGCGACGCTCACCTATGGCACCCGGGCGCTCCTGTCCAAGCTGGCCGAGCTCGTTCCGCCGCCGTCCGCACTGGGCGACACCGAAGCGCAGATGTGGGGATCCGCGGAAGCGCAGGCCATCGCCCGATCCGACGATGCTCCGTTCGTGGCCCAGGTGTTCAAGACGGTGTCGGAGCCCCACGTGGGCGACGTGACCTACTTCCGGATCCACGCCGGCTCCGTCAAGAACGGTGACGAGGTGTTCAACCCGCCCCGCGATACTTCGGAGAAGCTCAACCACCTCTCGATCACCCAGGGGCGGGACCGAGCGGAAATCCCGGTGCTCCACGCCGGCGATATCGGCACGGTAGCGAAGCTCAAGGACACGCACACGAACGACACGCTCGCGACCAGCGCCAAGCCGGTCGTGCTCTCGAAGATCCCGTTCCCCGAACCGCTGATCGTGATGGCGGTCGAGGTCAAACAGCGCGGTGAGGAAGACAAACTGTCAACGTCGCTGCAACGGCTGCACGAGGAAGACCCCACGTTCCACTACGAGTACAACAGTGAGCTCAGTCAGACGATCATCCGCGGGCGGGGCGAGCGGCATCTGCAGGTGGTGATCGATCGGCTGGGCCGCAAGTTCGGCGTGCACGCCGATCTCGCGCAGCCCAGGATCGCGTACCGCGAGACGTTCAAGCGGAAGGGCGAGGGGCAGGGGAAGCACAAGAAACAGACCGGTGGTCGAGGGCAGTTTGGTGACTGCTGGATCCGGATTCTGCCGCGCCAGCGCGGCGAAGGGTACGAATTCGAGAACAAGATCGTCGGGGGTGTGATTCCCGGCAAATTCGTTCCCGCAGTGGATAAGGGAGTGCAGGAATCGGCTGCCAGGGGGATCGTCGCCGGGTTCCCGGTCGTGGATTTCAAGGTCGAGTGTTTCGATGGGAGCTACCACGACGTCGACAGCAGCGAGCAGGCGTTCAAGATGGCGGGAATCCTCGCGTTCCGGAATGTCGCGGCCCATTGCCGGCCGGTGCTGCTCGAACCGATCCTGTCGGTGCGCGTGCATGCCCCGGACGAGAACCTCGGCGACATCATGGGTGACCTCTCGTCACGCCGCGCGCAGATCCTCGGGAGCGAACCGGACGGCCGGTTGACCCGGGTCGATGCGATGGTCCCCGAGGCGGAGATGTACAAGTATTCGACCCAATTGCATTCCATGACGCACGGGCGCGGCTCGTTTTCCTGGGAGTTCGCGAGCTATCAGGAAGTACCGGGTGAGGTCGCGGAGAAGATCGCCGCCGAGGTCGCCAAGGAGCGCGAGAACGGTAAGTGACCCGTCAGGTCAGCGCGCGGGTGGCTTGGTCGCGATCCGATCGTAGCGGCGGAGGGTAAAGGCGTAGGCGTGGTGCTCGTCGGCCTGGTGCCGCTGCTCGTCGACGAGCGTCCACGCCGCCCAGTTGAATGGCGGGAACGTCACGTCGCCCTCGGGCGTGGCGTGAACCAGCGTCAGATAGAGCCGATCCGCGCGCGGCAATGTTGCGCGATAGAGTTCCGCCCCACCCACCACGAAGACCTCCGGATCGGTGGCCACGAGGGCGAGGGCCTGGTCGAGCGACCCCACCACCTCGACACCCGCGATCGCGAGGTTTCTCGAGCGCGACAGCACGATCATCCGCCGTCCGGGCAACGGCCGTCCGATCGACAGGAACGTCCGGCGTCCCATCAGTAAAGCGCGACCCATCGTGAGCTGCTTGAAACGCTTCAGGTCGGCTGGGAGGTGCCACGGCAGTCCGTTCTCCCGCCCGATGACGCGGTTTTCGGCCATGGCCACAATGAGCGAGAGCGTCACACGGCGATCGGGGCGGCAATGTGTGGATGCGGGTCGTACCCGTCGAGCTGAAAATCCTCGAACGCGAACGCCAACAGCGACCGGACGTCAGGATTGAGTCGCATCGTCGGCAACGGTCGCGGTTCGCGACCGAGCTGTTCCCGCACCTGCTCCAGGTGATTGCGATAGATGTGCGCGTCACCGAACGTGTGGATGAATTCTCCCGGTGCCAGATCGGACACTTGCGCGACCATCATCAGCAGCAACGCGTAGGACGCGATGTTGAACGGGACGCCGAGAAACAGGTCGGCGCTACGCTGGTAGAGTTGACACGACAGTCGCCCCGCTCGCACGTAGAACTGAAACAGGGTGTGACACGGGGCCAGTGCCATCGACGGTATATCCGCGACATTCCATGCCGACACGATCAGGCGACGGGAATCCGGGTTCTGCCGGATCTCCGAAAGCAGCGCGCTGATCTGATCGATGCGGCGCCCGTCCGGCGCGGGCCATGAGCGCCATTGGTAGCCGTAGATCGGCCCGAGCTCCCCGGCACCGTCGGCCCAGGCGTCCCAGATCTTCACACCATGCGCGTTCAGCGGGGCGACGTTGGTCTCACCGCGCAGGAACCACAGCAGCTCGTGAATGATCGACTTCACGTGGAGCTTCTTGGTGGTCAGCAGCGGAAAGCCTTCGGCCAGGTCGTATCGGGCCTGGTAGCCGAAGACACTCAGCGTCCCCGTGCCGGTGCGATCGCCTTTCGGCTCGCCATGCTCGAGTACATGACGTAGCAGGGCCAGATACGGCTTCACGGCTCCTCTTCGACCAGGGTCATCGGCGACGTACCCCACGCGGCGGTGCGCTCGATCCGCTGTAAGGCGCCGGCGATGCGGTCCGGGATGGGCGCGGCGTCCGGCCCGATCTTGAGGTCGCGCAACGGTGCGGGTGTCGCGTTCGGTATGATGACCCCCGGATTGAGGATACCGTGCGGATCGAACGCACGTTTGACCGCACCGAACAACTCCACGATCTCCGGTCCGTAGATACGGTGCAGGAGCCCCGCCCGCATGCGCCCGTCTCCGTGCTCACCGCTCGGGGTACCGCCAAGGTCGACGATGCACCTCGTCACAGCGTCCAGCAACTGTTCCAGCCGCCGCTCGAAACCGGGAGCCGTCGTATCGACCAGGGCGTTGACGTGAAGGTGCCCGTCGCCGGCATGGCCGAAGGCCACGATCTGCACGTCCGCGTCGCGCGCCGCGGCACGGACCCCCGCGAGGTAGGGGCTGAGGGCGCGCAGGGGGACGCAGCCGTCCTCGACCACCTGCACCGATCGGCGTTCGGGCGGCAGGGCCGCGAGCGCCGGGCTTGCGCCGTGGCGAATGGCCCAGAGGGCGGCGCGATCCGACCCGGTCACCCCGGTCCGCACTTCCAAACATGCCGGGTGCGCGGCGCGCGCCACCGCTGCCACCGCCTCCCGCAGCTCCCCCGGACCGGACCCCTCCAACTCCACGATCAACACCGCCGCCGTGTCCGGCGGGACGGTTACCGTCCCCGCGAAGTCGAGAAACGACCGGTCGAGCAACTCGACCGCCGCCGGTTGGTGCGCCAGCAGCGTCTCGACCAGTTCACCGAGCGGCGTGCCATCCGGCAGCGCCAGCAACAGCGTTCCCACCGCCTTGGGGAGCAAATCGAGCTGCAGCTCCATGCGGGTCACGACGCCCAGCGTCCCCTCGGAGCCGATGATCAGATCGACCAGGTCGCCCGACGCGATGAAATGATCGAGCGCGAAGCCCGACGCGTTCTTGCGCGTCCTCGGAAAACGAGCCTCGATCGCGTCTCGTGCGGAATCGAGCGAAGGACGTAGCGCCGCAAGACGGTCTTCGACCGCGGTGCGCTCGCACAAATGGCGTGCCGCCGGCAACACGCGCCGGTGCTCGCGCGTCGCGGTTGCCCGGCCGAACCACGCGGCCTCGCCGTCCGCCGTGACCATCTCGATCCCGCGTACCCACGACCGGATGCTCCCCGCGCGCAGGCTTCGCGCTCCCGCCGCGTTGGTCGCCACCATGCCCCCAAGCGTGCAAAACGCACCACTCGATGGATCCGGTGGGAGACGCAAGCCGAATAGTGCGGCGGCCCGCGCGAGCGTGTCGCACGTCGTGGCCGCTCCGACGTTGGCGGTGCGGCTCAACGAGGCGCGCGTCGGCCGGTCGAACGCGCTGAGATCGACGATGATCCCCGCGCCAACGTTGCCCCCGGGCAGCCCGCTGCCGGCGCCGCGCGGCGTGAGCGCCAACCCCGAGTCCGTGGCGTAGCGCATCAGACTGGTCAGGTCCTGCAATCGCGAGGGTATCGCGACGGCGGCAGGTATGATGCGGTACGGGCCGGCGCCCTCGGAGTACGCGCTGCGGACGGCGAGATCGGTGAAGAACCGCCCGTCAAAATCCCGCGGGGTCGTCGAGGTACGCATGACGAATCAATCTACCATCCGGCCAACGCGAGCGGGCGGTTGATCAGCCGCCACCCAATCGGCGGTAGTACGCACGCACGAGCCCGTTGAACGGGGCGATCGCATGGGTGAGCGCCACGGTCCGGTACACGTCACGTCGGGTGATCTTCACCTTGTGGGTCGGGTCCAGCAGGCGCGGATCGCGCTCGGCCAACCGGAGCGTCTCGACAGCGAAATACAACGAGGTGAGGCAGAAGACACGAATGCGATACGCGGATCGCGGGAGCGTGGTGCAGTAGCTGAGCGCGTCGGCGAGATGCGATCTCGCCTTGTCGATGAGCACGCGCACCAGGGTACCGGCGTGCGGCGCCGCCTCCGGGTCCTGCAGCGCTCCCGGGCGGAGCCCGACCGCGTCGTACAGGTCGTTGGGGATGAAGCTCCATCCCCGACCTCGGTCATCCGCGACGTCCTTGATGATGTTGGTGAGCTGGAGCCCTACGCCGAAGCTCGTCGCCAGGGCGTCGAGCCGTTCGAATCGCCCGTCGTCGATACCGCGCGCATGGATACGAAAAAGGCCGGTCAGCAGGTGACCGACGGTTCCGGCAACGTAGTAGCAGTATCGGTCGAGGTCTTCCATGCCGGCGAGCGCCAGCATGTCGCCGGTGTCGAGTGTCCCATCGCCGGCGGCGAACGCCGCCATGCCGGCCGCCATCTCCCGCACCCACGGCCGGATCGCATCGCGTTCGGACCGTCCAAGCCGGCGGAACTCGCGGAGGACCCGGTCGGCTTCGACCGCGAGCCGCTCCGCCTCGGACCGCGATCCCGCAAATGCCGCCCGCACCGGGTCCGCGTCACCGCCCTCCTCCTCGAGACAGGCGGCGAAATGGGTGAGCAGGCGCTGTTTGTCGGCCGGCCCAAGGTCTACCGCGTCTTCGATCGTGTCCGCGACGCGGCACAACAGGTAGGCCGTGCGCACCGCGCGCTCGAGGCCGGCGGGGAGAAGGCGGATGCCGAGTGCGAACGTGCGAGAGACATCGGGAAGGACCGCGACGCAGAACGCGCGATCGGCAACCGCCAGCGACGTCATCCGCCCTCGGCGATCTTCCTTGCGTCTGCGACCATCCGTTGGATGAGGCCGGCGGCGGGATGGTCGCGCGGCACGGCCCGTTCCCCTCGCCGGGTGTTCGAGAGGCCGCTCCGGAAGGGGCTGTAGATCCCCTGGACCGCCAACACGGTTCCTTCGCCTTCCGGGTCCTCACGCAAGAGAAACCGGAAGCGGACCAGCCGTTCGGCGGAAGGATACTGTGCCGCCGCCTGCTGGAACTGGCTGATATCGACGTACTCCGTCTCGATGATCCCCTCATCAGGGTCCGAGAACCGCAGCGGTAATCCCTGGTTGGTCAGTGCCCTGAGGGAGGCCGTCCAGAGCACGCGCTGCGAGGCCTCAATCACTTCCTCGGCGATCGGGCGGATGTTCTGGGAGCCCGATGTGACGCAGCCACAGACGGCCAACCCGATCAGGGCGGGGTATTTCACCGACCGAACCGTTCACGGAGGCCATTGAGCACTCGGTCGAGCGTGCGCTGACCGCCATGACCCGGCGGCGCCATCATTTCCTGATCGCGTGGCAGCACGGATGGGTCGGTCGTACGCTTGATCACCGCTTCCGATATCACGGCGGAACGACCTTCCCCGATCGGATCGGCCCAGAAGCGAAGCAGGATCACCCGATCCGGGTCGGATCGCGAGGTGACGCCGGATTCCCGGGTCACCAGGTTGAACCACTGCGTCTCGAGGAACCCTTCCACCGGGCTCTGCCACTGCAGGTACATCGCCTCCGCAGCGATGAGGGTCGCGAGTTCCTGAATGATGGCGGGCGGCTCAGCGTTGACCGTGTCCACGCGCGCGTTGACGAGCGGGCTGTAGGCCGGCCGGATGCCGGTGGCGCACGCCGCGCTGGCAATCAGGACGATAGCAAAAGCGAAACTGGTCATCCGTTTCATCGATCGACTCCTGCGTTAGTGCCGGTGGGCCGGCGTACCGGGAGCGTGGGTGTGGCCGGAATCCTGGGTGGAAGGCTGCTGTCCGGACGCAGCCGCGTCAACCTCCGTTCCGACCGCCGTCGCGGAGTCGGCGTCCGGGTGCTCATGTTCGTTTCCGCCGGCGTGTTGATGGCCGGCCGCGCGGCCGTCCAGCGCCGACTGCAAAACCGATGTGGGAACGCCGCCTGCGTGGCGGAAGACGATCGTTCCGCCGAGGTGGGCCACGTACGCCACAAGCGCCACGATGATCGTGGCGGCGCCGAGGTACACCCGGCGCTCCTGCGATCCAGCGGCGCCGCGGCGCCACACCCGCCACAGCGCCAGAGCGACGATCCCCCCCGTGACGAACTTGGCAAGCAGGGCGTGCCGTTCGATGATCGCATGGACCGCCGCGCCGTGCTCGATGGTCCGTTCGGCGAGCAGCCCGCTGGCCAGAGCCGCCACGGCCCCTGCGGCCGCCGCAACCAGCGTCCAGTATCCGGCGGCTTTCAGCGCGTCCCGCCGGGTCGCGCTGCCCAGCAGGTCGAACACGACCGATGCGAGAAGCAGCGCCGGGGGCAGGTCATTCAGGGCGGCATGGACTTCGGCGCTCGTTCCCCACCACGTCATAAGCCCAAGTCCGATACCGCGGGTGGGGTCGCGGCGTAGTCGTAGAACCCCTTGCCCGACTTCTTGCCGAACATGCCCGCCAGCACCATGCGTTTGAGTAGCGGCGGTGGTGCGTAGCGTTGTTCGCGATACTCGTCGAACATGATCTCGGCGATCTTGTACGTCGTATCCAGTCCCACGAAGTCCAGCAACGTGAAGGGTCCCATCGGATGTCCGGTGCCAAGGACCATCCCCTTGTCGATGTCGGGGATCGTGCCGACTCCGTGCTCGAGGGCGCGGACGGCGTCCAGCAGGTACGGGACCAACAGCAGGTTCACGATGAAGCCGGAGGAGTCCTTCGCGGCAATCGGTACCTTGCCAAGCGATGTGGCAAACGCCATGGCCCGATCGAAGGTGCCCGATGACGTGGTCACGGTCTTGACGACCTCGACCAGCTTCATGATCGGTACCGGGTTGAAGAAGTGCAGGCCCACGAACCGATCGGGACGGGAGGTCGCCGCCGCCATGGCCGCAATCGTGAGGCTCGAGGTGTTCGATGCGAAGATCGCATCCGCGCCGCACAGTCCGTCGAGTTCCTTCCACAGCGCGTTCTTGATGCCGAGATCCTCCGTCACGGCCTCGACGACGATATCGCATCCGCTGAGGACCGTGACGTCGGTGACAAAGGTGAGGCGCTCGATGGTGGCGTCGCGGTCGGCCTGATCGAGCTTGCCCTTCTCGACCGCTTTGTCGAGCGACGCGCTGATCCGACCTCGTCCCTTCTCGTTGAGGTCGTCCGAGACCTCGCGGACCGTGGTGCGGTATCCGGCGGCGGCGGCCACTTGGGCGATCCCGCTGCCCATCAACCCGCAACCCAGCACTCCTACGTGTTCGATATTGGTCATGGTTCCCGTCGGGCGGTAAAATGGTCAATCACTCGGTCGCCTACGTACCCAGCGACCGTCGAATCTCCTCCGCGATCCGCGAGAGCGGATGCGGTGGGCGCGCGGGAAGGTGCGGGACCTCGATCTCGCCATGCTCCAGGCCGTCGAGGATCTGTTCCAGCGCGGTTAGTGTACGCTCGGCGTCGGTCTGCCCGGCGCGGCCCACGCCGAATCCGACGAGCCCGCCGAGCGGAACGGGCACGAGGGCGATCGGAGCCGCGACGCCCAGCGTCAATGCAATGGCCGTCAGGCCGGCTCCCGTGATCACCATCCCGGCGGCGCCGGTCAGGTGCGTTCGGCGCGTATTCGAAACGTCCGCTTGGAAGCGGACATGGCTGCGTCGCTCCCCGAGATCGATGACGACCGACACCACTTCGCGCGCGCGCGCTAACGCGTACCGCCGGCCGCCGGCGCCCAGTGATCGCTTGAGCGTGGCCATGGGGCCGCTACGGGGCTCCCAGGCGGTCCGATCAGGGTAGCGTCGTTTCACCGAGAGCAACTCGCGCGCGGTCATCCAATGGGCGATCGCTTCTTCGAGGTGCTGCGCATCGCCGTCGACCGTGCGCTCGGCCGCGACGCTCGTTGGTCCGGCGATCCAGTCGCCCAGCCCGCGTGGCGACCGAGTAACCACGCGGGTCCGTTCCTCGACCAGGGCCTGCCGCAGATACGCGCGCGAGATACCGACCTCGGCACCGAGCTGCACCACCTCGTCTTCGGTGAGTCCCTCGCCGATCTCGGTTTCCCTGGATTGCAGTTCGGCCGCGCGCTGGATCACGCGCTCGAGCGTCGAGCGGTCGATCCGGCGATCGGGCGGAACGGAATCGGTCATCGCGGATCAGCGCTGCTGGCGTTCCCTGTCGGTTGCCGCCGGAACGGGAGTCCCGGTTGCCGCCGGAAGGCTCTTGCCGGCCATCTTCGCCGCTTCCATGAACGGCGTGAGCAGGTCGATCGGGATCGGGAACACCGTCGTCGAGTTGTTCTCGGTCGCGATTTCCACCAGCGTCTGTAGATACCGCAATTGCAGCGCCTGGGGCTGTGTCGCCATCACGCCCGCCGCTTCCGCGAGGCGTCCCGCGGCCTGGAATTCACCTTCTGCCGCGATGACCTTGGCGCGCCGCTCCCGCTCGGCTTCCGCCTGCCGAGCCATGGCGCGCTTCATCTCCACCGGAAGATCGACGTCCTTCACCTCGACGGCGGAGACTTCGATGCCCCACGGCTCGGTGCGCTCGTCGACGATCGTCTTGAGAATGGCGTTGATCTTCTCCCGATCCGCGAGCAGTTCGTCCAACTCGACCTCGCCCAGCACACTGCGGAGGGTCGTCTGCGCGAGCTGGCTGGTGGCAAACAGGAAATCCTCGATCTCGATGATCGCCATGTCCGGTGTCTTGACCCGCATATACAACACGGCGTTGACCTTGATCGAGACGTTGTCGCGTGTGATGACATCCTGCGGCTGGATGTCCATCGCGATGATCCGCAACGACACCCGGCTCATCTTGGCAAAACCGGCTGGGATCAGGACGAGTCCCGGTCCCTTGGTTCCCCAGTATTTGCCGAGCAGGAAGGTGACGCCTCGCTCGTACTGTTTCAGCACGCGCAGGCTGGCAAACGTGTAGACAATGAGACCGGCCGCCACGCCGAGCAGGATTTCCATCAGAAAGCCTCGACGATGACGGCCGCGCCCTGGCCCCCGCCGATGCACGCCGACCCGAGGCCGTAACGCTTCTTCGCACGGCGCAGCGAATGCAGCAGGTGAATGGTGATGCGCGTGCCGCTCGCCGCCAACGGATGCCCGATGGCAATCGCGCCTCCGTGGATGTTGGTCTTGTCGCGGTCGAGCCCGAGTTCTTTCTCCACCGCGATGTACTGTGGACCGAACGCCTCGTTGACTTCGACGAGATCCATGTCGTCGAGCGTCAGGCCCGCTTTGGCGAGCGCCTTGCGCGCTGCCGGCGCGGGGCCGATCCCCATGTATTTCGGCTCCACCCCGGCGATACCCCACGCCACCAGCCGGCCGAGCGGTTCGACGCCCTGCGATTTTGCCAGGTCCGCGCCGGCGATGACCGTCGCGGCGGCCCCGTCACAGATGCCGGACGCGTTCCCGGCGGTGACGAGCCCGTCCTTCTTGAAGTACGGCGCCAGCGCGAGCAATCCCTCGAGGGTCGTTTCGGGTCGCATGTGTTCGTCGGCCCGCCACTCGTCGATCGCCTTGGTCTTGCGGTTCTTGATAGGGACCGGAATGACCTCGTGCTCGAACACGCAGTCGTCCCAAGCCTGCTTCGCCCGTTGTTGGGTGAGCAGGGCGTATTCGTCGACCTCCTGGCGGGTGAGTTCGTACTTCTCCGCGAGGTTTTCCGCGGTCTCGGCCATCGAGAACCCGCACTGCGGGTCCTTGAGCGACTCCCACAACGTGTCCTCCAGCCCGCCGGTCGGCCCCAAGCGGAGACCCCAGCGTGCGCCGCGCACGACGTGCGGCGCCTGGCTCATCGACTCGGTTCCACCCGCCAGCACGACCTCGGAGTCTCCGAGCAGGATCTGTTGGGCGCCCTGGATGATGGCCTCGAAACCCGAACCGCACAGTCGGTTTACCGTGACCGCCGGGACTTCAACCGGCAGACCGGATTGAAGCCCAACGTGCCGGGCCAGATAGATGGCGTCCGCCGACGTCTGTTGGGCGTTGCCGAACACGACGTGGCTCAGCGCCGCGGGGTCGACGCCGGACCGCTCGACCGCATGCCGTCCCGCGATCGCCCCGAGCTGAATTGCCGAAAAGTCCTTCAACGTCCCGCAAAACTTCCCGAATCCGGTTCGCACGCCGGACAGGAAGACGACGTCGTGGGTGTGGCCCTGTGTTCCCATGGGAAGCTCCGATGACTTGGTGAGACCAATCGGTGTTAAATATGGGCGGGTGGATGGAGGGGCATAAGTGGCAGTCCCGCGGCGTTCAAGCGGTATCACGCTCCAGCGCGGCGGTGATCCACGCGCCGACTTCCGCCGTCGAGCACGGTCCGGCCAGATCGGGTGTTGTCACGCGGGCGGCGATCGCGGCCGCGGCGGCGTGCTCGAGTCGCAAGCCCGCACGATCGAGTCCCAATTCCCGCAACATGAGCGCGCCGGTGAGGACCGCCGCGAGCGGATTGGCAATACCCCGCCCGGCGATCGCCGGCGCCGATCCGTGCACCGGCTCGAACAGCCCAGCCCGGCCGGGATGCAGGTTGGCGCTCGCCGCCACCCCGAGTCCGCCAATGAGGCCGGCGCCGAGATCCGACAGGATGTCGCCGTACAGATTGTTGGTCACGATCACCTCGAACCGATCCGGGTCACGTACCAACTCCATCGCCAACGCGTCTACGTAGCGGTGCTCGGCTTCGATGGCCGGGTATTCGCCAGCGATTTCGCCGAACAGGCGCTGCCATACCCGGTGTACGGGAATGGCATTGGACTTGTCGGCCATCGTGACGCGGCGCCGCCCGTGACGGGCGGCCCAATCGAACGCGGCACGAATGATCCGCTCCACCTTCGGTGCGGTGTGCACCTCCTCGGCGATGTGTTCCTCCTCCGGCGTCCCGACATAATTCGATGCCGCGCGCCCGAGGTAGATCCCCTCCGTGTTCTCGCGAAAGATCGTGAAATCGATCCGTCGGTTCGGCGTAGCGCGCAGGGCGCACAGGTCGGGGTGCAACAGCCGCACGGGTCGGAAATTGATGTAGAGATCGAGCCGGAACCGGAGCCCGAGCAGGATGTCGCGCGCGTGCTCGTTCCCCGGTACCCGTGGGTCGCCGAGGGCACCGAGGAAGATCGCATCGACGCCGTGCCGCAGATGCTCGAACGTCGCCGGGGGAAGGGTATTCCCCGTTTGCAAGTAGTGATCCGCGCCAAGCGGGAGCGGATCCCACACGATCGTGACCTGTTCGTCCGCGGCGGCGCGCTCGATGGCGGGTTGGGCGGCGGTGACGACTTCTGGTCCGATCCCGTCCCCGCCGATGGTCGCGATGGTCAGCGTGCGCGTCAGGGGGAAGCCTCGTCGCGCATCAGTGGGTGACGGCCGGTTCGCCGCACTCGACGCAGAAGCGCCAGCCGGTCTCCACCGCGGCCCCGCAGCGGGCGCAGGCCGGCGTATGCGCGAGCTTGCCGCAGAACGGGCAGTATACCACGTCTCGATGGAGCGGAAGACCGCGCCCGCAGCTTCGGCATGCCGGGGTTTCCAGGCTGGGTCTGCGTGCGGCGGGGCTGGGAAGGGTTGGCGGGGGGGCGGGCGCAACCGGCTCCAATTCGAAGACCGGATCCACGGGACGGGTGGCTGTGGGCAGCGGCGGCGCGGGTTCGACGACCTCGGGCGCACGCTCCGTCGGAGCGGGGTCCTCCGCAAACGGCGGCGAAGCTGCCTCGAACCCGTGCGGCGTACCGGTTTCGGGGGGCGCGTACGCACGGTCGGCGTGGAGCACGTGCTCCACCGCCGCCGGACTCAGCCGCACGGCGGCCCCGGCGTACTCGCGAAACGCGCCCGGGTCGGGGTTGCGCTGCGCGGCCTCGCGCGCGAGCGCCGCCTGGACCTCCTCCGGTTCGACGGACGCCAGCCCGCCGTCTCCCGCCAGGAGTCGCAACAATGCCATCTCGTAGTCTTCGTTGGTGTCGAATCCAAGTTCGCTGCGAAATCGGCGATACGGCAGAATCCGCTGGTACAGCTCGGAGATCTCGAAGGTCGAGTGCAATCGCTGAGGTTCGCTGTTCGCGAGGACGTCAACCAGACATCGAAACAGTTTGGTGACCTGTTCGAATTCGTCGGGAATCAACGCCACTGTTCGGCCCAGCGGTCGTAGAGGATGGGTGTCACGCCGGTTGAGGCCAGAAGTTCAATGCCGCTGGGGTCGCGGTAGGCGCGCCGATAGTACACGTGTGAGACGCCGGAGTTGATGATCAGCTTGGCACACATCACGCACGGGCTGTTCGACACGAACACGACCTTGTCCTTGATGGCTCCGGGTGCCTTGATCAGCGCGTTCACCTCCGAATGGATACACCCGCACTGCCCCGGGACGGTGGAATCACAGCGGTTCGGGAGCCCGCGGGCGTTCCCGTTGTAGCCGATCGCGAGCACGTTTTCCAGGCGCGCGTCGGTGACGACGGTTCCCACCTGCAGGCGCGCGCACGTCGACCGTTTCGCCAACTCTTCCGCCATGCGCATGTAGACCTCGTACAGCGGTATCCGGTCGCGGTCCTCCTCCTGGGTGTCGTCCAGGATATTGAGCGGATGATCGTTGGTGCTGACGCCGTCTTTGAAGACCGTCATCGTAGGGACGCATCCGAAAGGACTGTCATGAAGGCTGTGTCGGGATCGTAGTCCGTAAACTGTCCGGTCGCGCGGCGCTGGTCCAGCCATGCATCGAAACCGGATTCCACGGCGCCCTCGGTGGTGACTTGCTGCTCCGCGGCGCGCACCGCGAGTGCGTCGGCGTACTCGTTCTTGACGTCACCGGCATGGCCCCGCACCCATCGCCACCGCACGTCGTGCAAGTGGGCCGCGTCGGTCAGGACCTTCCAGAACTCGATGTTCTCGATCGGTCCTCCCTTGCGGCGCCAACCGCGCGCCTGCCAGCCCCGGACCCATTCCGTCATGCCCTTCACGAGGTAGGTCGAGTCCGACACGTAGACGACGGAGAGGCAGCGTTGCTTCCGCGCGAGCAACTGGAGTGCGGCGATCGCTCCGTGCAGCGCCATCCGATTGTTGGTCGTGTCGGGCGATGCCAGGAGCAGGTCGTGCCGGACGATGGTCTTGCCAAGCCGTACCTCGATCAGCGCCCCCGCGCCGCCGGGCGTCGCACCTTCCCGGCCGTTTCCCAGGCAGCTCTCGTCGGCGTGGACGACGGCGACCTGGGTCACACCACCTCGACGCCGCCCGCCACGCCGTCCATGACCGTACCGATGATCCAGCCTCGCGCGCCCCGCCGCACGAGCTCGTTCGCCAATTCGTCGGCGCGGTTGGGTGCGACCGCGATGAGCAGGCCTCCAGAGGTTTGGGCGTCGACCAGAAGCGTGGCATCGGCGATGTCGATCGTTGCGGGCCAGGTCGCGAACCTGTCGGCCGCCTCCCGATTGCGATCGGTGCCGCCGGGAACGGCGCCTCGCGCCACCAGGTCGTGGACGCCCGTGAATGTGGGGACCGCGCCGACGTCAATCCGCGCCGCGATGCCCCCGGCGCTCAGCAGGTTGTGCAGGTGGCCCAGCAACCCGAAGCCGCTTACGTCCGTACAGGCGTGCGTGTCGCTCCCGAGCGACAGCATCGCGTCCATCGCGGCGTCGTTGAGCGCGATCATCGACTCGACGGCCTCACGCATGTCTTCCTCGGTGATCAAGTCGCGTTTCAACGCCGTGCTCAGAATGCCGGTGCCAAGCGGTTTGGTCAGGACGAGACGGTCTCCCGGCTTCGCGCCCGCGAGAGTCGTTACCTTCTTCGGGTGGACCTCGCCGATGGCGACGAGCCCGTACTTGGGTTCGGCGTCATCGATCGAGTGCCCGCCCAGGATCATGGCTCCGGCGCGTCGCGCCACGTCGGCACCGCCCCGCAGGGTGTCGGGGAGCAGGGCCAGGAGTTCCGGCGCGCGCGGCCAGGCGACCAGGTTTAGCGCGAGCAGCGGTCGCGCGCCCATCGCGTAGAGGTCGCTGAACGCATTGGCGGCGGCGACCGCCCCAAACGCATATGGATCGTCCACGATCGGTGTGAAGAAGTCCGCGGTCAGTACCAGCGCACGGTCAGGGGCGAGCTGAAACACCGCCGCATCGTCACGCGTCGCGGCGTCGACCAGCACACGCGGGTCGTCGATCGCTGGAAGATGGCGCAGAACCTGCGCCAGCTCGTCGGAGCCGAGCTTACAAGCTCAACCGGCGCCGTGCGATAACGACGTCAAGCGAATGCGAGGACGCTGGTCTCGTTGGGTGTCGCTCAATCGACCTCCGCATGAGGATATATGAACGATCTCTGGGCCGCTCTGGCGGCGGCGGTCGCGCTCGGCGCGGCCCACGCGCTCGAAGTCGATCACATGATCGCCGTCACCGCCATCGTCGGCGGCCGGCCGCGGGTGTCGGCGGCGCTGGCGCACGGGCTCCGGTGGGGCGTCGGACACGCCGCCGTCGTGCTGGCCGCCGGGACACTCCTGGCGCTCAGCGGTCTCACCGTACCGGAACGCTTCACGACCGCCGCCGAGCTGCTCGTGGGCGCGGCCATGATCGCCCTTGGATGCTGGGCCGCGAGAAACGCGACCCGCATGCACCTGCACGATCCCCAAACGCACGAGTCACGACCGCACGATCACCCACACGCGCACTTGCACGCACATCATCCGACGACCCATCCACACCACCACGCCGGCGGCGAGGCGTCACGCAGGCATGGTCACATCGCAACCATCGTGGGGGCCGCGCACGGTCTCGCCGGAACCGCGCCCGCGGTCGCGCTCATTCCGGTCACGCTGTTGGACGATACGGGCGCCGCCGTAGGATACCTCGCCGCGTTCGGGATCGGTACCACGTTTGCGATGGCGCTCTATGCCGGCCTCGCAGCGGCGGCGGTCGGTCGGGCAACGCACTCGGTTCGCGCGGCTCGCGTCGCGGCGACTCTGACCGCGGCGGCAAGCGTGGTTGTCGGTTCGGTGTGGATCGCGCGGGCGCTGGCGGCTGGCTAGTAGGCCGTCCGCGACGCGTCCAGTGCCCGGAGCGCGATGAGCGCGATGCTCTCCGACTCGCTTGCATCGAAGGCGCCGCTTGCGGTCTGCATCCCCGCGATGAATGGTGCGGCTCGACGCACCGCAGCGTAAGCGGCCGCGGTCGGGACGGCGAGGATGAGGTCGGCGGCATGGAAGATTGTGACGCCCGGCCAACTGCCGTCCTCGAGTTGTCGCTCCGCGACGGCGTCCATGAGCGGCGCGACACGGGGGCCGAATTCCGGCGGTGCCGTCCCCAAGGCCCCGAGCGCCACAAACATCAAATGCGGATCGATGGTCCGAATGCTGAGGAGTCCCTCGATGTGCGCTCGCACGGCCGCGCGTCGCTCGTGTCCGGCACGAAGCACCGCCCGGAGTGCGAGGCAACTCGCGACGAACCGGGCGTCATCGTCGTCGTGAAACGTCGTACCCGATGGCAACGCCAGCGGTGCGATCGGTTCATCGCCGGACCCGGGCGAGAAAAAGCCGTTTCCCGCGGCGCCGTCCTCGCTCCAGCGACCCGGCTGATCCTGCCGATTCAGCAGGTACCCCGTCATCCGCACGACGCCGGCGTGGTCGTGCGGCGCGCCGAGTTCCATCATCTCCCACGTCGCGCGCGCCGTGAGCACCAGTGAGTCGGCGGTGCTCCCGTCCATGCGCGTGCGGCGGCGGCGTTCCCGAATCAGATGGTCCGCCAATTCGTCGTCGTCAGGCGTGCCGCACATCAGCAGGCGCCGCGCCAAAATCGCCTGCAGGCTTTGCCGTCCTTTGAAGAACGCGAACGCCCGCTCGAATTCCGTGCGAAACTGCAGGGGCGAGCGATTCCCCGGACGCGCCGCGCCCAGGCGTTGGCGCCGGGTCGAAGCGTCGGGGGGAGGGCCACCGCTCACGGGGTACTCCGGAGGTTGGCGGGGTCGTAGTGAACACCACGGGATACTACGAACATAACCTGGGCGACATTCATGATGTCGGCAAACGGATCGGCGGTGAGCACGACGAAGTCGGCGACCGCTCCCGGTCGCAGCACCCCGATCGAGTCAGTTCCCATCATGCGGGCGGCGTTACGCGTCGCGGCGAGCAGCGCGTCCTTCGGGCTCAAACCCGCAGCGACGAGCAGGGCCAATTCGCCGTGCAGGGATGCGCCCGGCGCCAATGGCGGACGCGGGCTGCCCGAACCGGCCGCCACCCACCCACCCTCCGCGCGGAATCGGCGAACGAACAGGTCCTGTTTGGATCGCGCGCGGCGAAAGGACCCGAAGTCGGCCCCGGCCGCACGGGCATCTCGCACGAGGGACTCCGACGTCCAGGCTGCTCGAATCGGCGGCGGTACCCCACTGAGATCGAGTGCCGCCAGGTACGATGCGTCATCGAGGTGCGCAAACGTCTCGTTGGCCAGCAGACCCGGGACGATGGAGACCCCGGCCTCCACCAACTGTTGTGCGGTCCGCTGCAGAGCCGCCGAGTCGAGTTGATCCCACGCACGCATCGTGGCGATCCGTCCGCGTCGCGAATCGTCGTAGGCGGCGAACACCGGCTGCGGGCTCCGCAGGGTCGCCTCGGCGACGCCGGACAACAGTTCGATCGATGCCACGCCGGCCGTGGCCGCTGTCACCGCGTCGATGCGTCCCAGGCGGGCGGCCACCGGTGTTTGCAGGGCCGATGCTTCCTGCAGAATCGCCGCCAGCACACCCCGGGTGATCTTGGTCGAAACCGAAATCTGCGTCGCGTCGATGAGCACACGGTTCCCGACCGCGCGCCGCCCCTCGCTCGCACTCGCCACGGCGGTTTCTTCGCGCAAGGACGCCGGCGCGCCGTCAATCGCGGCTCCGGATATGTACATACGGGGTCCGTCTGCCGCGCCCGACTCGACGTCATCCCGCAGCTGAACGAGGCTGTCCTGGTCGCCGCCGAGGTCGCGGATACTCGTGACGCCGTAGGACAGGTACAGGGGCAGCGTCCAGCGTTCAGCATGCGTATGCGCGTCGATGAGACCCGGAATGATCCAGCGACCGTCGAGCCGAACCTCGCGGGCGCCGCGTGGGACCTCCACGAGATCGGGAGGTCCCACGGCAGTGATGACCCCGTTCGTAACCACGACGACCGCATCGAGCAACATCGGTGACCCGGTCCCGTCCCACAGTCCGGCCCCGACATACGCTGTCGTTTCTTCGTCCGACCCTCCGCATGTGCACAGCACAAGGGAGAGCACCAGGATTTCCAGTGCGTGCCGGCTCGATCCCATGAGGTCCCGGCTAGCGCCGCTTCGAGCGGCGGCCCCGCGCCTTCTTTCGCGCCGGCGCCTTCCTTTTCGCGGTCTTCTTCTTTACCGACCGCTTCGTTGCGGCCTTTCTGGCTGGTTTGCGCTTCGTCGCAGCTTTGCGCCTGGCGGGCTTCCTCCTGGCAGGCTTCTTCCTTGCCGCGGGTTTCTTCTTCGCCGCGGGTTTCTTCTTCGCCGCGGGTTTCTTCTTCGCCGCGGGTTTCTTCTTTGCCGCGGGTTTCTTCTTCGCCGCGGGTTTCTTCTTTGCCGCGGGTTTCTTCTTTGCCGCGGGCCTGGCTGCTTTCGTCTTTGCGCGGGGCGGTGATTCCGGCTTGGCGCGCGCCGGCGTCCCGCCTGGGGCTACGGGACTCGTCGGTTCCGTGGGGGCAGACCAGATCGTGTCGCTGGTTGGTTCGGGTCTCACCGGTGGTGGCACGGGCATTGGATCCCACATTCCGGGACCTCCCACGCCGGTCAAGCTGAAATCCCTGCTCGCGGTCATCTGCATACCCTCCGAGGATGGCGTTCTTCCACCGAAAAGCATGTTGCGACGGGACCGACCCCGCAAGGGCAGCCTCACGAGGTACCTCACCCATCCGGGGTGGGGATTCGGCTTGACATCAGAGCCGCGCGGAACGTACGTTGGCACTCGTATCTACTGATGGGTTTTATGTTTAGGCCACTTTGTCGTGGGGCGGCATGATGGCAAGACGTCGCAAACTCATTCCTGCCGCGGTCGGCTTTCTGCTCGTGGCCCTGGTGACGCCCATCGTGGGCCAGCAGGTCGCGGAGGTGCAGGTGAACCCGCCCACCGTGACGGTCGGGGTCGGGCAGGAGGGTGGGGTATTTGCGACCGCGTACGATGCCAACGGGAACGTGCTGGTGTCGCAGCAGTTCCGCTGGACCAGCAGCGATCCAAACATCGTGCGGGTGGAATTCGACGCGTCATTGTCCGAGACCGCGAAGCTCATTGGAGTGGCTCCGGGTGTGGCACGTGTCGAAGCACATGCTGGCGGGCGGGTCGGGACGGCGGCGGTGCAGGTAGTCGGAGCGGGAGCCCAGCCGGTCGGGGGCCCCCCTGCCGGCGAGGGTGACGCGACGGTTGTCCGGATTGAACCGGGCAACATCGAGATGCTCGCGGCGGAGTCCCGCCAGCTCATTCCCGTGTTCCTCAAGGACGACGGATCACCGGCGGCGTCGACGGCGGTCACCTGGCGCTCGCTCAACCCAACCATCGTGACCGTTTCCGAAGACGGGCTCGTCGTGGCCAACTCCGAAGGTCAGGGCACGATAGAGCTCAGCACGCCGCAAGGGCTGGTGCAGCGCGCACCGGTCCGCGTCGTGAACGCGCCGTTCGGGTTCAATGTCCCGGTGGTGTCCCTCTCGCCGGGCGGCCGGACCACGCTCCGGGTCAGCGTCCCATCACAGGGTGATCGCGCGCTCGCCGCCACGTCGTTGTCTTGGCGGTCGTCCAACACCGCGGTGGCCCGGGTGACGCCGTTGGGCGTCGTGGAAGCGGTGACCGCCGGGACCGCCGAGATCATCGCCGCCGGCTTCTTGCAGGAGCGGTCCGTTACGGTGACGGTGCATCGTCCCGTGGCCTCGCTCGATGTGCGACCGGGCCCGACGCGGCCCGTCATCGCACCGTTTGGGGGCACGGTCCAGTTCCGTGTCACCGCGCTCGGCGCGGACGAGACCCCCGTTCTCGAGGCACCGCTCAGTTGGAGCGTGAGCGATACCAGCGTGGCCGCGTTCGACCCCGCCACCCAAGTCTTGCACGGCGTCACCATCGGTAAAACCGAACTGCACCTCGTCGGCCCAGGGCCCGACATCCTGGAGGCGACGTGGCAGATCGAGGTCGTCCCGGGCGGGTTGCTCGCAACGCCCGGTCGCGTCGGTATCGGCGTCCGCGATACGGTGTTCATCGATGCGCAGCTCACCGACGACACGGGAGCGCCGATCAGCCCGGCCCAGCAGGTGACGTGGACCAGTTCCGATACCAGCGTTCTGGTCGCGAACCCCAGCGGCATCGCCACCGGTGTCGGGGTTGGGCATGCCCAGCTCGTGGCGTCCACGCCCTGGGAAGCGGCGGACACGGTTGACGTCTACGTGCAGGGGAGTTTGCTGATCACCGCGACGCGCGGCGGCAGTCACGATTTGTACACGGTCGATCCGCGGACGCCCGGTGTCTGGAACCGGATTACCGACGATCCGGGGATCGAAGTCTCCGGGGCGGTGTCCCCTGAAGGCTCACGGGTGGCGTTCATCTCGGATCGCGACGGGAACCTCGAGTTATACGTCGCCAACGCCGACGGGTCCGATCCCCGGCGCCTCACGACCACGGACGCGCGGGAGGACCAACCGTCGTGGTCGCCGGACGGGCGCCAGATTGCCTATGTCGTGAGTGCCGCCGGTCAGCGACCCCAGGTGTGGGTCATCAGCGCGGACGGGTCCAATCCGCGACAGCTCACGCGCGGCGATACGGCGAACTACGAACCCGCGTTCTCCCCCGACGGGAGCGTTATCGCGTTCACCACGATCCGCGATCAAAACTACGATATCTACCTGATGGATCCCGACGGCTCGAACCAGCGGAACGTGACCGCGTCTCCCGGAAAGGAAACCCACCCGCAGTGGGTGTCGGAGGGCGCGATCGCGTACATCGCGGAGCAGGCCTCCGGAGGCGCGACGACCGCCACCGTCCTGCGCCGGGACCTCGCGTCCGGCGATGCCGTGCCGCTGAGTCCGCCCGGACTGAGCATCACCGACTTCGCGGTCTCCGGCGACGGTCGCATGCTCGCGTTACAGGTCAGCGAATTCCTCCCGAGCGGCGGGATCTCCCATCGCGTGCTGTTGGTGACGGTTGGGCAGCCGGGCGCGCCGATCGAGATTCCGCGTGAGGGTGCTGCGGACCAACACTCCGGTCCGTCGTTCCGCTCACGAGGTCCGTGATCCACCGACCCACCTCATGAAAGCGCTTGTGCTTGACGGGCACGGCGGGCTCGAGCAGTTGCGTCTGGCCGACGTACCCGCGCCGACGCTCATCCGTCCCATCGACGTGCGTGTCCGGCTCAAGGCCGGGTCGCTGAATCACCTCGATCTGTGGACCATGCGCGGGCTGCCGGGGTTGGAGCTCGAGTTTCCGCATATCGTCGGGGGAGACGGCGCGGGGGTCGTCGACGCCGTCGGTGCCGACGTGCGTCACGTTCGACCCGGAGATGCCGTGATCTTCAATCCGGGGATCTCGTGCTATCAGTGCGAGTTTTGTCTGGCCGGCAACCACTCGCTGTGCATCGAGTACAAGTTGCTGGGTGAGCACCTGCCGGGGACGCTGGCGGAGTACATCGTCGTCCCAGGCCCGAACGTCGCGCTGCTGCCCACGCCACCCGCGCCGGCGGCGCCATACACGTGGCCGGAAGCGGCGGCGTTCTCCCTCGCGTCCCTGACGGCGTGGCGAATGCTGATCACGCGCGCGCGCGTCCGGCCGGGTGAGACGGTGTTGATCTGGGGAATCGGCGGTGGGGTCTCGGGCGCGGCACTCCAGATCGCGAAGCTGGCCGGGGCGTTTGTTATTGCCACGTCATCCAGTGACGAAAAACTCGAGCGCGCCCGCGGCTGGGGCGCCGACGTGACGTTCAATCACCAGTCCGTCGATGTCGTGAAGGAAGTCCGAGCGCTCACGGCGAAACGCGGGGTCGACGTCGTGGTGGAGAATGTCGGCGAGGCAACGTGGGACCAGTCGTTGCGCGTCCTGGGACGGGGCGCTCGCCTCGTGACCTGCGGTGCCACCACCGGTCCGCACGTCACGATCGACATCCGGAGGTTGTTCTGGTTTCAATGGGACATTCTGGGCTCGACGATGGGTGGTGCGGAGGACTACCGGGAAGTCGTGCGATTGCTGGGGCGTGGGCTGCTTCGTCCCCTTGTCGATTCGGTGCACGCCTTCGACGACGCGGTGAACGCCGTCAGACGTCTTGAAGCGGGAAGCCAGATGGGGAAGGTCGTCGTCGAGATTTAGCCGGAACGGAAGAACGCTGACGGCGGAAACCGCAGGGCCGGCGTGAGTGACCTCGGTGTACTCCGCGTTCCCAACGGGGAATCAACACCGACGCCAGCTACCCCACCACGGAAGAAGCCCCGACCGGAGAGATCGGGGCTTCGATGTATGTGTTTCAGGGGCTGGTACCCCGTTGTTCAGAGGTCGCGCCGGAGCAACAGCGCGGGCGCGTGGGCGCCGAAACTCGGCCGACCGCTGGTCGTGGAGACGGTACCGATCGGCGTGCCATCACGGTTGAGCAGCGTGACGTCTTCCCCGATCCGTGCCGTCGTGATGCGACCGCGCGCGCGCCTGACGGATGCCCGTCGCATCACGATGTGTTCTACCCTACGTTTCGTCGCGATCATGCATCCTGCCTCGGTGCTGCGCGGCGCCGGCCGCGTCGTGGGCGATTCAACCTGCTCACTGACTTAGACGCGCGGTCACCGGAAATGGTTGCGCCCGTCAACGCCGATTCCGTTCGAGCCACTTGAGATCGTCGGCGTCACGCGCGACCGCATGCCGCTTCATGCGGCTGTGCCGCGCGGCGGCTTCACGCCGCCGATCGTGCGCGCCGGGGCGGACGAACGAGGCGATCGGCGTCGCGATCCGCGGGTAAACCCGCGGCTCGGCTCGGTCGGTAAACCGACAGTACGTACCGGGTGCCGCGTCACGCCGCCGATCGTGCGCGCCGACGGACGAACGAGGCGATCGGCGTCGCGATCCGCGGGTAAACCCGCGGCTCGGCTCAGTCGGTAAACCGACGGTACGCACCGGGTGCCGCTTCATGCGGCTGAGCCGCGCTGCGGCTTCACGCCGCCGATCCTCAGCGGCAAACCTTCCGACCAGCACCCGCCGTCCGGTGATTCGCCGGGTCAACCCGGCGCTCGGCGCCGGCTCCGCCGGCGACGCGTCCTGAAGGACGTCCACTTCGCCTTGCGCTTCCGCGCACATCGCGCGAGGCGCGCCCAGCCGCGGTCCACGCCCGCCCGCCCGTCCGCTACCGGTCCAGCTGACCCCGTGATCTCGGAGCCGGACACCGGGAGGGACCGCATGCGGCCACTACCTGGCCTCCCGCCTCGGGCTGTTCGCTGGACCCCCGAACGACAGACGACACGCCCTGAGACCGCGGCATGCCGCCAATCCGGTGATCGGGAGTCAGCCCCGCAACCGAGCCGGCGAAGAAATGGTAGGACGTGCGTTGCTGCGGCCACGTCGCGCCAACGGCTTGGCCCCATACTCGGTACGTCGGCGGCCGGACTCACCGGAGGTGCCGACCCAACACATCGACCGCGTGCACGTGCACGCGCGGAGGACATAGATATGTTTGCCAAGCTGAAGCTCGTCACGATTCTCGTGGCGCTCAGCGCGGTGTGGGCTCCGCGGCTCTTTGCGGACCCCACCTCATGTTCGGAGAACGCGATCGGCGGGCAGACGGGAAACGAGTATGAACTCGTGGGCGAAAGCCTGGTCACCGTCACTACGACGACCACGATTCGGAGAGGTATCAGTCTGATCTGGGGGCTCATCACCCTTTCAGGCTACGAAGAAGAGACCACGACGACGAGCGTGACCTACTACGAGGGTACATACAGCGATGGGAACGGCAACACTGTCACGGTCAATTGTTCCACCGGTCAGGTCACCTAGACACGACGCGAACGTTGGGGTCCGCGAGCGCGCCGCGGGCCCACTTTCGCGCGGGGGAGGGGAACTGTGAAACGGATCGTACGTTGGGCCGCCGGGTTTGCCATCCTGGCATTGGCGGCGGCATGTGCGGGGGACTCGGGCCCGCTGATTCGGATTGATGGGGCACCGGTAGCGGCGGGCCCCAACGTGGCGGACGGGGCGATATCCCCCGAGAACGATGGCATCGGCTTCGCGGGTGCCGCCGACCTCGGCTTTTTCGATGACGAACTCGTCGTGCTCGAGAATCGCGCCGAGCGGATCGTGTTCTTCGACGAGCAATTCCGAGCAACGCGATGGATCGGCCACGAGGGTGCCGGTCCCGGCGAACTGCGCGGCCCGTTTCGGATGCAGGTGTTCGGGCAACGGCTGGCTGTCGGAGAGATCAACAACAAACGGATTTCCGTGTTCGGCCGGGACGGGACGTTCGAGCGTTCCTATCCCGTTCCGGACGGACGGGTCGCGTTCGCGTTCGCCGGAGATGAGGGGTTCTACGTGGTTTCCGGGATGCCTGACTACTACCTGCAGGTGGTCAACGATAGCGGGGCCGCCCACCCCTTTGGTGGTCGGCCGGTGGACCAGTACCCGCCCGACGAACTCACCCGCCCGCGCCTACGGGGGTTGGGACGAGAACTCGTGGCGATGACACCCGACGGTTCCGTGCATGTGTTCGACCAGCTCCTCGGGGCCTTCGTCCGATTCGGACCGGATGGAATCCGGCAGCAGATCGCCAAGCTGCCGCGGGCCCTGCTGGAACCGTTGCGAGAGACCTACCGCCTGGTCTTGCGGGATTTCGGGAGGCCGGACGACGACGAGGTCTCGGTCGCGAATGCCCTGAGCGTTACGGATGACGGCCGCCTACTCCTGTTGTTTTCACCGGTCAAGGATCGAATTGGCCTACTGGTCGACCCCGCCGACTATTCAGGGCGCGAGGTGCTGATTCCTCCCGATCGCGGGGATCGTGGCCGTCAGCGCGGCGCGGGGGCGGCGGCCCTGCACGGCGGACGGCTGTACCTGCTCCGTCTCGATGAGGTGACCGTACACGAGCTGTCGGGAGGTGGCTCCTAGGCGTGGGTCTTCCGCGTCATGCAACGAAAGGGCCGCTCGCAGCATCTTATTGGTCAAACTCCGCGCGGCCGATGGGGTACCGAATGTCGCCGCTTGCGGGCCTTTGAGGCCGATCATCGGCTGGCCGTGGCACGTATGCCCGTATTGCGGGATATTGAATGGGTTGACCAGCGCCCGATACCTACTCCGATCCGGACAGCGGCTATGCGACGTTTTCTCTCGATTCTCGCCGTGGTAGCGGTGTTATCCGTCCTCGGCGGCGGGATCTACCTCAAGATTTCCGGCCGGAATGCCGGCGGCACCGAGGCTTCCGCGACACCGGCTGACGGCGAGACTCCCGAGGTGTCCGCCACCACGACCTTCGCGACCGATGTCGCGATCCCGGTCGAGGGCGCCGTGGTCCTCCGCGACACGCTCGTGGTGTCGGTGTCCGCTGCCGCGCAAACCGCGGCCGCCCGCGAGGCGAAGATCCTCGCCCAGGTTGAAGGGCGAGTGCTTTCGGTCGCCGTGCGAGAGAACGCGGGCGTTCGCGGCGGGCGGCTGCTGATCGTCCTCGATTCCACGGAGTACGCGTTGGGCGTGGCCCGCGCGGCCGCGGCGTATGCACGCTCGGAAGCCAGCTATCGCGAACAAATCCTGTTCGACGATCAGATCGAAGATCAGGAGATCCGGGCCGAGCGGGAGCGGGTAGCGCGCGCCAAGAGCGGGCTGGACGAGGCGGAGGTAGGGCTGCGGGAAGCGCAGCTCCGGCTCGAGCGCACGCGGATCGCGGCGCCGTTCAGCGGACGGGTTGCTTCCCTCAAGGTGGTCGAAGGGCAGAACGTCCGGGTCGGTGACGAGTTGCTCTCGATCGTCGACCTCCAACCGATTCGCGTCGAGGTACAGGTACTCGAGAGTGAAATCGGGCTGCTTGCCGAGGGACGCCGCGCGTCCGTCGCGTTTGCCGCGTTTCCCGGGGAGACGTTCGTCGGTACCATCGCGACCATCAATCCGTGGGTGGAGCGCGACACCCGCACCGCGAAGGTTACGGTCACCGTCCCCAACCCGGACGGACGGATCTTGCCGGGCATGTATGCGCGTGTGTCGCTCGAGGCGCGCAAGTTCCCCGACCGTGTGATGGTCCCCCGCGCAGCGGTGCTTGAACGCGATCGTCGCACCATGCTGTTCGTATTCGAGGGCGAGGGGCAGACGGGGCTCGCCAAGTGGCGCTATGTGACGACCGGGCTTGCCAACGATTCGCTGGTCGAGATCATGCCGGATCGCGAGGCGGATGCGCTGGCCCCGGGTGAGATCGTGCTGATCGACGGACACTATACGCTGATCCACGACGCTCGCGTGCGGCTGGTCGATAACGTCCGCGCAGCGGGCGGGAGGCCACAATGAGGGTGGAACTGGCGATCCTGGCAGCGGTGGTTGGGCTGGCCGGACCGGTTGCCGCACAGGTCCCGGCGCGCCTGACGCTTGACGATGCGATCACCATTGCGCGCGAACGCAATCCGGAGTATCAACGCGCGGTCCACACGCTCAACGCCCAGGGTGCGCAACTCCGTGCAGGCTGGGGCGGTTTCTTCCCTTCCGTCAGTGCCCGCATGTCGTTCAACGGTTCGAGTTCCACCCGCGTCACCGGCGAGGATGACTTTGGGCAGCCGGTGAGCCTGCCGACGCCGATCGATTTCCAGAGCAGCAGCGCAAGCCAGTCGCTCAGTGCCGGGGTGACGCTGTTCGACGGGCTCAGGAACGTGAATTCGCTGCGGGCCGCGCGTGCGTCGGCGGACGGGTCGGAAGCCAGCCGGGACGCGGTGGCGAACCGCGTGGACGCGGAGACCACTCGACGATTCTACGAGGCGCTGCGAACCGCCCGCCTCATCGCGCTGGAGGATCAGCTCCTCACGTCGGCGCGCGAGCAGCTTGCCCGGACGCAGCGGCTCTTCCGCACGGCGGGCGCGACCCAGGAAGACGTGCTCGGGGCGGAGGGCGATGTGGCGTCACAGGAACTCGCGTTGGAACGCGCGCGCGGGGAGGCCGACAAGGCCCGACTGGCGGTGATCGAGTATCTCGGGATCAGCGAGCACATGGAGTTCGAGGCAGTGGGCGAACTGCCGGACGTCTGGGATCCCGCCGTGCTCGACGTCGACGAGTTGGTGTCCGTGGCGCTTCGGGTCAACCCGTCTGTCCGGCAACTTGAAAACACCACCCGCGGCGCTGACCTCCGCGCCACCGCGGAGCGCGGAAGCCGGTGGCCGTCGATTTCCGTCAACGCATCGTACAGTCGGAGTATCAGTCTCGGCAGCTATGACGCGCTGTTCGAGATCAACCCGCGCAATCGCGGCTTGGGGTTTGGCATGACGGTCGACCTGCCACTGTTCACCGGTTTCCAGACCTCGGCGCGCATCGCCAACGCGTCGTTGGAATCGCGTAACGCGCACGAGACGCTGCGGGCCGGCCGGCTTCAGGCGGAGCGGGAGGTGCGTGCGGCGTTGATCGACCTGCGTAACGCGCACCGCGGCCGAGACTTGGCCCAGCGCACGGCGGATCTCAGCAGCGAACGGTTGCGACTGGCGCGCCAGCGCTACGCCATCGGTGCGATCACCTTTGCCAACCTGCAGCTCCTTATCGACCGGGCGGCGCAGGAAGAGCGCGGTCTCATCAACGCGCGGTTCCAACTGGCGCAGTCGATCGTGGCGCTCGAGGAACGCCTCGGACAGCCGGTCCGGCCGTAGGAGCGTCCTGCCCGTGTCCATTCCGCGTCTGTCAGTCGGCCGCCCGGTCGCGGTGGCCATGTTCGTACTCGCCGTGCTGTTCCTCGGTGGGATTTCGTTTGCCCGGTTGCCGATCGACCTCCTCCCCAGTGTCGCCTACCCGCGGTTGGTCGTGTACACGCCATACCCCGACGTGGGCCCCACGGAGGTCGAGCGGTTCATCTCGGAGCGCATCGAGCGTGTCGTGAGCCGGGTGCCCGGGGTGGAGCGGGTGGAGAGCGTGTCGCGCGAAGGCGTCTCCCTCGTCACGCTGCTGTTCTCGTGGGGGACGGACATGGACTTCGCCGCCCTCAACGTGCGCGAGCAACTGGACAACATCAGGGAAAACCTGCCCGAACTCGCCGGGCGCCCGGTCGTGCTCCGCACCGACCCCAACGCCGAGCCGATTCTCGCGTTGTCGGTGTCGGGACGGGAGGATCTCGCCGGGCTCAAGGAGCTGTCCGAAACGGTATTCAAGCGCCGCCTCGAGCAGATCGACGGGATCGCCGAGGCGGCGCTGGCTGGAGGGCTGGAACGCGAGATCCACGTCGAGGTCAATGCGCGGCTGCTCGAGAGTTACGGCTTCACGGTCGACGACCTCGTCCGCGCCCTCGATGCCGCGAATCAGAGCGCACCCGGCGGCACCATTCGCAAGGGACGGTATCGCTACGCGTTGCGCACGTTGGGCGAATTCCAGACGGTCGAGGAGATCGGTGGCGTACCGCTTGGCCGCCAGGGGGCCGAAAGCGGCGCGGCCAGCGGTCTCGTGGTATTGCGCGACGTCGCCACCATCGAGGACGGCTTTCAGGACCGCGAGTCGGTCGCGCGGTTCAACGGCCATGAGTCGGTCGGCCTGCTCCTCTACAAGGAAGCGGGCGCCAACACCGTGCGTGTCACGGAGGCCGTCGAAGCGGTGCTGGGACAGCTCAGGGCACAGTACCCCGACATCCAGTTGGACATCGCGGTCGCCCAGGCGGGGTTCATCAGTGATGCCATCAGCAACGTGGTGCAGGCGCTGGTCTTTGGAGGCATCCTCGCGTTTCTGGTGCTGTTCCTGTTCCTGCGTGATGCACGCTATCCGGTCGCCGTGGCCCTCGCGATTCCCATTTCGGTGGTAGGCACGTTCGCGTTGCTCGATCTGGCGAACGTGTCGCTGAATATCATGAGTCTGGGCGGCTTGGCGCTCGGCGTGGGGATGCTGGTCGACAACTCGATCGTGGTGTTGGAGAACGTCTTCCGCCATCGCGAATTGGGGGCGAGCCCGCTTGAGGCGGCGGCCCGCGGCGCGGAAGAGGTCCAGGGGGCCATCACCGCATCCACGCTCACGACCATCAGCGTGTTCGGGCCGATCATCTATGTCGAGGGGGTGGCCGGGGAGCTGTTTGGCGCGCTGTCGCTGGCGGTCACGTTCGCGTTGGTCACGAGCCTCATCGTCGCGATCACCCTGCTGCCAACCATGGCGGCACGCTGGAAGGGCGAGGACACCACCCGCCACAACCTCCCGGCGCGTGTGGTGCGCGCGGTGGTCCGAACGATCGGCTCGGCGATCGGGGCCATCTTCCGGCCGTTGCTTGACTGGTTCGACCGGTTGTTCGCGCGCTTCGCGGCGTGGTACCATCGCATCCTCGAACGCTCGCTCGACCGGCGGGGTCTGGTCGTCACGCTCGCGGTCGCGACGTTGGCGGGCGGGATCGCGCTGGCGGCGACGCTCGACCGCGATGTCTTACCGGATGTCGATCAGGGCGCGTTCACGGTACGACTCGAGCTGGCGCGGGGAACACCGATCGAGGAAACGACCGATGCGGCCGCCCGAATCGAGTCTGCGTTCCTGGCGGACGAGGGCGTCGACGCGGTCTTCGCCAAGATCGGGCGCCAGGACGCGGTGGCCGGTGTGGAAGATGAGGAAAGCGGACTCAACACGGCGTTGATTGACGTGCGGCTCAAGGATGGCTATGCGACGCACACCGTCATCAACCGGGTCCGGCCCCGTCTCGACGATTTCCCGCCCGGCACCGTCGCGATCCAGACCGGGGCCGCCACCGCGCTCGGCCGACTCCTTGGTGGCGAGGACGCCGACTTGGCCGTCCGCGTGCGCGGGGACGATATCGCGCAGATGTGGGCCCACGCACAGATCGTGGCGAACCAGTTGCGCACGGTCCCCGCGGTGACCAACGTCCGGTTGGGGTCCGATGAAGGGCAACCCGAAGTACAGATCGAGATCGCGCGCGACCGCGCGGCGGTGTATGGGATCGAACCACGGGTGATCGCGCAGACGGTGGAGCAATACATGCGTGGGTCTGTGGCGACCGAGTACGTCGACTTCGATCAGAAGGTCCCGGTGATGGTGCGCCTGCCGGAAAGCGAGCGGCGTTCGCTCAAGACCTTGGACGCGATCACCATCGCCGGCGTACCATTGCGCGAGTTGGTGAACACGCACGACGAGGTGGGTCCCGCCGAGGTCCGACGGATGGATCAGGGGCGGGTGGTCGAAGTGTTCGCGGATGTCGAGGGTACCGATCTCGACCGGGCGGTCGCCGCCGTGCGTGCCGCGCTCGCGCTGGTCCCCGCGCCGCGCGGCATGCGCGTCGATATCGGCGGTGCCAACGAAGAGCGGGATCGCTCGTTCCGGGATCTGGCCTTCGCGTTCGGCCTGGCGCTGCTGCTGGTGTACATGATTCTCGCCGCGCAATTCGAATCGTTCATCCATCCGTTCACGATCTTGTTGAGCGTCCCGTTGGCCGTCTCAGGCGCCGCGCTCGGGTTGTTCGTGACCGCCGAGGGACTCAACACGATGAGCCTCATCGGCATCGTGATTCTCGTGGGCATCGTGGTGAACGACGCCATCGTCAAGGTCGATTTTATCAATCAGATGCGTGGTCAGGGAATGCCGCTCCGCGCGGCGATCCTCGAGGCCGGTCGCGTGCGGCTGCGCCCGATCATCATGACCACGGCGACCACCGTGCTTGGCCTGACGCCGATGGCACTCGGCCTCGGGCGCGGCGCGGATCTGCGCGCGCCGCTGGCGGTGGCGGTCATCGGCGGGTTGATCAGCGCGACGGCGCTCACGCTCGTCGTCGTGCCCGTTGCCTATGATCTGCTGGAGGACGCGCGCACGAGGTTGCGGACGGTGTTTGGCATGGGCGCGGTGGACCACACCGCCGGCGCGACGGGAGCGGCCGAATGATCCGACTCTCCATCAAGCGCCCGGTCGCCGTGTCGATGGCGTACCTGGCGGTCGCCATGCTGGGTATCGCGGCGTGGCGCAATATCCCGATCGAACTGCTGCCGGATACCGATCTGCCCCAGTTATCGGTCTCGGCGGAATGGGGCCGTGCCTCGCCGGAATCGATGGAAGCGTTCGTCACCGCGCCGCTTGAGGCGACGGTGCAGCAGGTTCGCGGGGTCCAGGACGTGTCGTCGGTCTCGTCCGAGCGGTACGGTCAGGCCCGCACACAGATCACCATCGAGTTCGAGCGCGAAACCGACATGGACTTTGCGCGCCTCGATCTTTCGGAACGGCTCGCGGCGATCCGGGACCAACTGCCGAACGGGATTACCGGACCGCGCGTGGAGCCGTACGTCCCTGACGAGTTCCGGCGGCAGGAAACCGCGTTTCTCCGATACACCCTCACGGGCCCGTACACCCTGGAAGCACTGCGGACCCACATCGACGACAATCTGGTTCCCGAATTGCTCCAGATCGACGGGGTGGCCGGCGTCGAGGTGTACGGCGGTCGCGGCCGAGTCCTCGAGATCTCGCTCGACGAGAACAAGGTGCTGGCGCTGGGCCTCAATCCGCAGTGGGTATGGCTCAAGATCCTGGAACTCGAATACGTGAGCGAGGCAGGCGCGGTGGAAGCCGACGGTCTGTTGCGGACCCTGGCGATCCGGCATCGGATGGAGTCCGCCGCCGACATCCGCAGCGCGCCGCTCCTGACCGACCGCGGTCGCATCGTTCGCGTCAACGACGTGGCGGTGGTGCACGACACCTTCGAGGAAGCGCGGTCCTATTACCGGATCGACGGGCAACCGGCGGTCGCCTTCCTCATCCACAAGGAAACAGGGGTCAACACCGTCGCGGTGGCCGATCGCGTCAAGAACCGGCTCGACCAGCTCCAGGGAATCCATCCTGCCGGCGTGCGCCTGTTGATCGACGAAGACGAGAGCGAGGCGATCAAGACGCAACTCACCGATCTCCGGCTGCGTGCCCTGATCGCCGCCGGCGTGATCTTCGTCGTGTTGTTGGTCTTCCTGCGGTCGTTCCGGTCGGCAGGGATCGTGTTCGCCACGATCGCGTTTTCGATCCTGATTGCGCTGAATCTGATCTACTTCGGCGGATACACCCTCAACGTACTCACACTTATGGGCCTCGCGATGGGGTTCGGCTTGATCGTTGACAACGCCATCGTGGTGCTCGAGAACATTTACCGAAAATGGCAGACAGCCCGGACCGACGGAAACGGCACGAGCATCGTTGACGCTGCGTACGTGGGTGCGCGAGAGGTGGCCCTCCCGATCCTGGCGGCGACGGCGACGACGGTCATCGTGTTCATCCCGTTCGTCTATCTGCAAGGCGAATTGCGGGTGTATTACGTACCGCTGGCCATGGTCGTCGGCATGAGCCTCGCCGCCAGTCTGTTTGTGGCGTTCACGTTCATTCCGGCGCTTGCCACGAAGGTCTTCCGGCAAACGGGCGGGGCGGTGGTCGCCGCCCGTGCCCCGGCGGCTGGGCCGGCGCCCACGCCGAAGCCCCCGATCTACATCCGGTTTTACTCGGCCATGCTGAGCGTCACGCTGCGATTTCCGAAATCGACCGTGGCGGTCGCGCTCGTCGTGCTCGGCGGATCGTACTCCCTGTTCGACAAGTACGTCACGCGCGGCGTCCTGTGGCGCTCGTGGTTCGGGCAACAGACCTACATCAGCGTCATTATCCAACTCCCGCGCGGGGAAGAACTCGATCGGACGGATGAATTGGCGCGGTTCTTCGAGGAGAAGCTCAAACAGACGCCCGAGGTCGACCGGTTCGTCACCCAGGTGCAGCCGCAGTACGCCGCCATGCGGGTGACGTTCCCCGACGAACTCGAGAACACCCAGATCCCGGTCGCGATCAAAGAGCAGATGGTGGCAAACAGCTATCAGTTCGGCGGCGCAGACGTACGCGTGTACGGCTACGGTCCGTCGTTTTACGGCGGTGGAGCGGGACCGCCCAACTACTCCATCAAGATCCTCGGCTACAACTACGAAGCCGTGCGTGACATCGCCGAGGACATGGGGAGACGCTTGCGACGGTTCTCGCGCATCCGCGACGTCGACGTCAACTCGGCGGGCGGCTGGTTCACCCGCGACAAGGCGAGCGAATTCGTCCTGACCCTCGACCGCGCACGTTTGGGGTTGCACGACCTCACCGCCGAGGATGTGGTGTATCAGGTCGCGTCGGCGGTGCAGGGGACGGTGCGACAGGGGCAGATTCGCATCGGCGGCGACGAGTTGCGGTTCGACGTCAAGCTGGCGGGCAACGAAAACGTCGACGTGCTCGAAGTACCGGAGCTTCTCCTCCAGACCGGGTCGGGCAAGGTCGTCAGGCTCGGTGACGTGGCGATCGTGGGCGAGCGCGAGGTGTTGAATCGGATCGAACGGGAAAACCAGCAGTATCAGCGATTCGTCAGCTACGAGTTTCGCGGCCCCACCAAGCTCGGTGACCGCGTCCGCGACGCCGTCATCGCCGCCACCGATCTCCCCGAGGGGTATACGATCGAGGGCCAACAGGAATGGAACTGGTCGGCGGAAGAACAACAACAGATCTTCGGCGTGCTTGCCATATCGTTAATCCTGATCTTCATGGTGACGGCGGCCCTGTTCGAATCGGTGCGGCAACCGCTGTGCGTGTTGTTCACCGTCCCCATGGCGCTCGTCGGTGTGTTTCTGATGTTCTTCTACACCGAGGCCGCGTTCACCCGCGAGGCCTACATCGGGGTGATCATGATGGGCGGGATCGTGGTCAACAACGCCATCCTACTCATCGACCACGTGAACCTGTTGCGGCGCAAGATGGGCTTGGCGCTCAAAGACGCGACCGTGCGTGGCACGCTGGAGCGGGTCCGGCCCATTCTCATGACGAGCGCCACGACGATTTTCGGGCTGCTGCCGCTCGTCCTGTTCAGCGAGTACGCCGATTCGAACATCTGGAACGCGCTGGGCTTCGCCCTCATCGGCGGGCTCGCCAGCTCGACACTCTTCGTGCTGACGGTGACCCCGGCGCTGTACTTCCTGTTCGAGCGGGGCCCGGAACGACGCCGGGTGGCGACGGAGATCACGCTCGGACCGGCCACGTCCACCGGGTGGCACGGCGGCCGTGTGGTGGAAGCGACCGGAGCGGGCTAATACGGGCGGCCACAAATACTGTAACGCACGTACCGCGTCGTCTTCACCGAGGAACACGCGGAGACCGCAGCCGGTGAATCATGCAACCATCGAGTGGTCTTGCGCGTCCTACGGGAAACCGCCACGTCACCGCCACCGCCACCTCTGAGGATCGTCATGCCGCGACTCCTGTCTTTTCCCATTGCCGTGGCTACCGGGTTGTTACCGCTGCTTGCGGGTTGCGGCCCGCGTGACATCAACGCCGCCGCCCGCTGGAACGGCACGATCGATACGCTCGAAAGCGGGACCGTTGCCGTCACCAACCCGGAGACGGGAGCCTGGCGGGAAGGTGACGCATGGACCGTGGCGGAGGAGCTTCGGATCGGGATCGTCGACGGCGAGGGTCCGGATCTGTTCGGTTCCATCACCGCACTCGAGGTCGATCCGGCGGGCCGGATCTACGTGTTGGAGGGGCAGGCGCAGGAGCTACGCGTGTTCGATGCGACCGGCGCCCATGTGCGAACGATGGGTCGCGAAGGCGGCGGGCCCGGCGAGTTCGCGCGTGCCCTGAAGCTCGACTGGGGCGCGGATGGAAACCTGTGGATCGCCGATCCTCAAAACAACCGATTCTCGTTGTTCGACACGGCCGGGACCTTCGTCGGGAGCCATCAGGCCCCCGGCGGCTTCATCATCATCCCGTGGCCGGGCCGCATCGACGACCAGGGGTACCTCTACGGCCCGGTGCCGCTCCAGGGCGAAACGGCGTTCCGCATGGGGCTGGTGCGGTACGACCAGGATCTCGAACCGATGGACACCGTCACGCCGCCCGACTTCCCCGGGCGGGCTGAGTACTTCGAAGTGCGGAACGAGCAGGGGCACATGCGGGCCGGCGTGCCGTTCAGCCCCGGCCTGACTTGGCACATCGAGCGCTCGGGCACGATCTGGGCCATGCTCACGGGCGAGTACAAGCTGTTCGAACTGACGCTGGCGGGCGATACGCTGCGCACGATCACGCGCGCGTTCACCCCGGTCCCGGTGACCGAAGCGGACGTGGACTCCGCCATGGTCAATTTCGAGTGGTTCATTCGCCAGGGCGGCAAGGTCGACCGGTCGCGGTTCCCAAGCGAGAAGCCGGCGACGCGCGAGTTCTCCCTCGACGATGAGGGGAACATCTGGGTGCTTCCGATCACTGAGAATCTCGCGGACGAACGGCGGCTCTTCGAGGTCTTCGATCCGGTCGGCCGGTATCTGGGGCGCGTCCGGCTCCCGTTCGATCTGGCACGCCGGCCGGTTCCCGTGTTTCGCGACGGGATGATCTATGGGGCAACTGAAGACGACCTTGAGGTGCCGTTCGTGATCCGTGCCAGGATAACGAAGCCCTAAGGAACCGTTGATGTTTGCCTTTCGCTCTCGGCGGGCGTGCACCCCCGTCCTCTTCCCAGTGCTACTGGCCTGGTGCACGCCGGGCGAGTTATCCGATTCGGCCGAGTGGGGCGGCACGGTCGACACGTTGGCCAACGGCACCATCCTGGTCAGCAATCCCGCCGAGGGATGGTGGGGCGATTCGACGGGCTGGCAGGTCGAGATCGAGTGGCGTCTTGGGGCGGTTGAGGGTGACGGTCCCGGTGCGTTCGGACAGGTGCGCGCCCTTGCGGTCGACCGCTGGGACCGGCTGTACGTGCTCGACGGACAGGCCCAGGAAACCCGGGTCTTCGACTCGGCAGGCGCCTTCGTCCGCACGATAGGACGCGAGGGGGCGGGCGGCCACTACCTGCCCGGCACGTTCTTCACCACCAGATGGCCCGGTGGATTCGACACCAGCGGCCGCTTCTTCAACTTCATCCCGGTGCGGGTATCACCGCGCGATCCTTCGCGCTTCGCGCTGGTCGCGGGGGATTCGGCCAACGAAGCCCGCGACACTCGTACCTATGGAGCACGATCACCGATCCCTATCGCCTTGTCCAGACCACGCTGACCCACGACACCGCGCGGGTGATCGAGCGCGCCGCTGTCGCGGTCCCGGTCACTGGCGCCGACCGGCGCGCCGCGCTGGAAGAGATCGCGTGGTTCGTCGACGAAGGTGGCCGGATCGACGAATCGCGCATTCCGGGTTCCAAGCCCGCCCTTGTCGACTTCTTCGTGCTGACCGACGGGTCCTTGTGGGTGATTCCATCTACCAGTGCGGAGGATCAAGGTCGCGTCCTGGACATCTTTGATCCGGCGGGACGGTTCCTTGGCGCGATGCGGTTGCCGTTCCGTATCGAGGCCTCGCCGCAACCCGTGGTGCGGCGGAAGGCGCTTTGGGCCGTTACGGTCGACGAGCTCGGCGTGCCCTCCGTGGTGAAGGCGCGCATCGCGCGCGGCGTGAATGAGGGGAGGGTCAACGAGCCGTAAATCCATACCTGAAAAGGACTTGGCAGTGCTTTTCGGTGTTGCTTTGGCCCCCTATTCTGGGTTATTATTATCGGACTCCACCAGGGGGTCATTTCGGCCCCTTTTTTCGTACGTCGAGGCTAGCTCATGACCGCCCCCAATCAACGCGAACGCATCCTCCCCCGGCTGATTCAAGACGAGATGAAAGAGTCGTTCATCGACTACTCGATGAGCGTGATCGTCTCGCGCGCGCTCCCTGACGTGCGCGATGGGCTGAAGCCGGTACATCGGAGGATTCTGTACGCGATGAACGGACTGGGCTTGGTGCCGGGCCGCCCGTACAAGAAGTCGGCCACGGTGGTTGGCGACGTGCTCGGCAAGTACCACCCGCACGGTGACACCGCGGTATACGACTCGATGGTGCGCATGGTGCAGGTGTTCTCGTTGCGCTATCCGCTTGTCGATGGCCAGGGGAACTTCGGATCGGTCGATGGGGATTCGGCGGCGGCGTACCGGTACACCGAAGCGCGTCTCACACCCATTGCGATCCAGATGTTGGCGGACATCGACAAGGAGACCGTTCGCTTTACCGCCAATTTTGATGACCGGCTCGAGGAACCGACCGTGCTGCCCGCGCGGGTGCCCAACTTGCTCATCAACGGCGCTTCCGGGATCGCGGTTGGCATGGCGACCAACATCCCTCCGCACAACCTGCGGGAGATCGGTGCGGCCACCCGGTATCTGGTCGACAACCCGGACTGCGCGGTCGGGGATCTTCGGCGGTTCATCAAGGGTCCGGACTTCCCGACCGGCGGGTTCATCTACGGGAAGGACGGGATCTCTGAATGCTATGAGACCGGTCGCGGGCGCATCATCATGCGGGCCCGCGCGCAGGTCGAGGAACGCGAATCGACCGGCAAGTCTCAGATCGTCGTCACCGAGATTCCCTTCCAGGTCAACAAGTCACGACTCATCGAGCAGATCGCGGAGCTCGTGCGCAGCAAGCGGATTACCGAAATATCCGACTTGCGGGATGAATCCGATCGCGACGGGATGCGCGTCGTCATCGAATTGAAGCGGGATGCCAACCCCGAGGTCGTGTTGAATCAACTGTTCAAGCGGACGCAGATGCAGGCCACGTTCGGCGCCATCATGCTGGCGTTGGTGGATGGCGTCCCGAAGGTGATGGGGCTGAAGGAGATGCTCCAGCATTTCGTCGATCACCGGCACGTGGTGATCACCAAGCGGGCGGAGTTCGACCTCGCCCAGGCGGAAGCCCGCGAGCACATCCTCGAGGGACTCAAGATCGCCGTCGACAACATCGACGAGGTGATCAAGATCATTCGAGGGGCCAAGGACGTGCCCTCGGCCGACGCATCGCTGCGCAAGCAATTCGGCCTGTCCGAGAAGCAGAGCGAAGCGATTCTGAACATGCGCCTCGCCCGCCTGACCGCGCTGGAGATCGGTAAGCTCGAAGAGGAAATCGCCGAGGTGAGGACCCTCATCGGGTCGCTGCGGGAGATCCTCGGGTCGCAGGAAACGCGCATGACCATCCTGAAGGACGAGCTGAAGGAATTGGAGGAGAAGTTCGGTGATGAACGGCGCACCGAGATCGTGGCTGATCAAGGCGACTTCGCCATCGAGGACCTGATCGCCGAGGAGGACATGGTGATCACGATCTCGCACGCGGGCTACATCAAGCGGATTCCGGTTGGTACCTACCGTCGACAGCGACGCGGCGGCCGAGGGCTGGCCGGCATGGGGACGAAAGAAGACGACTGGGTGGAGCACCTGTTCATTGCGTCGACGCACGACTACGTGCTGGTGTTCACGCAAGCCGGACAGGTCTACTGGCTCAGAGTGTACGACATCCCACAGGGAGGCCGCGCCGCCCGCGGGAAGCCGATCGTCAATCTCGTGGGGATCAAACCGGACGAGCGAATTACCGCGTTCGTGGGCGTGCGGGAGTTCACGGATACGCACTTCCTGATGTTTGCCACGGCGCGTGGCACCGTGAAGAAGACGGCGCTGTCCGCCTATGGGAACCCGCGGGCCAACGGGATCAACGCCATCAACGTCGTTGACGGGGACGAACTCATCGACGTGCAGGTGACCGACGGGACGAACGACATCATCCTTGCCACGAACAAGGGCATGAGCATCCGGTTCCACGAGAAGGATGCGCGGGAGATGGGTCGCGCGACGACCGGCGTTCGGGGGATCGTGCTTGGCGACCGGGATCGAGTCATTGGCATGGTCGTCGTGCGGCGGGACGCCACGTTGCTTGTGGTGAGTGAGAAGGGTTTGGGCAAACGCTCCGAGTTGGGCGAGTACCGGGTCCAGAAGCGGGGTGGCAAGGGAATCATCACGCTGAAACGGACCGACCGCACCGGCGATATCGTGGCCCTCAAGGAGGTGCTCCCGGAGGACGAACTCATGATGATCACGCGGCACGGGGTGATCATCCGGCTTCCGGTGGACGGGATACGCGTGATCGGACGGAACACGCAGGGTGTCAAGGTCATGACGCCCGATCCCGGGGATACCGTGGTTGACGTCACGCGCGTGGTTCGGGAGGACGTAAACGGGAATGGGGAAAACGGCGGCGAGGGTGGCGAGGACGACGAAGGACCGGAAGTCGTGGTCGAGGGTCGCGATCAGCGGGAAATGGACGTCTAGGTCCGCACTGGATAGATTCGCAGACTGTGATCCGGACCTCAGTCCCCGTTTCGTCGGCGCTGGTGACCATCGATGCGATCCGTGAGGCGGCCGCCGGGCTCGTCGGGGTCGCCGAGCGTACACCCCTCGTTCCGGCAGATCCGCTTGCCGAGCTCGCGGGTGTTCCCGTGTTCCTCAAGCTGGAGAACCGTCAGCCGACGGGTGCGTTCAAGCTGCGCGGCGCGTGGACGGCCGTTCGCCGGCTTCCCGACGATGCTCGACGGCGGGGCATCATCACGTATTCGAGTGGCAATCATGGCCAGGCGGTCGCGTTTGCCGCGTGGCGGCTCGGTATCCGTGCCGTCATCGTGATGCCGGAGACCGCCCCGTCGATCAAGGTGGCCGGTGTGAAACGATGGGGTGGCGAGGTCGAGTTCGCCGGAACCACGTCCGAGGATCGCAAGGCGCGCGCGGACGAACTGATCGCGGAGCAGGCCCTGACGGTGATCCCGCCGTTTGCGCATCACGACGTCATTGCCGGCCAGGGGACGGTGGGACTCGAAATCATCGAGGACCTGCCGGATGTACGTCACGTGGCGGTCCCCGTGGGCGGGGGGGGGCTCATCGCCGGTATCACGACGGCCATCACGGCACTGGCGCCGGACGCGGCGGTCACGGCGGTGGAACCGATCGGGGCCGCCGCCATGGGCGCGGCGTTGCGCGCCGGACGGGTGGTGCGGCTGGATCGCAGCGAGAGCCTCGCGGACGGCCTCCTGCCGGTTGCGGTCGGGGAACTGAATTTCGCGCACGTGCAGGGGCGGATCGACGCGGTAACGGTGGACGACGAAGCCATCGCGGCGGCCACGGGGTGGCTCTATCGCGTCATGCAACTCACCGTCGAGCCGTCGGGCGCGGCGACCACGGCGGCGTTACGCGTGCGGGCCATTCGACCGACCGGTCCCACCGTGCTCGTCGTGAGTGGCGGGAACGTCGATCCGGAACAGGTCCGCGCGTTCGCCGGAGAGGTGGCATGAGCCCCGAACCGGCCAAGATCCTCGTAGCCGATGACGATCAGACCCTGCTGAAGACCCTGGTTTACATCCTGAAGGGCGAAGGCCATGAGGTGGTGGTCACCGATCGCGCCGAGCGGGTGATCGAGATGATCGAGCAGGAAGCGCCCGATCTGCTCCTGCTCGACATCATGATGCCGAGAGTCGATGGCCTCCAGCTTCTCGAACAGGTGAAGGGTGATCCCCGCTGGAAACAACTGCCCGTGTTGATGATCTCGTCCATGCCGCCGGAGGAAGCGACGGCGCGATCGCTTGGGCTGGGGGCTGACGATTTCATTCCCAAGCCGTTCCGGGTGCGGGAGCTGCTGGCGCGGGTCGACGCCCGGCTGCGCGGCGCGAACGCCCTCAAGCAGGTCAGAGCCGAAGCGGACCGGATGGCGGTGGAGGTGCGGGTGCGCACCGACGAAGCCCGTGTGCGGGCCGAGATGGTGGACATCCTGCACGAGATCACCGACTCGTTGAAGGCCGACGAGATCTATCACATCCTGGCCCGGCGGGTGGCCCGGGTGCTGAATCTGTCCAAGTGCTCGATGGTGCTGGCGCAGCCGGGCGACGAAGTCGGACTCGTGGTGGCCGCGTTCGAAAACCCGTCTTTGCGTAACCTCGAGATCGCGCTCGTGCGATACCCCGAGATCCAGCGCGCGCTCGATACCGCCCGTGCCGTGCTCGTGAAGGACGTCCACACGGATCCGCTGTACGCCACGGTGCGCGAAGAATGGCGGGAGAGCGGCGTGGAGGTGACGACGCGTTCGGCCATCGCCCTGCCGTTTTCGCTCCGCAAACAGCAGCGGGGAGTCTTCTTTCTCCGGACGACGGACGCCGATACGCCGTTGCGGGAGGACGACGTGGCGTTCGCGAGCACCGTGATCTCGGCCGCGGTCACCGCCATCGACAAGGCGTATGATCTGGAGTCGGCGGTGTCGGACCGCGAGCGATTCCAGGAGCTTGCGCGCACCGATCCGCTTACCGGTTGTCACAATCGGCGCGCGCTGTTCGAGCGTCTGGATCGGGAAGTGGAGCGGGTCAAGCGGTACGACCATCTCCTGGCATTGTTGTTGGTCGACATCGACAACTTCAAGACCGTGAACGACCAGCGAGGGCACCTGGCCGGGGACGGAGTGCTGCGCCGGATCGGCGAGATGCTCCGACAGGAGGCGCGGTCGGTGGATATCGTTGCCCGGTACGGGGGCGACGAGTTCATCGTCGTGCTACCGGATACGGCGCGGGAGGGCGCCGCGTCCTTCGCCGAGCGGTTGCGCGTCCATGTCGCCGAGGTCGATTTCGCGGACTCCGGCGATCCGTTGTACGTTACGGTGTCCATCGGGGTGGCCAGCATTCCGGAGGACCGGGTGAAGGATGGCGAGGAGTTCATCGCACGGGCGGACAGAGCCATGTATCGTGCCAAAGACGAAGGACGCAATCAGGTGCGTCAATGAGCCGGCGGTGTACCAAATGCGGGACGGTGTACGAGGGCGATGCGCGGTTTTGCCCGAAGGACGGCAATCCGCTGGTCGACGTTGCCGTCGCCGGATCGTCGGGCACGACGATTCGGAAAGCGTACAAGCCGAAGACCCCGGACCGGTTCACGCTTACCAGCCAGCGGGTCGATAACCGCTACGAGGTGGTCCGCCGTCTCGGCGAGGGCGGCATGTCCTATGTCTACGAGGCAAAGGACCTGACGCGGGGCACGGTGGTGGCTATCAAGATTCTCAGCCCCAAGCTCAGTGCCGACAAGAGTTCGGTGGAACGTCTGCGGCGTGAGGCGGGGTTGGCGATGCGGTTGGAACACCCCCACGTCTGCAAGATTCTCAGGCTCGGCGAGACGGAGGACGGCCTCATCTACCTCGTCATGCCCTATCTGAAGGGCGAGTTGCTCTCCGATCGGGAAGTGAAGGTCGGACCGATCGACATGGATATCGGTATCGAGTGGCTCGGCCAGATCTGCTCGGGTTTGCACCACGCCCACCAGCTGCACATCGTGCACCGTGATCTCAAGCCCGAGAACGTCATGATCGTGCCGGATGACGATGGAACCGACAAGGCGGTCGTGATGGACTTCGGCTTGGCCAAGGAAAACCGCGCCGATCCGTCCATGGCGAAGCTCACGGCGACCGGGATCATTCTTGGCACACCGGAATTCATGAGTCCCGAGCAGATTCGCGGGAAACAGCTCGACGCGCGCAGCGACGTCTATGCGCTCGGCATCGTCGCGTTCGAGATGTTCACCGGTAAGCTCCCCTTCCAGGGCCGCAGTGCGCAGGAGATGATGATCGCACGGCTGCGCGGCAAACCCACGCCGCTGCGCCAGTACCGCGCCGATATCTCCGACGCGGTCGACAAGGCACTGATGCGGTCGCTCGAGTCCGATCCGGCGGACCGCTACCCTACCACGCTGGAATTCGGCAAGGCAATGGCGGAAGCCCACGGGTCGGCGGCGGTCCTCGAACGACTCCGTCCCCTTCTTCGCTAGGAGGCTCGATCCGATGAAGCACTACCTTGCCGCGGCCTCGTTGCTTGCGGCAATCACAAGCATGGCCTCCGCGCAGACGACTGCCGTTCGCGCCGGCAGGCTCGTCGACGGCACCGGTGCCGCCCCGCGGTCCAACGTGATCATCTTGATCGAGAACGATCGCATCACCGCGGTTGGTCCGGACGTTCGCATCCCGCGGGACGCCCGCGTCATCGACCTCTCCGGGATGACGGTCATGCCGGGATTCATCGACGCACACACCCACGTCGCGGGAACGGTCTTGGGTGAGCCGGGATGGGAAAACGAGCTCGTGCGCGAGACCCCGGCCGACGCCGCGCTCCGCGGCGCGCAACACGCCCGCGAGACCCTGGAGGCCGGGTTCACCACGATCCGTAACGTGGGGGCTCGGGGATACGCCGACGTCGCGCTGCGCGACGCGATCAATGCCGGTCGTGTGCCGGGCCCCCGCATGCAGGTCGCGGCCCACGCCCTCGGGATCACCGGCGGCCATTGTGACGGTTCCAATGGGTATGTCGGCGACTTGTTCGGCGAACCGATTGGGATCGCACAGGGGATCGCCGACGGACCGGACGCGATTCGCGCGGCCATTCGGTATCAGGTCAAGTTCGGTGCGGATGTCATCAAGATCTGCGCCACCGGCGGTGTCCTGTCGGAAGGTGATTCGGTCGGCGTGCAACAGTACGCCGATGAGGAACTGCGGGCCGTCGTGGACGCGGCGCACATGGTGGAGCGGCGAGTCGCGGCGCACGCGCACGGAACGGTGGGAATCAAGGCGGCTGTGCGGGCGGGCGTGCACTCGATCGAACATGGCTCGATGCTCGATGACGAAGCGATCAGCCTGATGATCGAGCACGGCACCTACCTGGTTCCGACGCTCATGGCGGGAGAGGCGGTGGAAGCGCTGGCACAGAGTGGACGATTGACCGGCGAGCGCGCCGCCAAGGCGCTGGCCATCGCGCCCATCATGCGTCACTCGTTTCGCGCGGCCGTCGCCGCAGGGGTCAAGATCGCTCTGGGGACCGACGCGGGTGTGATGCCGCACGGCCGAAACGGACACGAGTTTACGCTCATGGTCGAGCTCGGTGGCATGACCCCGATGCAGGCGATCGTCGCCGGGACGGGGAACGCCGCGGACCTGCTTGGCTGGAGCGAGCTGGTCGGGAGCGTCCAGGCCGGCCGGTTTGCCGACATCGTCGCCGTGCATGGCGATCCGCTCAGCGACATCACGCTGCTCGAGCGGGTCGATTTCGTGATGAAAGGCGGCGCGATCGTGAAACAGGTTCGTCAACGGACCTAGCGCGCCGGCGGCGACACGATGAGACGGTTCCCGGCGTTCGATCCTCCCGAGTATGTCGCGTGGACCGCCGACCCGGCGGTGGTTGACCACTTCGAGCGCGTGTGCGACGCCGATCCGGCGCGCCGGGCGATCATCGCGGGCATCGACCAGCGACGGGTGCTTGCGCTGTACGCCGGATTGGTGCGGACGCGGCTGCACGACGTCATGCTCAAGCGCTGGGTGCATCAGGGGGTCATTTCGAAGGCCTGGCTCGGAACCGGAGAAGAGGCGGCGACCGTCGGGCCGACCCACGCGCTCGATCGGGACCGCGACGTCGTGGCGCCGATGATACGCAACGCCGGCGCGTGCTGCGAAATGGGGATGTCCGTCGCGAACATGCTCCGCGGATACCTTGGGACGTCCGATGCGCCGTCCCGCGGGCGCGACGGTCACGTCGGGGACATGGCCCACCGCGTGCTCCAGCCAATCTCGCACATCGGCAACATGCCGCCGGTAACGGCGGGCATCGCGCTCGCGTTCAAACTGCGGGGTGAGGGCGCCGTGGCACTGACGTGGATCGGCGATGGGTCGGTGAACGCCGGTCCAACCCACGAGGCGCTCAACTTCGCCGCGGTGCAGCGGCTACCGGCAATCTTCATCATCCAGAATAACCAGGTCGCCCTCGGCACCCGCGCGCGGGACCACCGGTTGCCCGCGGACTTCACCGACCTGCACCGGGCGTACGGGGCCCGCGGCTGGCCGTTCGACGGCAATAACGTGCTCGACGCGTTCGCCGCGACGCGACTCGCCGCGGACGCGTGCCGCGCAGGTGACGGTCCGGTCCTGCTCGCCGCGGAGACGTTCCGGATGGGTGGCCACGCGACACATGACGAACACGAGGCGCGGACCCTGCTCCCCCCCGAATTGTTCCAGACGTGGGGAGCGCGTGACCCGATAGGCGTGTTCGAAGAGTACCTGAAGCGAAAGGGCGTCTCGGCGCAGGCGTTAGAAGCGATCGAGGAGCGCGTGACGGTCGAGGTCGATCAGGCGGCCGAAGAGGCGCTGGAGAGTCAGCGGTCCGGGAAATCGAAGCCGGCATCGGCGGTTGAAGGCGTATATGCGTCCTGAATCCCGATCGACGTCCGGAGTGCCCCGGACCATCGTGCTGCTTCTGCTCGCGGTCGCATGCGTTCAGCGTGCGCCGGGCGAAGGCACGGCCGCGGACCAGGATTCGACCTATGTGATGCAGCGAGTGGCGGGGAACGCCTTGGTGCTTCCCGCCGGGTTTGCGATCGACGTCTTTGCCGAGCGGCTCCCCTCCGCGCGCTTCATGGCCGTTGGCCCCGACTCGTCGGTGTTCGTGTCCCTGACATCCCAAGGTCGCGTCGTGCGGCTGGTGGATGGAGATGGTGATGGTCGCGCCGAAGGAATGACCACGGTCCTGGAGCACCTCCGGAATCCGCATGGGTTGGCCTTTCGCGGCGATACCCTGTACGTCGCTGAAGAGCACCGGGTGGTGCGCGGCGTGTCACCGGCGTTCCGTCCCATCGAGGTCGTCGTCGCCTCCCTGCCGTCGAGCGGGGGTCATGCGACGCGGACCGTGGTGTTTCGCGACGACGAGATGCTCGTATCGGTGGGGTCGAGCTGCAACCTCTGTGATGAACGTGACAGCCGGCGGGCCGCCGTCCTGTCGTTTCGGTCGGATGGATCGGACGCCTCGGTCTTCGCGACCGGGTTGCGCAACAGTGTCGGGCTCGCCGTGCACGCCGTAACGGGCGAGGTATGGGCGACCAACAACGACCGTGACCGTCTGGGCGATGACGTGCCGCCGGACCGGGTGAACATCCTCCGGCGCGGCGGATTCTACGGATGGCCCCAGTGCTATCTGCCGCTCACACCGAACCCGGAATACCAGGCGCAGGCGGCCCGCTGCGCGGACGCGATTGGGCCGGCCGTGACGCTCCCGGCGCACACCGCGCCGCTCGGTCTGACCTTCTATGGCGGGACGCGGTTCCCGGCGGCGTATCGGGGCAACCTGTTCGTCGCGCTCCATGGGTCGTGGGACCGATCGTTCCCGATCGGGTACAAGGTGATCCGGATTCCGATCGACGGTGGCCGGGTTGCGGGCGACCCGATCGACTTCATTTCCGGTTGGCAGGTCGGTCGGCGTTCGTGGGGCCGGCCGGTGGACGTCCTCACGGCGCCCGACGGCAGCCTGCTGATCTCCGACGATCAGGGTGGCCGGATCTACCGCGTCAGCTACTCAGCACGCTAGTACCCGCGGCCACAAGTACCGTAACGCGGTCGAATGTGCGGTGGAGGTTGGTTGCTCTGCGACCTCCGCGGTGCATTACGTAACCGCAGTTGCGAGAACCGATGTGCTGGGGTCGTCCCGGCCGACACGGCCCTACATCCCGACCAGCGTCTTGAATTTGGTGATGAGGTCCGGGATCGAAAACGCGAGCACCAGAATCAGCAGCGGCGGCGCGACGTAACGCACGAAGACCATCCACGCGTTTCGAGCGGTGGCATTGGTCATCCCTTCGGCCAACTCGGCGTCGGCCTGCGGCCGTACCGTGTATCCCACCAGCAGCGCGGTGAAGAGTCCTCCGATCATCAACATGACGTTGCCGACGAGTTTGTCGGCGAAGTCGAGGAAATTCAGGTTGAACGCCGACGGAATGCCCAGGAGTGTGATCAGCAGGCCGAACACCAGCGTGGCCTTGGTGCGCGGCCAGTGCCAGCTGTCGATGACCGCCGAGACGACGACCTCCAGCAAAGAGATCGACGAGGTGATCGCGGCGAAAAACAACATGACGAAGAACGCTCCGGTGATCATGTTGCCGATGGAGCCCAGGCTTCCCAGCGCCGGTGGAATCGAAATGAACAACGTCCCGACCGTGTTGTCGGAGATGGGATTGCCGAGTCCGATGGTGGCACTCAGATCGAAGTGGAAGATGATCGGGAAGACGAACAACCCGGCGACGAAGGCGACGCCGAAGTCCGTGAGCGCCACCACGGCCGCTTCGCGACCAAGGTTCTCCTTGGACGTGAGATACGACGCGTAGGTCATGAGCGCGCCCATCCCGAGACTCAGCGAAAAAAACGCCTGGCCGGCGGCGCTGGTGATGATCTGTGGATTGAACAGTTCACCGAGCTGCGGCTTCAGGTAGTACGCGTACCCGGCCGCCCCACCTTCCAGCGTGCTTGCCCACACCGCGAGCCCGATCAGCAGGAGAAAGAGCACGGGCATCAGCACGATGGCGGTGCGTTCCAGCCCCTTCTTGATGCCGCCCACCACGATGAAGATGGTGCATGCCATGAACAGCAGGTGCGTGACGACCGCCGGCCAGCCGGTGCCGACGGCGCCGAAATAGGCCCCTGCGTCCTCCGGGATCGCGCCGCGGAGCGCGTCGACCGCGTATCGCATGGTCCAGCCGGCGATGACCGAGTAGTACGACAGGATCCCGAGCCCGCAAAACACGAACAGCAGGCCGAGGGGGGTCCAGGCGTCGCCGCCCAGCCGCTTGAGTGCCTGGACCGGCGACATATGTACCATCCGCCCGACGACGAATTCCGCCGTCATCAGGGGAATGCCGATGACCGCGACGAACACGAGGTATAGCAAGACGAACGCGGCGCCACCGCCTTCGGCGGCCACGTACGAAAACCGCCACATGTTGCCGAGTCCGACCGCCGATCCAACAGCCGCCAGGATGAATCCTGCGCGTGTCCCCCACGAGTCCCGACTGATTCCGCCAGATTGCGTCACGAACGGTCTCCAGGTTCGAGTGCCAACTAGATTACAGGTTCCCTGCTGGTTGTCCACCCTGCGACCGGTCCGTGTCCGGCGCGTGAATCGCCCGCCAGCCGGCTTCGATGACGCTCCGGGCCTGCGGGCCATCGGGGGCCCACGCGCCCGCTGCCACCTGCTCCATCATCAGGGTGATGATCCGCAACCACACCCCGGCCCACATGCCGGCCTCTCCGGTGTGAATGACACCGGCCGCTTTGCCACCGGCGATGATCCCGCCGAGCGCGGTGGTGAGGCCGGTCATGATCGCCCGGCTCTCCCGGTCCAGACCGGTCAGGTGACTGGCAAACACGAGGCGCACGAGTGCCGGGTCGCGTCGCGCTACCTCGCTCCAATCGGCCGCGACGAACGCCAGTCGGTCACGACAGGAGGACGTGGCCGGTGCCTCCTGGGTGGACCGAACGAAACGGCGGATGGCCGCCCGGTACACGTCGTTCAGCAGGTGGTCCTTGCTGGCGAAATGGCGGTAGATCGTGCCCTCCGCCACGCCGGCCCGGGAAGCGATCTGCCCCGTGGTACTCGCGTGGTACCCCTGGCTCGTAAAAAGATCGAGCGCGGCGCGCATCAGGCGCTGGCGCGTGTCTGTCGGACTGTGGGAGGAGGACTGGGAAGGCACCGCACGAAACTATGATGAGCACCCGCCGTCGCCAAGGCGGGCATTCCTGCGTATGGCGGGATTACCTATCTTTCCGGCCCATCCAACCGTGCGAACCGGGAGTAACGTTGTGCGGATATTGGTGTTAGGAGGCGGCCTTCAAGGTTCTGCCTGTGCGCTCGACCTGCTCCGGAACTCCGAGGCGGCGGTGACACTCGCCGACGCACGCGTGGAGACCCTTGCACCGTCTCTGCGCTCCGAGAAGGGCAAACGGCTGCAAACCGTCAAGCTGGATGCGCGGGACCACACCGCCGTGCTCGAACTCATGGCGAGTCACGATGCCGCCGCCAGCGCGCTGCCCTACTACTTCAACTACGACATGGCCCGCCTCGCGGTGGAGGCCGGCATTCACTATGCGGACCTCGGTGGCAACACGGAAATCGTGCGCCAGCAAGAAGGCCTCTCCGAGGCGGTGGAAGGCAAGAAAATCTCCGTCATGCCCGATTGCGGCCTCGCGCCCGGCCTGGTCAACATCCTGGCGGCGGAGGGGATCCGCCGGATGGACACGGTCGAATCGGTGAAACTGTACGTCGGCGGTCTGCCGCAAGAACCGCAGCCGCCGCTCAACTATCACATCGTCTACTCCCTCGAAGGCGTGCTGGACTATTACACGACGCCGTCGTGGATCATTCGGGATGGGAAGCCGGTCGAGGTCGAGGCGCTTTCCGAATTGGAGCTGGTCGACTTCCCGCAACCTGCCGGGTCGCTCGAGGCCTTCCACACCGCGGGGGGAATCTCCACGATGCCCTGGACGTTCCAGGACCGCGTCCCCGTCATGGAGTACAAGACCCTGCGCTATCCGGGTCACGTCGAGATCATGCGCGCGATCCGCGACCTGGGATTGATCGATACTGATCCCGTCGTCGTCGAGGCGGGTGAGGTCCGTCCCCGGGATCTGTTTGTGGCGGTTGTCGGCCCGAAGCTGCGGAACCCCGAGGCCCGGGACCTTGTTGCCCTGAAGGTGATCGTCCGCGGCGCCAAAGCTGACAGGCCGAAACAGGTCGCCTTCGAGTTGTTGGACTTGTACGACGAGGAACTCGGCATCAGCGCCATGATGCGTACGACGGGGTTCTCGCTGGCGATCACCAGCCTGATGCAGGTCGGTGCGCGCGTGACGCGGTACGGCGTTGCGCCGGCGTACGAGGGCATGCCGTTCGAGCCCTATGTGATGGCGCTCGCGAAACGTGGGATCAACATCAGTGAGTCGGACTAAATGACGTGTGAAACCGATATGACCGTGACCACGCCTCCGGACCTGCGCCAGGCCTGGGAGGAGGCGCTTCCGTATGAACGATTCGTGGCGGAAGCGGACAAGAACTGCGGCTTGTGGGAGGGCGTCTACCGCGTGGCCCGCATCCCGCCCTGGGCGTTCCAGCAAGCGTGCGACCAGGGCCGCGACGTGCGCCTGTTGGTGATCGCGGAAGATTGGTGCGGCGACGCCAGCAACACGGTCCCCATTCTGGCGAAGCTGGGCGACGTCGCATCCTGTCTCGAGATGCGAATCGTGCGGCGCGATCAGCACCCCGAGTTGATGGACCACTATCTCACCAATGGCGCGCGCGCGATCCCGATCGTGATTGCCCTGGATGCCGATTCCCGCGAGTTGGGGCATTGGGGTCCGCGCCCCGCTGACCTGCAGGCCTGGGCGATCGCGCACCGAGACATGCCGAGTGCGGAGCGGTACAAGCAGACGCGGGCATGGTACGCCAAGGACCGGGGCGGGTCGGTGTTGCGGGAGGTGTTGGCGTTGCTGCAGTGACGCTGCCCTGCGGGGGTGTCAGAAGCTCCACTTGGTGTGAAAGTCGAAGGCGAGCCCGTCCGGGCCGAGGCCGACCGTCATTCCCGCAATGCCGTTCCGCGCGAGCTGGAGGAACAGTCCGGTTCCCCCGCCCACGGCGAGACCATCGAAGGTGATGCGGAACGACTCCTGCTCGAACACCCGTCCGGCGTCGACGAACGCGAGCAGTGAAACGCGCGGGAAGTAGATGAGCGCGTAGCGGAGATCGAGGTTCGCAAACAGCGTGCTGCGGCCGAGGTATCGGTTGTTCACGAGCGCGCGGTGCGATACCGCGCCACCCAACCCGGTGAACGGGCCGTCCGTCGATTCGATCACCGCGTACGACCCCAGCCGCGGCGTCCCTCCCATTCGTTGGCCGGCGAGCCGTCCGCCCAGGATGAGGGTCTCGCCGATCGGCAGGAACCCGCGGAGGCTCACGGTGGTGCGCGTGTAGCTGAGGTCGCCGGCGATATCCGCGTCGGCGATACCATGGATGGCCTCGAACAGCAACCCGCGGTCGGGGGCCGACTCGTCGACGCGTGTGTCGACGATCAGACCGAACCGAACCGCCACGTCCCCGGTGGCCCTGCCGATGGTCGGGTCGATGCCCGCCGCCCGATCGGTCGCCAGCTGGGATACCGGCTCGAGCGGTTCGATGGTCCACCGCTCCGCGTGCAGTCCCGCGAGGAGCCGCACCGGCCCGACGACGCGTCGCTGTACTTCCGCGCGCAACAGGTGGCGCACGTGTCGCGCGCGGTAGAAGTGAGGGAGGGAGTCGCTCTGGTTGGCGTCGTCGATCGTACTCGCCTCACCCAAACCAAAATAGTTCTCGCGGTTCCAGCGCTCCGCCGAGCCCGTCACGCGCAATCGCCACCCGCGCACCAACGAAGGCGCGAAGGCGTCGAGCGTAAGAAACCGCGTGCCGGACGTGGAGACCTGGCCGTCGAGTGAAAGTGCCGCGACGTGCGGGGCCGGGTTATCGAAATCGGCGTAACGCAGCGGGGCAACGATGGCGAAGTATCCCCCGACAGTCGCACCGTCGCGTGGCGTCCAGAACAATTTCGGATACCACACGTCCTTGACGTACGATCCCGCCGGGAACAGCCCCGGAAGCTGCGCCGCCGCCGGAGAAGCGGCGGCGGCGGACAGACCCAGTGCAGCGACCAGCGACCAGCGTTTCACTGCGGCGGCTCGTAGAGGTATGCTGAGTCGTGTATGGCGGCGGTCTGACCATCGAACGCTGCATACCTCGACGGATAGAGTGCCGCCGCCCCGAAAACGCCGTTCTTGTTGATCGCGTAGAAATTGAGCTGGAAGTTTGGCCGGCCCCGCTCGTCCATCAGGCGCGGCTCGGTGGTCGCGACGACTCGCTTCAACGTCTCGAGCGCGGCGTCCGCGGGTGCCAGGCCACGGCGCATGTGTTCCACGGTCAGGAACGCGCCACACACCTGGATGTTCGCCTCGCCTCGACCGGTGGATCCCGACGCCCCGACATCGTTGTCGCAGTATTGCCCCGCCCCGACGATCGGCGAATCGCCCACACGGCCGGGGATCTTCCACGCGAGCCCGCTCGTGGTGGTAACCGACGAGATATCGCCCTGTGGATTGACCGCATTCATGTTGATGGTCCCGGTGGGCCGGACCACCATGTCCGTATCGTCCTCGACGTTGAGCCAGTCGTCCTCCGCCCCGCGATTGGCGCGCCAGTGCAGCCACCGCTCGCGTGAACGGTCGGTCATCAGATCTTCGTCCTTGAATCCGTACGACAGCGCGAACCGCTTCGCGCCCTCACCGACCAGCATGATATGATCGGTGTAGAGCAGTACGTACTTGGCGACGACGCTCGGCGTCTTGATGCCCTCAAGCGCCCCGACGGCGCCGGCCCGGCGCATGGGACCATGCATGCACGACGCGTCGAGTTGCACGACGCCCATTTCATTCGGCAACCCGCCATACCCGACCGACGTATCCTCCGGGTCGAGTTCCTGGATCTTCACACCCTCGATGATGGCATCGAGCGTGTCGGCGCCCTGTGCGACGAGCCGGCCGGCGCGTTCGACTCCCCGGATGCCGTTGGCGGACGCAACGACGACGGGCCGAGATGGCGGTCGCACGTGGACGGCGGGCGAACGCGGCAGGGCGGCGGGAACGCCGAGCGCAGCGGCGGCCGCCACGCTGGAGGTCGCGCCGAGAAAATCCCGGCGCGAGAACGAATCGGACACGATGGAAACCTCCTGAACCCGAGAGGACTGGCAGTGCGCCCCCCAAGATAACCGGGCGGACGGGTGGCGTGCCAACTTGATTCGTCCGAAGGGCCCGCATACGTTCCGGCTCGCCGTTTATCGAGTACGCCGACGCGCGGCCGGAGCCGGCAACAGGGCGGTCAAAACGACGTGTCTTCCGAACTCGGGCGTGATGCGCCCGATCATGTGGCGGTGTCCGTTGTCCTTCCGATCTACAATGAGCGGGAGAATCTGGGAACGCTGGTCGACGAGATCCTCGTCGCGTTCCAGGGGCGCGCATATGAGATCGTTGCGGTGGACGATCGGTCGACTGATGGGTCACACGGCGAACTCGAGCGGCTCGCGCGCGGTCGCGCCGGCGTGCGGATACTCCGCTTACGGCGCCACGCAGGTCAGAGCGCCGCGCTCGTGGCCGGATGGGACTCGGCACGAGGTGAGATCGTGGTGACGCTCGACGCCGATGGCCAGAACGACCCGGCCGACGCGCCCGGGCTGGTGGATGCGCTGGTCCGTGACGCCACGCTTGCGGCGGTCGCCGGCGTACGGGTCCGTCGCCGCGACGCGGCATGGAAACGGATGCAGAGCCGGATTGCCAATGCGGTTCGGAACGGGATAACGGGAGATCGCATCCGGGACACGGGGTGCGGGCTGAAGGTGTTTCGGCGCGCGGCGTTGGTCGATCTGCCGCGGTTCGACGGGATGCATCGGTTCCTGCCGACCCTCATACGTCTGCGGGGCGGGCGCGTCGCCGAGGTGCCGGTCAACCATCGCGCGCGCCGATTTGGCCGGAGCCACTACGGCATGTGGAATCGCACGTTCCGCGGGCTGTGCGACGCGATGGCGGTGCGATGGATGGCTCACCGGACGTTGCGATATGAGGTAGAGACGGACCCGGACGACGCGTGATGGGCGCCGGTGGCACCCCTTACGCAGACAGTCCGGCGGATCAATTCACGACTGGAAACCCTGAGATGACGACGGAGTCTTTCGGCAAGTTCTTTCTTCCCGGGCCGACGGAGGTGCACCCCGACGTGCTCGCCGCCATGACCGGGGCGATGATCCCGCATCGCGGCACCGCCATGGTCGACCTGCTCACCCGCCTTGAGGATCCGCTGCGACGGATGTTTCGGACCGAACGTCGCGTGCTGGTTGGCACCTGTGCCGCCACCGGGTTCATGGAGATGGCAGCGCGGTGCGGCATTCGCCAGCGGGCGCTATCGCTGGTCGGCGGGGCGTTCGGCGACCGGTTCGCCGCCATCGCGCGGGCCTGCGGACACGACGTCGTGACGCTCGAGGTCGAGCCGGGCCGCGTCATCGAGGCGGACATGGTTCGGGACGCACTGATCCGGTCGGACGTCGACGCGGTGACGATGGTCCACTCCGAGACGTCGACCGGGGCCCTCGCTCCCCTGGCCGACATTGCATCAGTCGTCGGGGATTTCGACGAGGTGCTCCTGCTCGTCGACGCCGTGACATCGCTGGCAGGCTCACCGGTTGAAACCGACCTGCTCGATCTCGACTTCGTCTTTACCGGATCGCAGAAGGCGCTGGCGCTGCCGCCCGGCCTCGCGCTCGGGGTGGCGTCCGAGCGGATGCTCGGCCGGGCCAGGACGCTGCCGGGCCGCGGCGGCTACCTCGACGTGCTGGCCTACGATGCGGCATTCGCTGACCGGCAGCCTACCAACACGCCGGCTCTTTCGCTGTTCTACGCCCTCGATACCCAGATGCGGCGGCTCGAGGACGCAGGCGGTATCGAAGCACGGTGGGCGCGGCACGACGCGATGCGGAGCGCCGTGGAAACGTGGGTGGCGGGTCCGGGCGGCGAACTCGGCTATACGTTTCTGCCGGCGGCGGGGCGTCGGTCCTGGACGGTATCGTGCTTGCGGGTTCCGGAAGGACGCAACGGGCGAGTGGTTGCCAAGGCGGCGGCGGAACGTGGCTGGACCATTGGATCGGGGTACGCCAAGCTCAAGGAGGCAACCATCCGGATCGGTCACATGGGCGATCACACCGTCGCACGCGTCGAAGAATTGCTCGGGGTCATTCGGGAGGTGTCAGCGTGACGTTCGTGGTAGTGGTCGCCGATCAGTTGAACGAGGCCGGCCTCGGGTTGTTACGTGACACGCCCGGTTTCGAGGTCGTCGTGACGACCGGGGATCGAAACGCGCTCGCGCGCGCGTTGCCGGACGCCCACGCGCTCCTGGTGCGATCCGACACGCAGGTGACCGCCGGGCTGATTGCGATGGCACCGTCATTGCGCGTCATCGGGCGGGCGGGGATCGGCGTCGACAATATCGATGTGCCGGCCGCGACCCGGGCGGGCATCGCCGTGCTGAACGCGCCCGGCGCCAACACGGTCAGCGCGGCCGAACACGCGGTCGCGCTCCTCTTGTCACTCGTGCGGCGGGTGCCGTGGGCGGTGGAGTCGATGCGGCGCGGCGAGTGGGACCGCAAGGCGTTTGCCGGAAGCGAGCTTCGGGGAAAGACGCTCGGGATCGTGGGACTGGGACGCATCGGGGCGCATATCAGCAAGATCGCCGTCGCCATCGGGATGCATGTCGTCGCGCACGATCCGTTCCTCACCGAAAAGCGAGCCAGGGCGCTCAGCGTCGACCTGGTCTCGCTCGACGATCTCCTGCGGGAGGTTGATGTGGTCACGCTGCATCTTCCGCTGACCGACGACACGCGCCATCTCATCGATGCGGAACGCCTGGCCCTGATGAAGCCGTCGGCCGTCTTGATCAACACGGCGCGAGGGGAACTGGTCGATGAAGACGCCCTGGTGGCCGCGGTCACCGGCGGCGTGATCGCCGGGGCGGCGGTGGATGTGTACAGCCAGGAGCCGTTGCCGGGCGACTCGCCCTTGCGTCGGACGGACCGCATCCTGCTGACTCCCCACCTGGCGGCATCGACGGCCGAGGCGCAGGAGCGGGTTGCCACCGAGATCTGCACCTCGATTCGCGATGCGTTAGTGAGCGGCGATGTGGGTAAGGCCATCAACGTGGCGGGTGTGTCCAGCAAGGCCATGTCCCGACTGCGACCGTTCCTCGAATTGGCTCGACAGATCGGGAGCCTGGCGGCCACGCTGTCCCGTGGCCGCGTCGAGGCGATCGAGGTGCACTACGGCGGCGCGGACGATGACGCGCCCCGTCCGACGGAGGTGGCGGCCGTCGAGGGCGCGCTGACCGCCATGGGAGTTGCCCCGGTGACCCTGGTCAATGCCGTCGCGCTCGCGGGGGAGCGCGGGATCGCCTTGAGCCGGCGTGCCGGTCAGGCGTTGTCCGGGTTCCAGATGACGGTCGGCGTCACGATCCACACCGATTCCGGCGCCAGCCGCGTCGTGGGCGCCCTGGTCGGCGAGGGACAAGGGGCAAAACGCATCGTCCGCATCGGCGAGTTTTCGGTCGATGTGCCCGCCGAAGGCTATATCCTCGTGCTGCGAAACCGCGATGTCCCGGGGGTGGTCGGGCAGGTGGGTACCGTTCTAGGGGAGGTGGCGACGAACATTGCGTCGTACCACCAATCGCGGCACGTGCTCAATGGCGTCGCGGGCGCGCTGGCGGCGATCGTGGTCGACCAACCGCCCGCAACCGAGGTGATCGAGCGGTTGGCGGCGCTGCCGGACGTGATGGATGTGCGGGTAGCTTCGCTGGGCGCGTGGGGGCGTGCCGGCTGATTAGTCTGCGTTCCGGCTGACGCGAAAGCGGCTCACCGCGTCATTCAGTTTCGCGGATGCCACCGCGAGTTCAGCCGCGGAGTTGGCAATCTCCTGGGTTGACGCGCTTTGTTCCTCTGACGACGCGGCAATCTGCTCGATCGCGGCTACGAACGTCTCGGTCGCTTCGGCAATCACCGCAAGCCGTTGGGTGATTTCCCCGACGAGATGACGGGCCTTCCCGGCGGCTTCGGCGATTTCCTGCGCCCACGCGCTGCCTTCGGATGCCTGTTCGGTGACGTCGCGGAGCCCCCCCGCCGCCGATTCGGCGATGTCGCGAACGGACGCGGAATCCTTGGCGAGCCGCAACAGCCGGCCGCTGGTGTGTTGAATTCCCTCGGAGACCCGATCCACGGTTTCCGACGTCGACACCGCCGCCTTCGCCGCCTGTGTCGCCAGTTTACGAACCTCGTCCGCGACGATCGCGAATCCACGCCCTTCGCCGCCGGCTCGCGCGGCTTCGATCGCGGCGTTCAGGGCCAGCATGTTCGTGCGATTGGCGATGGCCTTTGCCTGCGTGACGAACTGCTGCACCTCGTGCGACAGCGCGGCGAGTGACTCCGCGTCCTGGGTGCCCTGTTGGACCTCTTCGGCGAGTTGGGCGAGTTGGCGGCTACCGTCCTCGAGTCGCACCCGATGTTGGTCGGCGGTCGCGCGCAGGTGCTCGCTGCGGTCGGATGCGAGTTTGGCTCCATCGGCCAGACTCGACGTGATCGCCAGGATCTGCTGCGCGTCGCCGGCCGCCTTGCGCACCTGTTCCGCCTGTTGATTGGACTGGTCGGAGAGCCGCTGCGAGGTGCTGGCCATTTCGTCCGTCGACGCGGTCATTTCCTCGGTGCTCGCGGAGATCTGCTGGCCCATGGCGGCCAGTTCTTCCGAGGACCCACGTATCGCCTCGACCAGGCTCCGGAGCTCCGACACCATCGTCTCGACCGATTGCAACAGCGACTCCGCTTCGCCGCTCCCCACCTGGGCGCGATCGACGTGCACCGTCAGGTCTCCTTCGGCGACTTGGGCGGTGACCAGAGCGGCGGTGCGGATCGGCGTGATCACCCGTTGGGTCAACCAGTTCATCACGATCCACCCGAGCAGCACAAGGAGCACCAGGCCGGTGCCCGCCGCCCCGAGGACGATCTCGCGAATGGCCCGCGCCACCTGAAAGGCACTGCTGACCGGCTGCTGGGCGACGACCCACCAGCGACCTTCATTGGTCGGTGTGGTTGCCACCAGCCGGTCACCACGGCCGGGCAGGTCCATCCGCCTCACGACCGCGCTGCGTTCGCGCGGAATCGCGCGGGCCTCCTCCGGCGCCGTGAGGATACGTGCCGCATCGCGCGCCAGGATGATCCGCCCGGTGGAGTCGATCACCTCGACCGTCGCGTCGTTCGCGTCGTCCGTGCCGGCGACCAGGTGCGCCAGCCGCGTCAATTGCAGCACCCCCTTGACCACGCCGATCGGCCGGCCGGTCGCCGGGTCGTCCATCCTGACCGAGATTTCGATCGCCACGATCCCGGCGGACTCGTCGAGTTCCGGGTCGCCGATCGCGGAGCCGTCCCTCATCGCATCCTGCCACCAGGCTTCATCGGCCTGCGCGAAGTCGGAGGTCCGGTTGCTCCACGCCACGTTGAAGCCGTGCCGTTCAGTGAAAAAGATCTCGACGAGGTCGGAACCCTCCTGAAAGCTCTCGAGATAGCGCTGCACGATCGGGGTGTTTCGCAGGGCACGCGTGGCATCGAACCGTGCCTCCAGCTGGTCGATCGACAGGGTTGCCAGGCCGGTCCGGTCCGCGTCTGACGCCGCGTCCTGCGCGGCGGCGATGAGCGCGGGACCACGCGATAACGTGACGAGATTGGCCCGATTGTCGGCGAGATATCCCATGATCACGGATGATGCGCGGCGCGACACGCTCCCGAGCCGGAACAACGCGGTTTGCTCGAGCTGGGAGGTGATAATGCGATCGGCGAGGAACGCCCCAAGGCCAAAGACCACGACCGTCACCGGGACGGCGATGGCGATGATCGTCGAGCGGAGTTGCGACGAGTCGGCGGGCATGATGGCGGGAGAAAGGTATGGAAGGCTAGCAGGGTGGGCAAGCCATTGTAGATTACGCGACGCATGTCAGGCACGAACGAGCACCCGCCCGCGTACGACCCCGCCATCGTCGAGCCGAAATGGCGGCGACGGTGGGAGGAGCGCCGCACCAATACGGTGGACCTCACCGGCGCCGCGCGTCCGTTTTATAACCTCATGATGTTTCCCTACCCCTCGGCCGAAGGGCTCCACGTCGGCAACGTGTTCGCGTTCATCGGCAGCGACATCCACGGGCGCTACCGCCGTCTCCAGGGGTACGACGTGTTCGAACCGATCGGGTTCGACGCGTTCGGGATCCACTCGGAGAACTACGCGCTGAAGGTCGATACGCATCCCGCCAAGCTCATTCCCCGGAATATCGTGCGCTTTCGCGAGCAGCTTCGCCGGGTCGGGCTCATGGTCAATTGGGAGCACGAGTTGTCGACCACCGATCCCACGTACTATCGCTGGACCCAGTGGGTCTTCCTGCAGCTCTATCGCGCGGGGCTGGCGGAGAAGAAAGCGGCGCCGGTGAATTGGTGCCCCGAGTGCAAGACGGTCTTGGCCAACGAGCAGGTGATCAACGGATTCTGCGAGCGGCATCCAGAGATCGCGGTGATCCAACGCGTGCTCGAGCAGTGGTTCTTCATGATCACCAGGTACGCCGAGCGCCTCCTCGACAATCTGGCGACGCTCGACTGGTCGGACACCACACGGACGGCGCAGGTCAACTGGATCGGCCGTTCGGACGGGGCGGAACTCGTGTTCGAGACGCCGGTCGGCGAACCGATCGCGGTGTTCACGACGCGTCCTGATACCGTGTTCGGCGCGACCTATGTCGTCCTGGCACCGGAACATCCACTGGTTGAGCGACTGACCGCGGCGGAGCATCGCTCCGACGTCAACGCGTATCTGCGGCACGTCGCGCAGACGGACCTGGTGTCGCGGAAGGTCGGCGGAAACGACAAGACCGGTGTGTTCACGGGTTCGTACGCGCGCAACCCCGCGACCGGAGAGACGATCCCGATCTGGATCGCCGACTATGTGCTCATGGAATACGGCACCGGGGCGATCATGGCGGTGCCGGCGCATGACGAGCGCGACTTCGAGTTCGCCACGGCGTTCGGACTGCCGATCGTGCCCGTCATCGAGCCGGCCGACGGCGTGTCCGGCACGTTGCCGTTCACGGACTGGGACGGAACGCTCGTCAACTCGGGCGCCTTTGACGGCCTGGGCTGTCGCGAGGCCGTCGGGGCGGTGACCCGCTGGCTCGAAGAGCGAGCGCTGGGGGCCGGGCGCGTGCAATACCGGTTGCACGATTGGTGTATCTCCCGCCAGCGGTACTGGGGACCGCCGATCCCGATGCTCTACTGCGACGCGTGCGGGACCGTGCCGGTTCCTGAGGCGGATCTCCCGGTGATCCTCCCGCCGCTGGAGAACTTCCGACCGGACGAGAGCGGCATCTCCCCGCTGGCGCGCAACGAAGCATGGTATCGCGTTCCCTGCCCGACGTGTGGCGGGCCAGCTCGCCGGGAAACCGACGTCTCGGACACGTTCCTCGACTCCGCGTGGTATTTCCTGCGGTATCCGTCGACCGGCTTCGACGACCGCCCGATCGACGCCACCGTGACGAAGAAGTGGCTTCCGGTCAACACGTACATCGGTGGGAACGAACACGCCGTGCTGCACCTGATGTACTCGCGGTTCATCACGATGGTGCTGCACGACCTCGGCCATCTCGACTTCGAGGAACCGTACCGGACGTTTCGCGCGCACGGCATGATCGTGAAAGACGGCGCCAAGATGTCCAAGTCGCGCGGCAATGTCGTGGTGCCGGACGAGTACATCGGCCAGTGGGGCGCGGACACGTTCCGGCTCTACATGATGTTCCTGGGGCCCTACCTCGAAGGGGGCGACTTCCGCGACGAGGGCATCATCGGGCAGCGCCGATTCCTCGACAAAGTGTGGGATCTCGTCGGCGCGGTCACGGCCGGCGCGCCCGAACCGAACGAGGCCGTGCGCAAACTGCACCAGACCGTCCGGGGCGTCACGGATGATATCGCCGCGCTGCACTACAACACGGCGATTGCCAAGATGATGGAGTACGTCAACGTCCTGCGAGGTGCCGGCGAGGTGCCGGCCGCACTCGTCGAGCCGCTCGTAACCATGCTCTCGCCGTTCGCGCCGCATTTCGCCGAGGAATGCTGGGAGCGGTTGGGCCACGAGGGTACCGTCTTCGAGTCGGGGTGGCCGACGTTCGATGCCGATCTGGCCCGCGAGGACCAGGTCGAGATCGTGGTCCAGGTCAACGGCAAGGTCCGCGGCAGGGTTCGGGCAGTGGCCGGGTTGCCGGAAGAGACCGCCGTCACGCTCGCGCGCGAGGACGCGAGCTTACGTAAGTTCTTGAACGACAAGACGATACGCAAGACCGTCTACGTCGCGGACCGTCTGGTCAATTTCGTCATCTGATCGGTGGATTCCCGAGCGCCGCCGCGCTCGGTTCCCGCGCCATGCGACCATCCGGGCCATCCCAGCATCCTTCTCGGTGACCGTGCTGCGAGCGAACGTGGGAGTGATCGGCGTCCTGGACGACATCGCTATCGAGCGTGCCAAAGCGGGCCATTTGGACGCCCTGGAACGGGTGTACCGGGCCTACGAGGGGATGGTGTATGCGCTCGCCAGACGGGTCTGCAAGACGGCCGAGGACGCCGAGGACGTCATGCAGGAGACGTTCCTGGAGGTGTGCCGCAGCATCGGATCGTTCCGGGGTGAGGGGCCGGGGAGCCTGACAGCCTGGGTGAAGCGGGTGGCGGCGAACAAGGCGCTGATGCGCGTCCGGCGGGAGAAGTATCGCGAGGCGGACGAGTTCTCCGAGGACGGCCCGAATGCAGGCCGGCGGGCGCCAGATGTGGCGTTACAACTCGACCTCGAGGTCGCGCTGAGTCGGCTGTCCGATACGTCGCGCGCGGTGGTGTGGCTGCATGATGTCGAGGGATACACGCATGAGGATATCGCCGAAATGATGGACCGAACGGTCAGTTTCTCGAAGTCGCAGCTGGCGAGGGCGCACACGCGCCTGCGCGGCTGGCTCGGCGGGGAGTAGCGAAATGCATTGCACGATGGACGAGATGTTGGCGGTGCGTGACGGCGAGGGATCGGCCCGCGCCAAGGCGCATGTCGAGCAGTGCGAACGCTGCCAGGTGGAGATGGATCTGATCGCGCGGCGCGCCGCCGCCTTGCGCGCGTTGCCGGTTCGGAGGCCGCCCCGCGACCGGTGGTTGGTGGTTCGCGGCCAGGCGCTGGCTGAACGCCGACACGCGCGGCTGGCACGGTTTGGTTGGGGGTCGGTCGCGGTCGCCGCCGGCCTCGCGCTGGCCGTCGGGCTGCGCGGCGTCGAATTCAGTGGTCGCGACGACCGCCCCGCCGCCCTGGTCGCCGAGGCGGCGGCGGGCAGCGCCATCGATGATCTGGTGGCGCAGTCCCAGCAGCTTGAAGCCGCGCTGCGGGCATACGGTCCCGACGGGCGGGTGATGAGCGGTCGGGCCGCGAGCCTCGTGGCGGAACTGGAGGACCGGATCGCCCTCGTCGATCAAGGTATCGCGCGTGTGCGGGCGGTGAATGGTTCGCGGGAACAACTGGTGAATCTCTGGCGCGATCGCGTGCTGTTGATGGAGGGACTCGTCAACACGCACGTCACTCGAGCGTCTTACGTCGGATTCTGATCCGACAGCCAAAGAGGAGAACAACATGAAACGAGTCATACTCGGCGTGGTCGCGGCAGCGCTGGCTCTTGGCGCGACGGCCCACGCCCAAACGACGGATCAGGAGCGCCGCGAATTGCGTGAGCGGCTCCGCGAGTTGCAGCAAGAGATGCGCGACGTGCAACGGCGGTTGGGGAACCAGTCGTTCGACGGGCGGTTGGAGCCGTTGGTGTTGTCGCTTTCGGGAAACCGCGGGCGACTGGGCGTCGTGGTACGGACCGAGCGTGATCCGGAAGGTGAAGTGGGCGCCGTCATCGAAGCCGTGACACCCGACGGCCCATCGGACGAGGCCGGACTGAAAGCGGGCGACGTGGTGATCACGGTCAACGGCGAGCAGCTCGCGCAAACCGCGCGCCGCTGGCAAACGACGGGGGATCGGTTGATCGAGATCGCCCGCGAACTCGAGATCGGCGATACGGTGCGGGTCGAGTACGAGCGCGATGGGCAACAGCACCAGGCGACGATCGTTGCACGCCGCGTGCCCGGGTCGAGCTACTCGCTCGTCTCGCCGGACGCGCGCGTTGGGATGCTGGAAGGCAGCCGCGACGCGGTCATCTCGGCGGAGCGGATGGCCGATCGGGTCGCGCGCGTTGCGGGCGAGCTCAACCTGCGCCGGCTTGGCGATGAGCCCGGGTCTTTCGTGTTTTCGTTCGGTTCCCGCTGGGCCGATATGGAACTCACCGCGCTGGACGAGGAACTGGGAAGCTACTTCGGCACCACCGAAGGTCTGCTGGTGGTTCGAGCGCCACGCGACGGCATGTTGAACCTGAAAGGCGGGGACGTCATCCTGCGGATCGGTGGTCGCGTGCCGACCAGCCCGTCGCACGCCACCAGGATCTTGCGGTCCTACGAGCCCGGTGACGAGATCCGCATCGAAATCATGCGGAACCGCCAACGGAGCACGGTGTCATCGACCGTGCGGGAGGACGGCGGCGGATCGTTCTAACCGTCGTGGGGGCGCCTACGGTGTCATCGGCCGGTCCCGAACAACATCGCGTTGGTCAACAATCGCGCTGTTCCGCGCCAGTAGGCGCGGAACAGCGGGTCGCCCGCGAATAGCACGGCGTTCCCGCGCCCCTGACTTTCGACAGCCGCCCACGTCGTGCCTTTGACCAGGCGTTCGGTGTTGGGCCACACGAACCCCGAGAGTCGGGACGAGTCGGCGACGATCGCGACCGGGTTGGCGCCGGTGGTGGACGGCTCGAGGAACGTACTCCCACGCACCATCACGGCGAGTTCGGACCGCTCGTATCCTAGCGTCAACCAATGACTCCGGTCGAGTGCGGCCCGGAAGATGGCGCCCGGCACGGAGGTGACGGCACTCGTATCGGCATCGGGTGAAGGGAGTGGCGGCGTGAGCCCCTCGTTGCTCGGCAGCGAATCACCTTTCTCCTCTTTTTCTTCGTCGCCGTTGCTTCCCACCCGCTTCACGCTGCTCAATTCGACGCCGTCAGCCGAGAGAAACGTCGCCGCGCCATCGTAGGCGATCACCACGCCACCGTTTCGCACCCAGTCTATCAGGCGCTCAACTCCCCGATCGCCGAGCTCACGACGCACCGCACCCGCGGAGCCTCCCGGAACGATAAAGACGTTGTAGTCGGGGAGCGTCTGCATCCCCCCGATCGAGCCGAGCGGTACGGGCACGAAGGGATACCGGATCTCGGTCTCGAGGAAATGCCACAACGCCCCATAGCCGGTCTGGCTGGTCCCGTCCCCCATCGCGACGATGACCCGGGGCCGGAACACCGGTTGCACCGACTCGGAGCCCACCCCGACCGAACCGGAATCCGGAAACGCCGATTGCACCGCGGTGACGGACACGTGTGTCTCGGTGGCCAGCGTGCGGATCCTGTCGTGCAGCGTTTGGGGATTGCGGTTGGTCCGGACGACGAAGGTCCCGCGCGGGTAACGGTGCCCGTCGGCGCGCAGGGGCAGCGTGCTCACGTTGAGGACGAACCCCTCGTCGAGCAACGCGAATGCCAGCTCGGTGGCGGCCTGGCGATCGTTGGGGAAGACGTACGCGGATCGCGCGCGGCCGGCGACCGAGCCGGGGGCCGACAGCGCTCGGACGGCATCGCTGTCCGGGAGCGTCAATGGCTCGACGGTTGGCGCCACCGCATCCTCGGTCCAGAACGCGTCGAGTCCGAGCGTGAAGGGCAGCGACCACGCGGTGACGTCGTAGAAGTCGGCGCCCTCGGTGTTCGCGCTGCCGCGCCGCTGGTTCCGCTGAAACTTCGCCAATTCCCGGCTGCGGAACGGTTCGGCAATCTCGGCATCCGGCTCCAGCAAGGCACGCGCCATGCGTCCCCGCGGTTGCGCCAGATCAACGACAATGGCACCGGGTGCGAACGTGCGGCGGGACCCGCCCGCGGCGCGATCAAAGTACCCGTGCGCGGCCGAGCTGGTGTACGGCGCCGTCAGCCGTCCGACCTCGATGCCGTGGCCGAGCAACAGGGAAGCCAGGCGCGCGGCGTTGGTCGGATCGTTGTCAGGCAGGATCACGATGCGTTTCATGCGATCGGCCCGCGCGGCGGCGGTGGCGGTCTGGAAGAACGTGTAGAAGTCAATCAGCCGCTGCTGGCGATGTTCGGCCGCCGTCTGCACCGTCGCGAGCGACGCGACGTAGTGGTGGGCGATCCCCTCGGCAAACGTGATCACGGTCCCATCATCACGACGCCGTTTCAGGGCTTTCCCGCCGTCGGTTTCGTAGGTCATCCCGGTGGCGCCCCCGACGGTGGGAGCGGCGTCGAAGTAGCCCACGTAGTGGCCGTCGAAGATGTCGCGCGTGTAATACTGCCAGCCGAACCGATCGAACGCCTCGGCGTTCCCCCGCCCAAAGGTCTCGACCCAGGCCAGTGAGTTCTCGGTCATGTTGGTGTTCGTCGGCTCGGCGAAGGGGGGGAAGAAAAACTGCTCCGTGGTGGAGTGGTGATCGACCACCACCTGGGGATTCCAGCGCCGCATGATCGCGAGCGCCGCCCGGACCGGCGCCTGCGACTGGGCGATCAGGTCCCGGTTCATGTCGAATCGATAGTGGCTGTAGCGTCCCCAAATGGTCCACGGTTCGGCCCACTCGGATGCCCACGGTTCGTCGCTGCCGACCGCGATGGAATTAGACCAGACGGCGAATCGCTCGTGCCCGTCCGGGTTGGCCGACGGGCTGATGATGACCAGCACGCTGTCGAGCACCATCCGCGTGGTCGGCTCGTCCGACGCGATGAGCTGGTACGCAACCCACATCGCCGCCTCGAACCCCGCCGGTTCATTGCCGTGAATGGAATACGACAGAAAGACGACCACGGGGGTACGCCCCGCGATCGCGCGGGCATCCGCGTCGGTGGTGGTGCGTGCCTCCGTGAGCCGCGCGACGTCGGTCCGGATGTCGTCGAGCCGCGCGATGTTCGCCGCCGACGAAATCAGCACGACGCGCATCGGCCGTCCTTCCTCGGTGGTTCCGATCCGCTCGAAACGCGCCCGGCCCGCCGAAGCCGAGACCATCCGGTCGAGCACGTCCTGCTGCGGTTGATACTGTGTATGGCGGTCCCCCGCGTGATAGCGCAGCAAACTATCGGGTCTCGGGACCTCGGAACGGTACGGGCCGCGAGTGAAGAAACCGAACGTGTCGGCTTGTGCGGATGCGGTGTCGGGAAGGAACGCCACGAGCGCCAGGACGAGCAGCGAGGGACGGTGCATGGTTCTCATCAGGTGGAAGTTGCTGCGAACCTAGCGCGACGGCGGCGGGCACGGAAGCCGCGTTTGCGCTTGCCGGCCGTTTCTCGCATCCTTGGGACGCACGAAATCACCCGACCGCTGTGACCACCGCGTCGTCCTGGTCAGGAGGCTGAACATGCCGGAATGGGCTTGGGTTCTCTATCCGTGGATGCACCTCGTTGGACGAATCCTGTTCGCCGCGTTCTTTGTGGCGATGGGTCTGAGGCATTTGGCCCAGGGGGGCGGCGCGCCGGCCCAGAAAGCCCTGGCCATCGTCAGTGGGCTGGTGATTCTGGCGGGTGGGTTGATGGTCGCGACCGGGTGGAGTCGGTTCATCGGCGCCGGACTGCTCGCGATCTATCTGATGGCGGTGGCGCTGCTGACGCACGCGTTCTGGAAGGAGGCGGAACCTGGCGCGCGGGCGAACCAGATGATGCACTTCCTGAAGAACCTCGCGTTGGCCGGAGCGGCCTTGTTGATCGCGTACTACTCCTACCAGGAGTGGCCCAAAGACATCGTCTGACGATCGAGGGTACCGCGCTCGACCGGCTCCCGGTTATTTTTCAGGTCGAATGCAGAACCTGATAGACGAAATCCACGCCCTCAAAGCCGAACGCGGCGCCGCGATTCTGGCCCACAACTACCAGATCCCGGCAATCCAGGATTTGGCGGACGTGGTGGCGGACTCGCTGAAGCTCGCACGGCAGGCCACGGAGGTCGATGCCGACCTGATCGTGCTCTGCGGCGTGCACTTCATGGCGGAAACGGCCGCGATCGCCAACCCCGGCAAGACGGTCCTGATCCCCGACCTCAAGGCCGGCTGCTCGCTGGCCGACACGATCCAGGCACGGGACGTTCGCCAATGGCGTGAGGCGCATCCTGACGGCGTGGTCGTGGCCTACGTGAACACCGCCGCCGAGGTAAAGGCCGAGGCGGATTACTGCTGCACGTCCGGCAACGCCGTCGCCATCATCGAGGCCGTGCCGCCGGGCGTCCCGATCATGTTCCTGCCCGATTTCTTCCTGGGGAACTACCTGCGCGAGATCACCGGTCGCGCAATGGACGTTTGGCTCGGCGAATGTCACGTGCATGCCGGGCTCGGGCCGGATGTGGTGGAGCAGAAACGCCGGGCAATGCCGGACGCCGAGGTGCTCGTGCATCCGGAGTGCGGCTGCGTGACCAGCACGCTCTACTACATGAACGCCGAGGGGCGGATCAACGGCAACGGGACGCGGATCGTTTCGACCGAGCAGATGATGACGCGGGCGCGCGAGTCCAGCGCGACGCGGTTCGTGGTCGCGACCGAGACCGGTGTGCTGTATCGCATGCGGAAGGAGAATCCGCACAAGGAGTTCGTGGCCGCCGCCGAATCGGCCGAGTGCCGCTACATGAAGATGATCACCCTCGAGAACCTGCGTGACTCACTGCGCGATCTGAAGTACGAGGTCACGGTTCCCGCCGACACAGCCGCACGTGCGCGTCTCGCCATCGATCGGATGCTTGCGATTGGCTAAGCGCCTGGGCGCCGCCGAAGTCAGCCGGGCGCTCGCCGAAGACCAAGCCGATACGGACGTCACGACCGAGCTGTTGGGCGCGCTGGCCACGCGCGCCGCGTCCGGGCGCTTCGTCGCCGAGCAACCGTGCGTCGTCGCGGGCGGGCCGGTGGCGGCGGAAGTTTTCGCGCAGATCGACCCGGCGGCGACCTTCCGGTTGCTCGTGGCTGACGGGGAACGGGCAGGGCCCGGCGACGTGATCGCCGAGGTCACCGGGCCGAGTCGGGTGCTGCTCGCCGGGGAACGCGTGGCGCTGAACTTCCTCCAACGGCTGTGCGGCATCGCGACGCTCACGCGCCGGGCGGTCGACGGCGTGTCCGGGACGGCCGCGAAGATCACCGATACCCGAAAGACCACCCCGGGCCTCAGAGCGCTGGAGAAGTACGCGGTGCGCATGGGAGGTGGGGTGAACCATCGGTTCTCGCTCGGCGACGGCGTACTGTTGAAGGACAATCACTGGGCGCTCCTGCCAGCGGGCACGTCGCTCGGCGCGGTGCTCGACGGGGTTCCCGCGGGGATGCCGGTCATCGTCGAAGTGGAGACGACCGAACAGCTCGACGCGGCGGTCGCCGCCGGTGTCCGCCGCTTGCTGGTGGATAACCAGACACCCGCGCGGGTCGCCGAGTGGGTCCGGCGCTGCCCAAACACGGTCGAGATCGAGGCGTCAGGCGGCATCACGCCCGACACCGCCTGCGAGTACGCACGGGCCGGTGCAGCCTACATCTCGCTTGGCGCGCTCACGCATTCCGCGCCGTCCATTGCCATCAGGTTCGATCTCCAGCCACCACGCTGATTTTTCGTGCGGCGCTCCAGGGGGGGTTGACACGATACATCTTACGATATATCGTGACGATGTATCGACGCGTAATGTCGCGTTATGAAACAGGCGGAAACGGGGCGTTTCGGGCCCCGGGGGGAGGATTCAAATGCGTGGGAGACGATCGGAATGGGATTTCGTGTGGCCGTTTGGGTTCGGTTTTGCTGCTGGACGTCACGGGCGGCGACGGCGCGGCGGTGGGCAGTGGTTCGAGTCGGGGGATATGAAGTACGTGATCCTCAAGATCCTGCGTGACAAGCCGATGCACGGTTACGAGGTCATGAAGGCGCTGGAGGAGCGGACGCGCGGTTGCTATAAGCCGTCGCCGGGCACCGTGTATCCCACCCTCCAGTGGTTGGAGGACGAGGGGCTGGTCGACGCGCGCGACGCTGACGGCAAGAAGGTGTATGAGATCAACGATGCGGGCCGTGCGTTTCTGGAGGAGCACCGCTCCACGGTCGAGGACATCTTCGATCGGGTGTCCGAGACCATCGACCGGTTTGTCGGCGAACCGATGCCGGAGGTCAACAAGGCCATTGGACACGTCGTGTCGCAGGCGTACAAGGCCGCGTGGCGCCTCGACAGCGACGATGTGCGCGCCCGTCGCATCGCGGAGATACTCGATCGGGCGGCCGACGACATTGCCGAACTCCTGACTACCGAACCGGCCGTGTAACCGAACTCGTCGGGGACGCGTGAAAACCGTGTTGGCTGGCGGGGCTCGCTGCACTGTGTCTGTGGTCGTCGGATGTCATGGCGCAGACGTCGGCGGATTCCGCCGCGATCCGCGCCACGGCGCTCGTGGCTCCGCGTGAGCAAACTGTCGCGCACTCGCGACCATACGCAGTACCTGGCGGACGAGCACGACCATTCGGTTGCTGATGGAGCATTGACGCCGGCGACGTTTGAAGCTCCGATTCACCCACTCGAAACCCCGAAGACCCCTTTTTCGTACCCGTGCGTGTCACAGCACGCGTACTCTGGGCCTAGTTCGCCACGTACTCGAAGGTGATGGTCCGGACTCGCTCGACAGGCGCCTTGGGATCCGCCGGCATGAGCGTCGCCGTTGCCGCTGGCGAGACCATCGAGTCCGTCACGCGGGCGCGGGCGCCCGCCGGAAGGTGGCGCGTCACCGGCTCAGGCGCGGCGGCCAGTTCCGTGACGGTGCTAGCCAGCAGGGACATCGGCAGACTGACCTGAACCACCCGCACTGTCACCCGTGCCCGCGCGCTGCTCTGGGCTTCCGCGGCGTGCGAGAAGGCCGCCAGTGCCAGCATCGTGAGCATCGTCGTCGTGAGCAGCTTGATGGTCCGCATCGCCTTCTCCGTGGCCGAGCCGCAATCGTTGCGGCTTGTTCTGCCACTTCATAAGGCAATGTGCGTACCTGCGCGCGACTTCACTCTAATACGTTCATATACATACACTTATAGAAATTTTCTCTGCGTGGTACCTGTACGTTAACTGTACATTTACTTTACATTCACACTCTGCGGGACGCTGGCACAGTCCGATTGCGCAGGGAATCCGCGGGGAGGGCGCAGCCGTCGCGAATTGTAAAGAATCTGAACGGTTTTACAGCGGTGGAAGATGAGGTGGTGGGCGCGAGACTAGGGTTGGGTCGCGAGCCGGATAGCCGCGTTCCGCAGCGTTGCGGCGTGCCGGAGCGCCAGACGCAGCTCGGCGTCGTCAAGCGGGGCCGGCACGCCGTCGACCCACTTGGTCGACTCGACCAGCGAGCCGTCCGGGCCGAACAGCATCCGGATCGCAATTTCGCGTTGCGCCGTTGGATCCTGCGGGGTCGGGGCCGGCACGAGTTGCAGGGACTCGTGGTAGAACAGCGCGCCCTGCTGGAAGTAATAGGCGTTGGCGGCGGAGGCCTCGTCCTCGCCGAGCACCATGTGCTCCTCGAGGTAGCGCAAATTGCCGTTGTCGAAGTAGGCGCTGATGCGTGACGCCGCTTCTCCCTCCTGCCAGCTCCCGTCGATCCGTTCGAATCGACCGAGGGCCGCCACGACGTCCGCGGCGCGACGTGGCAGCGGCCCCATCAGGGTCGCGGGCTCGACCTCGAGTTCGATGCGGGACGCGTTGCCCTGGGTGAGGACCTGCTTGCTGGTGACGCTCGCGAAGAGAACGTCCGCGCCGTCCATGATGCGCGCGGCCACCGCGTACAGACGCATCGTGTCGATCAGCGCCCGGGCAACGGGCAGCTCGAACGCGATCGGCGGCGCGCCGCGCACGGTCACCGTGTCCTCCGTGAGGATGGTGGGCGGGACGTCGGAGCGCGTGATGTCCGCGAGCGTGACATACATGACGGCGGCGGGCGGCAGCGCGATGTTTGAACGGACGGTCACCACGCCGCCAACCTGGTAGACCTCTACGCGCTCGGCCGGGGCGCACGCGCCGAGTGACAAGATGAGTGCGGCGACGGTTGGGTACCGCATCGATGCGATCATCCGCATTCGCTCCGACGCCTCGCGCGGCGCCGCGCATGGCCTTCAGGCCGTGAACCGGCCGGCGCATGGGGGCCTGCGCCGCGGTTCACGAGAGCCCGGACACGATGAGCCACGTTCCCCACCCGGCCAGCAGCCCGCCGGCGACCCGTCCCATGCGCGGTCCATGCCGCGCGCCGTTCTCGATGCACACCAGCACCGTGATCGCGGCCATCCACGCGAGGTTCATCACCCCCACGGCGAACGCAACCGCCATGAGCGCCCAGCAACACCCCAGACAATACAAGCCATGTTTGAGGCCAAGCGACAGGATGCCAACCGGGCCGTCGCGCCATGCACGCATGAAGTACAAGAGCGGTGAGCGACAATGCCTGAGGCACGCCGCCTTCAGCGGCGTGAACTGAAACGCCCCGGCGCCGAGTAACACCGCACCTCCAACCGCCGTGCCCACGCGCGACCCGTGTGGCACGAGTCCGGCTTGCGCGACACCGACCTGTGCGCCGGCCGCGGTGGCCGCATAGACCATCCAGACCAGGAAGTAGCCCAGCAGAAAGACCGGTGCCGCGCCTGGAGCCGAGCGATCGTCGGTCGAGAGCACGACGATCCAGGGTGTGACGGCCGGCATCATCATCGCCAACGTCATGGCCGTCCACGCGATGAACGCGAAAGCGAAACCGCCGGGGTGAGCGGACACGGCGAGATACGCCCACGCGGCCGCCGTCATCGCCGCCGCTCCGCCCAGGATCACCCGGCGATCGTTCACCCGAGCGGCAAGCGCGTCACGCATCGGTGACGGTCCATTCGAACTGCGAGTACAGGCCGTGCGTGCCTTGGGTGGTGACACGGATCTCACCGTCGTCGTACGCGGTCGAGCCACGGGCAATGACCTGGCTCGGCGCATGGATCTGGTTGAACATGTTCTCGAACGTCACGACGCCCGCTCGATCGCGGCCGCGCAGCGCCTCGAGCGACGCCTCGACCACGCCGCCGATGCGCAGCGCCTTCGATTTGGCGTCGTCGACGATCTGAATAGGCAGGTAGCGCGTCTCGACACGCCGGCCGACGAATCGCGCGAGGACCGCCCACGGTCCGCCGGCATCGCCATTCAGGATCGCCTCGACGGCATCGCGCTGCGCCGGTGTCGCCGACTCGTCGATGATGAGCCGCTGCGTCCAGCCGCCGTCGATCATGTGCTGCGGACTGTCGTAGGCGACGACGGCGGCGCGGCCGGCCAGGTCGACGTCGCCGAATCGTCCCTCATGCATCGCGATGCCCCAGTATCCCAGGCAGCGTTCATGCGTGCAGAGTTGATCGAAGTGCACGTGGCCGGGACAGACGATCTGACAGTTGCAGTTCTCGAACAGCAGTCCACGCACCCACCACGCCATGACACCCTCCCGCATTCAGTTGGTCCGGAAGATCCAGTGCCGGTCGGGCGTGAGGTCGACCTCGCCGCGCACGCCGTCCGGACCCGTCTCCATGCGCATGTCGAAGATGCCGTACGGGGTCACGAGCGCATAGAGGTCGTCGTGTACGCGGTGAAACGGCATCCAGTCGACCGCGGCGTCGCGCACCCAGTCGCGGAACGGGTCCGGCATCGAGATCGCGCCCCCGGTGCCGTCGAAACGTATCGTCCCATCGGCCGGTTGGTCCCGGAGCGTTCCACGGTAGGGATGCTCTCCGGTCAGCGGCACGGCCGTCGGCTCGCCGAAGAGCAGCGCTTCGAACAGCAGCTGGGCGTTTCGCTCGACCGACGAAATCCACACGATGTTGGTCATGGTGGCGATAGCGGCGTCGAGGTCCGGATACATCACGAGCACGCTCCGCGCCCCTTCCATGGCGCCGGCGTGATGAATGATACGACGCGCGGCGAAATCCGTCCCGATGCGCCAGCCGATGCCGACGCCGGTCTCTTCGCCACGCTCGCTGCGCTGACTGGTGAACATCTCGCGCTGGATCGAATCATCGATGAACCCGGTGAAGTACCCGTTGGCGAGCCGCACCAGGTCGAGCGGCCGCGAGATGAGCCCGCCGCCGGCCCACTTGTAACTCGGGTCTTCCGGTGCCGGGACGAGCGCGGGAGCACCCCGCCGCGACCAGTACAGCTGGGACATGGTTGCGGGCGGGTCGGCGCGAAGATCGGGACCGGTATGCGTCATGCCGAGCGAGTCGAACACGGCCTGGCGCAGAAAGTCGAGGAACGGCACGCCCGCTGCCGATTCGATCACCGCCGCCAACAGCGTATAGCCGTGCGTGCTGTAGCGATATTGCGCGCCGGGCGGCCCAACGCGCGGGCTCTCGGCGAAGACGTCGAGTGCTTCAGTCACGTTCACGTAGTGGCGGTCGCGCTCGATGCGGTCGTCGGCCTGGTAGTGGGCGATGCCCGCGAGGTGTCCCGCCAGCATCCGCGCCGTGATCGCGTCCCCGCCCGGAAACGTCACGTAGCCGCGAATGGGTGCATCAAGATCGATGCGACCGGCCTGGTAGAGCCGCGCCAATGCCGTGGCCGTGATGATCTTCGCCACCGATGCGGTGCGGAACTGCGTGCTCGTATCGACCGGGAGGGCCCGCTCGATATCGGCAAACCCGAAGCCGTGCGCGTACACCACCCGTCCCTCGTGGAACACCGCCACCGAGAGGCCCGGGAGGCTCGCGGTCTCCAGCAGCGCCTCGGCGAGCGTGGTGACGAGCGAATCCGCGTAGACGCGGGTGCCCTCGCCGCCGGTGGGTAGGAAGCGCTGCGCGACCCCGGCCGCGAGCAACGACAGCACGATGAGGAACTGGAGCGAGGTGCGGCGGATGGTCATCATGCCGACACGGCGACCGCGACAGCGAGGTGCGGCACGGCACGCACCCAACGTAATTGGGTACGTAGGGGTCCGCGAATGAGAGTGCAATTGCCGTGCCCGCTCATGTGGAAAACACGCGCCGGTAACTCCTTATCGATCGCTCAGATACCGTTGTGGAAAACCGGCTCACACAACCTGTCGAGGCGAAGCGACACGGTCTCGGGTTGGACAGAGCGAACACCTATGGTGTCTTGGCGACGGGCGCGCTCATGGGCGAGCGTCAACGAGCGTGATCTGGTCGGGGTGATTGGGTACGACGCACAGGAACTCGAACGGCGCGTCGCCCCTCGCCCGATACCAGTGCGGCGTCCCAGCCGGGATGAACACCACATCGTCTGCCTGCACGTCGATCGTTTCGTCACCGATCCCGATCGTTGCGCGACCGCGGAGCACATACTGTTCGTGTTCCACCGCGTTCGTGTGCGCCGGCATGCCGCCGCCCGGCTCCATAATGAAGCGGCGCATCGCGAAATGCGGTGCTTCGTCCGGTCCGATCAGGATCTGGCGCGTCGTGCCGCTCCCGGCGTTGACCGGCTCCGCGGCGATCAGGTTGGCATGTTTGACTGGCATCGTACGCTCCCCTCGCTTCCAGGCAGTCCCGGGCGCGTTCACGCCCTGACGGTCGTGTGCGGCGCGCTCACCGACGGCCGTGCCGCCAGCGCTCCCTCCACGATCGCTAGTGTCTCCCACCCCGTTCTGCAACGATGCGGCGGTGCACCTCGGCGTTTTCCAACCACGGGCGCCGCTCGAAGTAACTGTCGGTCAGCTTCTTCACCTGCCCCGAGAGCAAGACCAGGGCGATCAGATTGGGCAGGATGACGATGCCAAGAATGATATCGCCGAGGTCCCATGCCGCGGCAGGTGCGATCAAGGCGCCCGCCACGTGCATGCCGACGTAGACGACCTTGTAGGGCAATACCGCCCTGGCGCCGAGCAGGTAGGCGGCGCAGCGATCTCCGTAGTAGCTCCACGAGATCGCGGTCGACAGCGCGAACAGCAGCACCGAGATGACGACGATGTAGTGACCCCAGTCGCCGATCGCCGAGAGCCCGCGGCGGAATCCCAGCATCGTGAGCGGCGCGCCGCCTTCGGGCGCGTCGCCGTACAACACGGTGTAGGTCGCGCCGTCGTCGCCCACCGCGTTCCGATCGGCGGGGATGATGCGTCCGCGGAACGGTGTGGTCTGGGCCTGATCGACGAACAGGCGGTCGACCTTCACGTCGTGCCACGCGAACACCGGGCGGTCGGACGCCTCGTTCGCCTGCGTCCCGTCGATCACGACCAGCTCGTCGGGGGGAGTGACGGCGGTGTAATGGCCGTCGACGCCCGCTTGGACGTAGGAGAGATCGCCGCCGTCGAGCGCCAGCTCGCTCGGGACGCGCGCGTCCCAGGCGCCGGTCATGATGATGACGAGCGCGGTCATGGACACGATCACCAAGGTGTCGATGAACGGTTCCACCAGGCCCACGACGCCTTCCGACACCGGCTCGTCCGTCTTCGCGGCCGCGTGTGCAATTGGCGCCGAACCCTGGCCCGCCTCGTTGGAGAAGAGGCCGCGATCGACGCCCCAGTTCATCGTGACCAGGATGGCGCCGACACCCGTGCCGGCGACACCGGCCGACGGTGAAAACGCCTCGCGCAGAATGAGCGCGATGGTTGGCAGTAATTGATTGGCGTGGAGCACGATGATGATCATGGCTCCGGTGACGTAAATCGCCGCCATCACGGGCGCGAGAATGGCGGTGACTTTCCCGATCCGCGTAATCCCCCCGATGATCACCGCGGCGACGATGGCGCCCGCCAGCAGTCCGGTCAGCAGGTTGGGCATGCCGAACTGCGTTTGCATCGTGTCGGCGACGGTGTTGGCCTGCACGGCGTTGCCGGTGACGAACGCGACCGCGCCCAGCATGATGGCGAAGAAGACCGCCATCCACTTCCAGTGTGGGCCGAGCCCCCGTTCGATGTAGTACATCGGGCCGCCGGAGACCGTCCCCTGCCATCGCTTCGTGCCGTCGGGCGATTCCACGTCGCGGTAGTGTTGCGCGAGCGTGACCTCGGAGTACTTGGTGGCCATGCCGAGCAGCGCCGTCATCCACATCCAAAAGAGCGCGCCCGGACCGCCGTAGTGAATGGCCCACGCGGCGCCGGCGATGTTGCCGATGCCGACCGTCGCGGACAGCGCCGTCGTGAGCGCCTGGAAGTGCGAGACGTCGCCGGGTTCGTTGGGATCGTCGTACCGGCCGCTGGTGACCGCGAACCCGTGGAGGATGCGGCGGAACTGGATGAAGCCGAGCCGGATCGTGAGGAAGATGCCCGCGCCCAGGAGCACGAGCACCTTGAGCGGCACGACCTCGCCCCGGATGGGCAGCCCGAAGTGGTCGACCAGGTCCTTGACCGAACCGATGAGTTGTTCCAGACCCTCCATGCGCTCTCCGTGGTCTATCGGGGCGAGTAGAACATAGGCGGTGGCGTCCGAGGTGCTACCGTGCACGGGTGTCGGCGTTCCGCCGGCGGGTCCTCACGAGAGTTCGATAATGCCGGCCGGACAGCGTAGCGTCGCGACGAGCCCCGCGACTGGTGCTCGTTCGACGTCGAGGGGTACGTCGAGCGCCGCGAGCAACGGCCGTATCACCGAAGGGTCCGGGTGCCGGGCGTGGACGGAGAGCAGCCTGCACGTGGACTCCAGGGTCGAGGCCGGGTGGGCGGTATCGCCCCAGTCGATCAGAAACGGGATGAGACGGTCACCGTGCGGCATCGCGCCGCCGATGGCCGGACCGCGGATGGCGAGCCGCCAGGCGAGCCGAGTGCCGTCCGCCCGCACACGGTGCATGTCCAGCACCGGCCCTGGATCGTAAGCCCGAGCGCGAAGCGCGGCGACGCGCGCGTCGAGATCGGTTTCGCGAAGCGCCCAGGTCACCAGGCGAGGCTCGGTGAGTGTGTCGAGGCCGAACGGTCGTGGACCGGCCGGGGTAGGTTGGTTCGGATCGGGGCCGATGATCTCCAGGTAGCAGTCATGCCCCAGGCCGACGAGCTGATTGGCGGTGCCGAGTCCCGCGTGCTGGCCGCCCGGTGTCGGACGGACGCCCAGTCGTCGCCCGATGGCATCGGCGCCCTCGGCGAGATTCGGCACGCCATAGACCAGATGATCGATGCGCAGCGGGTGTTCCCCCTAGGCTCACACGGTTCGAGGTGACAAGTTACCGAGCGCGTTCACTTCATGGAGGGTCGCATGTCCCCGTTTGGAATCTCCCGTCCCGGTCGGCGACCGGCGTTGGCGCTGATCGTGCCGTTGTTCCTGGTCTTGCCGGCCGCTGCGGTGGCCCAAGCACGCCGTGCCGAGACCGGTGCGCTCCCGACGATCGAGGAGAAGACCGCCGGCATGCAGCGGATCGAGGGGTTCTTCCCGCTCTACTGGGACGCGGGGATGGGCACCCTCTACATGGAGCTGGCCCGGTTCAACACCGAGGTGCTGCACATTCGCGGCCTCGCCGCCGGGCTCGGATCGAACGATATCGGACTCGACCGGGGAAGCCTGCTCGGCTCGCGCGTCGTGTCGTTCGAACGGGTCGGCCGCAAGATCCTGATGGTGCAGCCCAACTACGACTACCGCGCGAGTAGCGCCAATCCCAACGAGGTCCGCGCGGTGCGCGATGCGTTTGCGCGGTCGGTGTTGTGGGGATTCCCCGTCGCCGCGGAAACGGATGGGCGCGCCCTGGTGGAACTCACCGACTTCGTGATCAATGACGCGGACAACATCGGCGACCGAATGCAGCCGGGGCAGTACCGGCTCGATGCGAGTCGCAGCGCCGTGTCCATGCCGATGACGATGGGATTTCCCGAGAACACCGAGATCGAGGTCGAACTCACCTTCACCCGCCGTGCAGGCGGTGGGCCGGGCGCGGGAGGGTCCTTCGAGGGCGTGGGCAGCGTCGCCGCCACGCCGGACGCCGCCACGCTGCGGGTGCACGATTCGTTCGTCGCGCTCCCTGACGACGAGTACGTTCCGCGTCCGTACGACCCGCGAGCGGGATACGGCGGAGCCGGCCACGCGGACTATGCGGTAGCGCTTGGCGAGCCGCTGCTGAAGCGCTTCATCCGGCGGCACCGGCTGCGCAAGGTCGATCCGTCGGCGGCGGTGAGCGAAGCGGTCGAGCCGATCGTGTACTACCTCGATCCCGGCGCGCCCGAGCCGATCCGCTCCGCGCTGTTGGATGGCGCGCGTTGGTGGAACCAGGCGTTCGAAGCGGCGGGGTATCGCGACGCGTTCCGTGTCGAGATTCTGCCCGAGGGCGTGAGCCCGCTCGACGTGCGCTACAACGTCATCAACTGGGTGCACCGCTCCACCCGCGGCTGGAGCTACGGCGCATCGGTCACGGACCCGCGTACCGGCGAGATCATCAAGGGGGTCGTGACGCTCGGCTCGCTGCGCGTGCGCCAGGACTACCTGATCGCCGAGGGCCTGCTGGCGCCGTACGTGAATGGGACGGAAACGCCGCCGGAGCTCGCCGCCTGGGCACTCGCGCGGATTCGACAGCTCTCCGCGCACGAGGTGGGCCATACGCTCGGCCTGGCGCACAACTACTACAACAGCCGCGCGGGCCGTATCTCGGTACTCGACTATCCGCATCCCCTCGTCACGCTCGCTCGCGACGGTACGTTCGACTTCTCACAGGTCTACGCCGAGGGCATTGGGGAGTGGGACAAGGTCTCGATCCTTTACGGGTATCAGGACTTCCCGGCCGGCGTCGACGAGGCCGCCGCGCTCGCTAAACTGCTCGCCGACGCCTGGGCGGAGGACCTCCGATTTCTCACCAACCAGGACATCGAGATCACGCCCGCGGCCGATCAATGGGCCAACGGCACCGACGTCGCCGCCGAGCTCGACCGGATGATGGAGGTGCGGCGCGCGGCGTTGCAGCGGTTCGGTGAGAACGCGATCAAGCGAGGCATGCCGCTGGCGACCATGGAGGAGGCGCTGGTCCCGCTATACATGCACCACCGCTACCAAGTGAGCTCGACCGCGTCGGCGATAGGCGGGTTGAGGTACGTCTACGCCATGCGCGGCGACGGGCGCACGCCCGTGCAGCGGGTGAGCGGAGCGGAGCAACGCGATGCCCTGCGCGCACTGCTCGCCACGCTCATACCCTCGTCGCTGGCGCTCCCGGAGACCGTGCTGCGCGGACTGCCGCCCCGGCCGATGGGCTACTTCCGTCACCGCGAGCTGTTCCCGCGTTACACCGGCGGCGGGTTCGACGTGGTGACGCCCGCCGTGGTCGCGGCGGGTCACACCATCGCCGAACTGCTGGATGACGCTCGCGTCGCGCGCGTGGTCGAGCAACATGCCGTCGATCCCTCGCTACCGGGTCTCGAGGAGGTGATCGACAGGCTGTTCGAGGCCGCGTTCGATGCGCGCGCGCCGAGCCCGTACGAGGCGGAACTGCGACGGGCGGTGCAGTCGGTGGTGATCGAACACCTCTCGAGGCTCGCGGCGACGGCGCCCATGCCGCAGGTGCGGGCGGTGGCGTCGATGCGACTCGAGCGGCGTTTGGCAACGCTGCAACGCGAAGCCGAGCGCGCCGACGAGGCCGACGCGGCGCATTTCCGGCAGATCGCGGGCGACATCACGCGCTTCCTCGAGCGACCGGGCGCCGCGCTGGACGCTCTCCGGATCCCGACGGCACCGCCGGGTGCACCCATCGGCGACCCGGCCATGGACTGGTTGGGTACCCTGGAGCCGGCCTGCTCGCACCGCTGGTGGTGATATGTAGGTAGCTGGTTCCTCCCGGCGATCCCGTGTGACTCTTGACATCGAGAGCTGCGGACACTATTGGTAACCATATGGTTACCAATTCTCAACAGCTCGACCGCGCCTTTGGCGCCCTGTCCGATCCGGTCCGCCGCGGGATTCTCGCGCGACTCGCCGTCGGGGAGGCATCAGTGGGCGAACTGGCCCGGCCCTATTCGATCTCGCGTCCGGCGATCTCCAAGCATCTTCGCGTGCTGGAGCGTGCCGGGCTGGTGCAGCGCACGCGCGCGGGTCGGGTCAGCCGTTGCGAATTGGATCCGTCGCCCATGCGGGACGCCGCCGACTGGATCGAGCGGTACCGCGGACTTTGGGAGCATCAACTCGATGCGCTCAAGCGCTATCTCGAAGACGAAGCCGGCGCCGGCAACGACTCCACGACCCACCATCAGGAGGACACACCATGAGCACTGACACGACCACGACACTCAGACTGTCCCGTGTGATCGCCGCCGATCGCGCACGGGTATTCGCGGCATGGACCACCGCGGCGGACATGGAGCGCTGGGCCGCACCCGAAATGGCGTCGATGCTGGGGGTCGAGGTCGACCTCACGGTCGGCGGGCGGTACACGATTCGTATGCGGGGTGAGGAAGGACAGTCCTACACAGCGGTCGGCCAGTACAGGGAGATCGATCCGCCCCGTAAGGTGGTCTACACCTGGGACTGGGAAGAAGAAGCGAACCAGGTTGGCGAGACGCTCGTGACGGTCGAGTTCAACGATATGAACGGGTCGACCGAAGTCGTGCTCACGCACGAGTTGTTCCCCAACGCAGAAGCCAAGGGCGCGCACGAGCAGGGGTGGAGAAGCTGCCTCAACCGCTTCGAGGCGCTGTTCGCGTAGCGGACCGCGGTACGGTCATGTGCCGGCTTCGGCTCGCGCGTTGGGTGGCGCGCCTGGAAGAGATGCTTGGCGATGGGCACCATTCATGGCGCGTCGCGCAGCGCCGAGCCGGGGCTTGAGCCCCGGAACCATCCAACGCCGGCGGACACGCTGCACGTACCTGCCGCGTCCGTCGGGAACGGCGCCAGACCGGCGGTCGCCGTCAGCCGCTTCGCGGTTTTCATCCCAAGCGGCGTACGAACCCGCCGGCTACCCTTCGCGCCAGCGCGGCGATACGCCGGCTGACAGCGTCGATGCCGAGTCGCGTGGGTGAGTACGGCGCCGCGCGCCGCACGAACGACTCCAACTCGGCGAGTTGATTGTCGAGTCCGTGGATCACACGTTCATCGTACGTGAAGCCGCCTTCCCAGAACAGCCACTGCACGCGTTCGCGCTCCGGCAAGTGCCGGAAGTGCGACGCGGGCAGTGAGAAGCGCCAGTGACTGTGGATTGCGTGGAGTTTGGGCAGGAACGTGATGTGGTTCTCCCCGATGTCGATCAGCCAGCGATGGTGCGAGAGGCCGGCGGTGCGCGGGTGCTCCCAGCCGCGACACGTTTCGGCCACGCGTGACGGCACCTCGACGTACCCGCGTTTCCCGATCCGAATCATCTCGTCGCACACCCACAGCGGATCGCGGATGTCCTCGAGCACGTGCGAACAGATGACGAAGTCGAAGTGCTTGTCGGGAAACGGATACGGTTCGCGTCCGCAGATGTCGCGGCGGATCCAACGCCCTTCGTCGAAGTGTTCTTCTTCGCCGCCCTGATGGTCCGGCAGCCCCACGGTGCGGTAGAAGCCGCGGGTCTCGAACGACTCGGCGTCCATGACGTAGTTGGCCCGATTGAACGGGCACGCCCAACCGCCGATGTCGAGCACGAGATCGCCCTGGTTCAGATGATCGAGGATGCGGTCAGCGTTTGCCGGATACATGTCGCGCGTGTCCCGTCAGTCTGTTCCCGCCCGCTCCGTCCGTCCGGCGGTATTCCGGGCTTGCAAGCCCTGTTCGCGCCGCTGGCGCGCCGACGCAGGCGTGCTTGAGCACGCGTCGCCGCAGGCGCACAGCCGGCGCTTCAGCGCCGGAATCCCCGATATGCTCCCATCAACGCGGTGCCGCACGCTACAGAATCCCACCGGTTCGGAAACCGATACCCACGAGCAGGAACAGCACGGCGAGTACGGTCACCGCGACGATGTGGGCCGCCAGCGCGGGCAACGTGTGGGCGTCGAGCTTGGGGATGAGGCGCACGCGTGCGTGAACGGCGAGCATGATCGTGAGCAACAGCAGGATGAACTTGATCCCGATGTGCGTCGCGACCGGCCCGTCGAACGAGAACCACTGCGCGTGATTCGGCAGCAGCCGTTGCGCGAGCAGAAACCCGGTCACGACCTGGATCAGGAGGGCGGGGATACCGAGTTTCTCGAACCCGTCCTCGAACGCGGTGATGATGGCGGGGTCGCGTGCCCGGAGCGCACGCGGCAGGATCGTGATGCTCAACACGAGATGTCCACCGGCCCAGACGGACGCGCCGAGCACGTGCAGGAAGAGAACGAGCGTGAACATGGTCTGGTTCATGGAACCCCGATGAGGCCCGGAGGGAAGAGGTCAACGTGACGCGCGTTCGTAGATCCACGCTCCCGCGAAGGTGGTAATCACCATCTCGGGCAATCCCCACGCAACCAACGCGACGCCGAGCGATAGGGGGAAGATACCCATCGCCACGAGGTACCACGACGACAGCACGTAGATCATCAGCCACGCCGTGAGTCCGGCGGCGATCGCCGTCGGCCCCGCGCGCGCGAACCGCGGTCGCATCGCGACGTAGAGCCAGACCGTGGAGGCTCCGAACACCAGGCGTTGGAGCGTGTGCGACACGGCAACGCCGACCGTCGCCTGCATCGTCAGTCCGATTGTTCCGAGGGCGGATTCGAGCGCCGCCCCGCCCCACAGGGCGGCCCCGCCGAGTCCGAGGGCGAGATCGACGATGCCCGCCATCAACGCGCCGAGCACCAAAGCGCGGCCGCTCATGTGGCCGCCTGCTCGAACAGCGCCAGCACATGTTGCCATCCGCCGTCGTATCGGCCGCGGACATCGGCGGCGTCTTCGCCCATCGCTTCCCAGTGCCGGTGGGTCAACTCCACGAGCGTCCCCGTTTCCTGGGGCGCGAACGTGATCTCCACCTCCTGTGCCGACTCTGGGCCCCGACCGGGGTGCCACGTCGTCACCAAGCGCCCTGGCGGCTCCCACACCGTGATCTCCCCCCAGTCCGATTCGGACCCGTCCCGCGCGCGCTCGTAGAACCGCCCGCCGACCTTGGGTTCGATGATCACGGCGGCCGTCTGCTCGCCCGCAACCGAGTGGGTGTCCATCGGCCACCACGTTGCGATGCCTGCGGTGAAACGCTCGAACGCCGCCCGGGGCACCATCGGTACGGTGATGCGTTTGACAACGGGGGGAAGCTGGGCGGTTGCGTTGGGTTCAGGCATGTTGCTCTCCTTTGAAGTGATCCAAGACGGAAGACCAGAAAGACGCGGCGTAGTCCCTGAGGGCATTCAGGCCCTCCGGGCGGAGCCGGTAGATGCGGCGCGTACCCTCTCGGCGGCTCTCGACCAAACCCGCTTCACGCAGGACACGCAGGTGCTGCGACACCGCCGGCTGGCTCACCGGCAACGCCGCCGATAGCTCGCCCACGCGTTTCGGGCCGGTGCGGAGCAACTCCACGATGCTGCGCCGGGTGCGGTCGGCCAGCGCGTCCAGGACCTTATCATAAGTTATCACGAATATACGTAATAACTTATTATTGGCTTCCTGTCAACGCTGGTCTGGGCCTCGGAGCGATCCGGGCCCCCCGTTTTGTGATGTTGAGAGGTAGCGATCTAGACCCGGCCATAGCCGGTCTAAGCCCTTATATTGTCAAGACTTGACAACGGTGCGAGATCCCTCGCGGTGGCATAAGTGTTTGCGTCACTTAATGTTAGGGTTTATCATTACGAGCACGAAAACCACTCAGCGCGGGGTGAGCATGTCAGTTGACAACGCAGAGAAGGCGAGGGTTCTAGCCCTGGTCGGAGACCCCCACGTTGTTGATCAAGACCTTCAGGAGTTTAGCAAGAGCGCAAACTTCCTCTCGTCCGAACGATCTGAGATTATCAAGAAGTATCCCAAGCAGTGGATCGCACTCCTTGCAGGTGAGGTGCGCGCGCAAGCAGACTCGCTGCCAGAACTGATTCGGGAAGTAGAGCTACTCGGTCTACCCAAGAGCAAGCTGATCATCCGGTATATCGACAGACCGAGGCGCGCCCTCATCCTGTAGGCCCGATGACTACACTCCACGTGTCCTTCGCCGGCAGGTACGGCGGCACGACGGGCGCTCCATATGTTGAGGGGCGCCTATTGTTTCCTAGTTCCAATACTACCGTAGACATATCCTTCCTTGTGGATACGGGAGCCGACCGTACTGTGATCATGCCAGTTGACATGATTAGGACAGGGCTCGATCCTGCAAAGTTCACCGATCAAGCAGATGTTGGCGGCGTCGGTGGACCGGCAAGAATGTTTCAGGAAGTCGCGGCTGTGATCTTTGCCGAACCTACAGTGGCCGTCTACGTATACGTCCTAAAGGTCTTGGTTGCGCCGTTTTCTCCGGAGTACTTGCAGCTTCCATCCCTGCTCGGCAGGGATATCATCGATAGATGGCGAATGATCTGCGACAAGACGAGGGGTGAATTGAGTTTCGAAATCGTGACTGCGGATATGACCGTGCCGATTCCAGCACCGCCGGCTGCCCGCGCTGCTGGACCCTAGCTTTCCCCTTGTGGATTCCTGGGATCAGGCCACCCTGGGCCGTGGAGCCGCAGCGGCGGACAGTCGTGATTGCGGCTCGTGCCCACCTTCCCTAGAGTTCGCTCCGTCCATCGCCAGGAAGAACGGTGCAAACACCGAGGAAGATCCTTGCGGTCGACGCGCACGCCGCGGGAGAGCCGGGGCGGGTGATCGTCGGCGGCGTGCCGGACGTACCGGGGTACTCGATGTTCGAGAAGATGCGATACCTCGAGCGGCACGCCGACGGTCTGCGCAAGCTGATGCTCAGGGAGCCACGTGGCTACCCGGCGCTTTGCTGCAACCTGTTGCTCCCGCCGACTCGGCCCGAGGCGGACGCCGGTTTCGTGATCATGGAGCAGACCGAGTACCCGCCGATGTCCGGCAGCAACACGATCTGCGTGGCAACCGTGCTGATCGAGACCGGCATGGTCGACGTCACTGAGCCGGTCACCGAACTGACGCTCGAAGCGCCGGCCGGCTTGATTCGGATTCGCGCCATGGTCGAAGACGGAATGGCGCTGGCCATCTCATTCGAGAACGTGCCGTCATTCGCCACACACCTCGACGCCGCGCTTGACGTCCCGTACCTGGGCACGGTCACCGTCGATGTCGCCTACGGCGGCATGTTCTACGTCATTGCCGACGCGGAGGCGCTTGGCATATCGCTCCGTCCGGAGAATGGCGCTGAGATCGCTCGGGTCGGCGCGATGCTGCGACAGGCGGCCGCGGAGCAGTTGCCGGTGAGCCATCCCGAGCAACCTGAGATCAGCGGCGTGTCGATTGCACAACTGTCCGGGGCCCCGACCGTCCGCGGCGCCCATCGTAAGAACGCGGTCGTGGTCTCGACCGGCGCGGTCGACTGGGATCGACTTGACACGTGGACCGGCGCGCTTGACAGGTGCCCGTGCGGGACCGGCACCTCAGCGAAGATGGCGGTACTGCATGCGAAGGGCCTGCTCGCCCTCGATACTGATTTCGTGCACGAGGGCCCACTCGGCACCACGTTCACCGGCCGGCTGGTGCGCACGACCCGCGTGGGCGACTACGATGCGGTCGTGCCGGTCGTGACGGGCCGTGGCTGGATCACCGGCCGGAGTGAGTTCATCCTCGATCGCAGCGATCCCTTCCCGGAGGGGTACACGATGGGCGATCTCTGGTAGCGACCGTTCGATCAGCTTGGAGTGCCAATCTGATGACCACTGCCCCCGCCCCGCGGTTCGCCCCGAGCAAGGCCGAGCGGTTCAGCGACGCGTTCTCTTTGCTGCTCAGCGGGATCTTTCTCACGTCGCTCACGGTCGGGAACATCATCGGCGTCACCAAGTTCGTCGATCTGGGGCTGTTCGTGATTCCGGCGGGACTGCTCGCCTACCCGATCACGTTCCTCGCCACCGACCTCATGTCGGAGATCTACGGCCGACGGCGGGCACAACAGCTCGTGTGGATCGGATTCGTCATGAACATCTTCATGCTCGGCCTGGTGGCGCTCGGGCATGTCTTGCCGGATGCGTCGGGCGTGTCGGGCGCCGCGTCGACGTTCGATACGGTGTACGATTTCATGAAGCCGAACGTGGTCGCATCGATGATCGCGTACCTGGTCGCACAGTCGCTCGACGTGCAGGCCTTCCATTTCTGGAAGCGGCTGACCAAGGGCCGGCACCTGTGGTTGCGCAACAATTTCTCCACGATCGGGAGCCAGCTCGTCGATACGATGCTGATCCTCTCCATCCTCTACGCGTCGGGCGGGCTGGGGGCCGACATCGATTCGGTCGCGAAGTTGGTCCCGCTCATGCTCAGTTCGTACGCGTTCAAAGTCGTCTTCGCCCTGCTCGATACGCCGTTCTTCTACCTCGGCGTGTACCTGCTCAAACGCAACATCGTCGTGCCGCCGGACGCCGTCGACGAGTGAACCCACGTGGTGGGGTCGGGGCTCAGGCACGACTTCAAAGACCTGGAGTTCGACCGATGTGCCGGGCCTCGTCGCTCGCCGTGCTGGGACTGGTAGGTAGTCTCGCCGCGATACCTCGCCTGACGGCTGCCCAGGCCACGGCGACGGTTCCCGCGGCGCGACAGTTGATTCAGCAACGCTAGTACGATGAAGCGGCCACGATGCTCGAAGCTGTCGTCGCCGGTGAGCCGGAGCATGCGCGTGCGTGGCTGTTGCTGCGATTCGCGCGACACGCCAACCGCGATCTCGACGCGGCGCTGGTGGGCGTTTGCTTGGCTGCGCCGCTCGATCGAGACCGGCCGGATGAACATGACCAACATCGCGTTCGACACCGAGGGCAACAGCCTGCGCACCGATCCGCGGTATCGCGCGTTGTTCCCGACGGAGGCGGAGTTTGCCGATCCGTTCGTGGAACGCGACGTCGAGATCCTGCGGGAATGGCGCGGCGAAGCGCAGGGTGACCAATTCGGCTGGATCGCGCGCCATATCGGCGACGTCGGTGGGGATGGCGTCAACGACGTCACCACGTCGGCCCCGACGTTTTCAGGAAACGGACCGAACGCCGGAAGAGTTTACACGTACTCCGGCCGCACGGGCGCGTTGTTGTGGAGCGCGACCGGCGAAGCCGGCTATCAGCTCGGTATCGGGATCGAAGCGGCGGGGGACGTGAACGCGGACGGCATTCCCGATGTGATCGCCGGGGCGCCCGGGGGCGCACGCACGTTCGTGTACTCCGGTGACGACGGGAGCGTACTGCACGAGCTGCACGGTGAGCAGGCCGACGACGCGTTCGGGCGGAGAGTCTCAGACATCGGCGACGCCGACGGGGACGGATACGCCGACCTGCTCGTCGGCGCTCCGCAGAACGATGCCATGGGTGAGAGCGCCGGCCGTGCGTACGTCTACGCTGGCAGGGACGGGTCGGTGCTCATGACGCTCGACGGCGAACGGGCCGGCGACGGGCCGCAGGACCGCAGCAGCGACCCGACGGGCAGAAGCCGCTCGCCACGGCAACGGCGGTGGAACTATGCCGCACGTTGCGTGGCGTGAACCTGGATGTGCGCCGCGTGCCGGGGGCCGCGCTGGTGAACGAGGCAACCGGCGGGGTGGTGTACACGCCGCCCGAGGGCGAGGCAGCGTTGCGAACGCTTCTGGCCAATTGGGAGCGGTTTCTTCACGATGCCGAGGAGGTGGACCCTCTTATCCGGATGGCGGTGGCGCACTACCAGTTCGAGGCGATCCACCCGTTCACCGACGGCAACGGACGCACGGGGCGGATTCTCAATCTGCTCTTTCTCGTGGAGCAGGAGCTTCTGGAGCTTCCGGTGCTGTATCTGAGCCGCGCGATCATTCGAAGGAAGGCGGACTATTACCGGCTGCTCCTGGCGGTGACCACACACGACGCGTGGGAGGACTGGATTCTCTATATGTTGCGTGCGGTGGACGAGACGGCGCGCTGGACTACGGAGCGCATCCGCGCCATTCGACAACTGATGCAGGAGACGGCCGAGTATGTCCGCGCGGAGGTGTACGGGGCGTACAGCAGGGAGCTGGTGGAGCTCATCTTCGTTCAGCCCTACTGCCGGATCAAGAACGTCGTCGAGGCCGGGATTGCCCAGCGCCAGACGGCGGCCGTGTACTTAAAGCAACTTGCGAGTGCCGGCGTGCTGGAGGAGGTCAAGGTGGGCCGCGAGAAGCTGTTCATCAATCCGCGTCTGATGCGGCTCCTCACGGCGGAGGATCCGGGCGATCTGTCGTTCCCGGCACCGGCGCGAACGCTCAGAGTCAGGGAATAGCACGATGAGTGAGACGAAGGACGAGGTGACGCAGGCCCTTGAGCCGGAGAAGCTCGACCTCCGCTCCCACGACATCGCCGAGGACCGGCGCGAGGAATTGCTGCGGTTGTTCCCGGAGATCCGAACCGAGCGCGGCAGCTCGGGTGCTGCAGACTACTTGGCGGTGCCGAGGAGCCATTTGCAGCGGGGTTCGCCAGCAACCTGGGCGTGAGGAATAGTGCGCCCCGCCGCAATGTCCGCCCGCCCACGCTCCACCTCCTGTAGCACGGAGAGGTGGTACAAGACATCCTCAATGCTGCAATCATCCGGCAGCCGTTCCGAGAGGGCGCGGACGGTCTCCTTGGTCTCCAACGATGGCCTCCCCCCCAGATGAGCGTATGGAAAGATACCGCGCCCGGCGGACGAGCGAAAACCACTCGCTGTCTATGTCGTCCGCGGGCTCGGGCGTGGTGGCGGGTGGATGGCCCAGCGGCGCGCGGATTCGGGCTTCCCGCCCACCATTAGGATCTAACGAACGGCCTCGCTCGCGCGTATTACCGTGAACGGGCCGCGCCGCCGTGGCGCGGTCATGAAACCCGCTGCTCCGAGGTCCCGAGATGAAGTACTCGATTCCGATCTTGTTCGTGGCCGCCGCCCTGTTCACCCCAGCGTCGGGCCTCACGGCGCAGGACTCCACCGCCGCCGCGCGCTTCCAGCCGGTGCTGGGCGAATGGCACATGTCGATGGAGACCCCACGCGGCAACGTGACGCAGCAGCTCGTCTTCACGCTTAGCGGGAGCCTGCTGGCGGGCGTGGTGAACGGGCAGCGCGGCTCCACCCCGCTCAAGGACGTGCGGTTCGAGGACGGGCGGCTCATGTTCACGCTGGAACGGAGCTTCAACGGTCGGACGATGAGCCAGCAGTTCTCCGCCACGCTGGATGACGACGAGATGAAGGGCACCATCGCGGGCGGGCGCGGAGGGGACCGGCCGTTCACCGCGAAACGCAAGGCGACCTAGCGCGCGCCAGAACCCCGATCGGTCTCAAGTCCGGCCGGCGTCCACCGGCGGGGAGTCGATTCCCTGCGCCGGTCAGCCGTCATGTCAGCGGTGCCGGTCGCGCAGCTCCCGCAGGGTGCCACGTACGTAGTTGCGCGTCATTTCCTTGCGCCACGCCAGGCCGAAGTCGGTGTTGTCCATCGGCTTGGACGGCTTGAACGCGGCATCCGCCGCCCGCTCGATCGACGCATCATCGAGCGTTCCGCCGACGATCGCGTCCACCGCTTCGGGCACCGGCTGTGGGTAGCTGGCGACCGCGCCGAGCACGATGCGGGCGCCGGTTACCATCGCGCCGTTCCACTGTACCCATGCCGCGACGCCCAGGACCGGGAAATCGAACGATCCGCGGCGCCGGAGCTTCCAGTAGGTCGCGTCCCACTCGCCCGGGCCGGGCAACCGCACCTCGGTGAGAATCTCGTTGGGCTGTTTGGTGAGGTAGTCGATCCCGTCGTTGTGGTAGAACCGGTCCGCCGCAACGATGCGCTCCCCTGACGTACCGGCCAGCACGAACTCGGCGTCGAGTGCCACCGCCACCGGGGCGAGCTCGGACGACTGCACGGCCCAGCACCGCGGGCTGCTAGGGGCCACCCAGCAGACGGCGCCGTCCTTCTTCATGCAGAAGTCGATCGCTTTGCGCCACTCGTACGACTGGTTGTAGTAGTTGCAACGCGTATCGAGACAGAGGTTGCCGCCCAACGTGCCCATGTTGCGCAGCAGCGGCGTGCTGATCAGCTCAGCGCCCCGCGCGACCGCCGGGTACAGCGTGCGGACGCGTTGGTGGCCTGCCACCTCGGTGAGCGTGAGCCCGGCGCCAAGCACGAACCGGCGCTCCGCCGACCCGTCGACCCGCCGCAGCGCCGGCTTCCGGCGCAGCGCTCGGATGCCCGCCAGTGCAATCACGGTGCGCGGCTCCTGGTGACGTCGCTTCATGTTTGGATAGAGATCGGTCCCGCCGGCGACATACATGCCGGCCGGACCGGCAGCTTCCTTCATGGCCAGCGCCTGGCGCAGCGTCTTCGGCTCGAGATAGCAGAACGACGGCAGCCGCAGCACTAGTGCTGTCTCTCGGGGTGCCCGGCCCCCGCGCGCGCGGCGGACGGGAGGGCGCGACCGTCGCCGCCTTCCCGCGGTGTCGGCACACGCGTCGGTTCCGGCCACGGAATGTCCGGAAACCGCGACGGTCCGAAGCGGCCTTCCTTGCCGCGCGCCTTGTCCTTGAGCGCGCGCAGGACCTTTTCCGGCGTAATCGGCACTTCGTCGATCCGCACGCCGACCGCGTCGAACACCGCGTTGGCCACCGCCGGCATCACCGGCAGCAACGGCCCCTGTCCCGCCTCCTTGGCGCCGAACGGTCCGTTGGGGTCGGGGTCTTCGATCAGGAACGTCACCACGTCGCACATCTCCAAGGTCGTGGGCGACTTGTATTCCAGCATCGACGGGAACTTGTGCACCACGTTGCGGTTGCCGCGGTACGCCATCTCCTCCATGAGCGCCTCGCCCAGCCCCATGTAGACGCCGCCCTCGACCTGACCCATCACGGTCGCCGGGTTGATGCTGCGCCCGATGTCGTGTGCGATCCAGATCTTCGGGACCGTGACGATACCGCTGTCCGGATCGACCTCGACCTCGGCGATGGCCGCGCTGTAGGAGTACGCGGGCGACGGTCCGACGCCGGCGCCCCGGTAGCGCCCGGGCGACCGCGGCGGGGTGTACGATCCCACCGTGCCCACGGTGCCGCCCGCGGCCTCCGCGGCTTGTACCGCCTCGCCGAACGCCATGCCGCGTTCGGGATCCTGCGCATCGAACACGCGTCCTTCGGCGAACACCAATCGGTCGACCGGGAGGTCGAGTTGGGCGGCGGCGGCTCCAGCGACGATCGCGCGCGCGCGCTCGGCGGCCTGCAACGCGGCGTTGCCGCTCATCAACGTCACGCGGCTCGAATAGCTACCAAGGTCCACCGGCGTGAGGTCGGTATCGGCGGTGACGACGGTAATATCATCCACGGCGGTACCGAGGACCTCGGCGACGATGTAGGCGAGAATGGAATCCGAGCCCTGCCCGATATCGGTCGAGCCGCAGAAGACCGTGACGCCGCCGCCGCGGTCGCATTTCAACTGCACGCCGGAATGCGGCATGTTGTTCCAGTAGATGGGGAGTCCGGCGCCGCTGAGATAGCTGGAGCAGGCAAGCCCGATCCCTTGGCCTTGCGGCAGTTTCCCGTAGCGCGATTTCCAGTCGGCGGCGGTGACGATCTTCTCGATACAGGCTCCGAGTCCCATCGATCCGATGCGCAGATAATTCGCCGTGACGGATTCGGCCGGAGCGAGATGCCGCACGCGAATATCGGCGGGGTCGATGCCGAGGTCGTGCGCGAGCTTGTCGAGCTGGACCTCGAGCGCGAACCGCGGCTGGGGCGTCCCGTGCCCGCGTTTGGGGCCGCACGGGGGCTTGTTGGTGAACGCGCGGGCGCCCTCGAACTTGTACCGGTCGACGTGATACGTGACGGTCTGCAGCGCTCCGGTATAGTAGGTAGTCGCCACGCCGTACGACCCATAGCCGCCACCGTCCAGCAACGTGCGGAAATGCATCGCGAGGATGTGGCCGTCTTTCGTCACGCCGGTGCGGGCCCACATCAGCGTGGGATGGCGGCCGCGATGGCAGTAGAACACTTCCTCCCGCGTGAGCGTGCACTTCACCGGCCGGCCGGTGATCATGGCCAGCTTGGCGACGACGATTTCGTGACTGAATGGATCGCTCTTGCCGCCGAATCCGCCGCCGTTGGGCGTGGCGATGACGCGAATGCGCGAGGGCGGCAGTTCCAGCACCTTGGCCAGTGCGCGGTGCACATAGTGCGGCGTCTGCGTCGACGACCACAGGGTGAGCTTGCCGCCGGGCGACCAGTCGGCCAGCGCGGCGTGTTGTTCCATGGGGAGGTGCGTGCTGCCTTCGTAGAAGAACAGGTCTTCTCGCACGCGATCGGCGGTTGCGAAGCCTTCTTCGACGTCGCCGAACTCCAGACTGACCAGTTTGTGCAGATTGCCGCGGTCACCGTAATCGTGGATCGGTTGGTCCGAGTCGGCGATGGCCGCCTCGGCCGATGCGATCGGCGGTAACAGCTCGTAGGCGACGTCGATCAGGTCGACGGCTGCGGTGGCGATCTCCTCCGTGGTCGCCGCGATGGCGGCTACCGGATCGCCGATGAAGCGCACGCGGTCGGGCGCCAGGGCGTGTTCGTCCTGGCTCACCGGCAGAATGCCGAACGGGATGGGCATATCGGCGCCGGTGAGTACGGCCACGACGCCCTCCAACGCCATCGCGCGCGACACGTCGATCCGCACGATCGTGGCGTGCGGATGTGGGCTCCGCAGCATCTTGCAGCAGAGCATGCGGGGAAGCGCGAGGTCGTCGGCGAACCGGGTCGTCCCGGTGACCTTGGCGACCGCGTCGACCTTGCGTTGTGCCGTCCCGACGATGCGCAACGGTCGAGGTCCGTCGTTAGCGCCGGCCATACAGCGTTTCATGCGCGGGTTCGGCGGTGTCACCGCGCAGGCGCGCGGCGGCGAGTTCGACGGCTTCGTATATCTTGAGGTAGCCGGTGCAGCGGCAGAGGTTGCCCGCGAGCGCCTGTTTGATCTCGGCGCGCGTCGGATTGGGGTGATCGCGCAACAGGGCCTCGGCGGTGAGCAGGAAGCCGGGCGTACAATACCCGCATTGCGCGGCGCCGAGGTCGGCGAACGTCTGCTGGAGCGGATGGAGTTCGGCGCCGGCCATCGCTTCGACGGTCCGGACGCGCCGGCCGCGGCAGGCGAGGCCGAGCACCAGACAGGACAAGACCGGCTGGTCGTCGAGCCACACGGTGCACGTGCCGCACTCGCCAAGCTCGCATCCGTGTTTGGTGCCGGTGAGACCGAGATCTTCACGGAGCACTTCGAGCAACGTCTTGTGCGCGGCGAACACGACGTCGACGCGCTCGCCGTTGACCTCCAGGGCGAGGTGGGCCTTGTCAGTCCTGTTCGGTTTGGTGGGCTTCAAAGAAGTAGGTTTCCCGTTGCTCGGTCAGAAACCGCTGCGCCTGCCGGTCGCGCAGGGTGAGTCCGTAGTGATTGATCAGCGCGGTTTGATGCTGGAGCCAGTCGTGCCAGCAGGTGGCGCACACCTGGTCGAGCAGTTTGACACCGGCTTCGCCCGGTGCGGGCGGCGCCGCAAGGCGCGGTGCGGCATTGCCGCAACGGGCGCAGGTGAACGCATGCATGAGGGTGCAATCTAACCGTGGACCGAGACGCACGCGACGGGGCATGGCGGGATCCGGCGGTCGGATTGTGCGCGGACTGCGCGCACGGCCGCGCGGTGCGTCCGCGGGGTGACAGTGTATTTTGGCGGTGCGCGCGATCCGCCCGCGATCCCACCTTCCCTAAGTACCCTCGCCTGCCGATGTTTCACTGCGTCGGATTCGACCCTTTACCCGAGCACCAGCGGAACAACACATGATGCGACGCCTCGCGTTCGTCACGGTCCTCGTCACCGCCCTCGCCACGACCGCGTTCGCGCAGTCGGATGCCTACGTCGAACGCGCCAAAACGTTGATGAGGGAGGTGCCGCTGATCGACGGCCACAACGATCTGCCGTGGCAGATGCGCGTCATGGGCCACTTCAACTTCGATTCACTCGATATTGCCCACCCGCCGCGGCGACTGGTGGAAGGGCGCGACGGGGACCGGTTGATGACCGACATCGATCGGTTGCGCGCCGGGCTGGTGGGGGCGCAGTTCTGGTCGACGTATTCGCCCAGCGCGTTTGGATCAGGCGGCGCCGCGCGGGCCGGCATGGAGCAAGGCGACGTCGTCCACCGCATGGTGGAGCGCTATCCGGACGTGTTCGAGATGGCTGCGGGCGCGGCCGACATCGTGCGGATTCATCGCAGCGGCAAGGTCGCCTCGATGCTCGGGCTCGAGGGTGGCCACATGATCGAGAACTCGCTTGGGCTGCTACGGGCGTTCTACCGGGACGGCGTGCGGTACATGACGCTGACCCATTCCCGCAACACCGACTGGGCCGATTCGGCGACCGACACGCTGGCGTTCGGTGGGTTGACGACATTCGGGGAGGCCGTGGTCCGCGAGATGAACCGGCTCGGGATGCTGGTCGATCTGTCGCACGCGAGCGACTCGACGATGTGGGACGCGCTGCGCGTGACCGAGGCGCCCCTGATCTACTCGCACACGTCATCCCGCCACTTCACGCCGCATCCCCGCAACGTGCCCGATGACGTCGCGCGGGCGGTGAGGGAGAACGACGGCGTGATCATGGTGACCTACGTGCCGTCGTTCATCTACCGTCCGACCCACGATCATGCCCAACGACGCGACAGTGTCGTGGCGCAGTACCGCGCCACCCTGCCGAATGCCGCGACGGTGAGCGACGCGATGCGAGCATGGGATGCGGATCACCCGCAGCCGCTGCCCGACATCGGCGTCGTCGCGGACCACATCGAACACCTGCGTGACGTCGCCGGCGTGGATCACGTCGGCATCGGCAGCGATCTCGACGGTATCGGCGCGACCCCGATCGGTCTCGAGGACGTGTCGACCTATCCGGCGCTGATCGCGGAACTGCTGCGGCGCGGCTGGAGCGACGAGGACGCGAAGAAGGTGATCGGGCTCAACGCGTTGCGCGTGATGCGTGCGGCGGAAGCGGTGTCTACCCGGCTGCGGCGCACCCGCCCAGCCGGTACGGCGCAGATCGAGGTACTGGATGGTTGGCCATCCGCTCCGCCGTGGGAAGGTCCGGTCCGCCGATAGCATGCCGCGCGCGGTTGCGGCACTGGTCGTAGCCCTCGCGGGATGCACCGTCCCGGGACCCGAGGAGGTGCGCGGGTCGGATCTCGATGGAGCGCACGCGGCGTTTCTGGCGAATATCGAAGCGATCCGGCGTCATGACGTCGACGCCTACCTCTCGCACTACGTTGATTCCCCCGATTTCATCGCCGTGAGTCCCGCGGGTATCGCCACGGGCTTCGAGCCGTTGGCGGCGGCGCGGCGGGCTTCCGACGTGTGGCCGGATTCCCTCGTCGCCGAGGCGCCGAGACTCGTTTGGCTTTCGCCGGGCGTCGTCTACGGCGCGTATCGCTATGTCGTCACACAGTCCGGATCGACGTCGACAGGTTGGTCAGAGCGGGTGTTTATCAAAACCAGAGCCGGTTGGAAGATCGCGGTGACGAGCGTGATCCCCGCCGGCGGATGAACGGAGCGAACGACCGATGCGAACGCTATTCGGAGTGGCACTGCTTGCCCTGGCGATCGGCACCGCCTCAGCGCAGGAGCGAACCGTCATCAGGATGCCGGGCTCGCTCGAAGGACTGCCGTTCTCTTCAGCGGTCCGCGTGGGGAACCTCATCTTTCTGTCCGGACAGATCGGCCTGGTGCCGGGCACGCGCACGTTGGCCGAGGGCGGGGCGGCCGGTCAGACCAGGCAAGCGATGGAGAATATCAAGGCGGTGGTGGAATACGCGGGGAGCTCGATGAACCGGATGGTCAAGTGCACGGTGTTCCTGCGCCACATCGAGGACTACGCCGAGGTGAACGAGGTGTATGCGTCGTTCTTTCGCACCGAGCCGCCGGCGCGATCGGCAATGGCCGCAAGCGGGCTGGCGCTCGACGCCCTCGTTGAAATCGAATGCATCGCGCTCGTGGGAGCCGCTCGATGAAGGTCCGACGGCAATTGGAGAGCATCGAACCCCTCGTACTCGAGATGACGAAGTCGCTGCGACCCGAGGAGTGGCAGCGTGCCCCCGGCAGCAAGTGGTCGATCGCGCAGGTCGTCGGGCACCTGGCCATCAGTACCGACATCATCGCGACCCGGTTCGAGGAGCGGGCCGACCGCACGGATATGGCGCGCCGCGCCACCCCGAAGCAGCAGTTGCTGCGGCACCTCGCACTCGGCGTCGGCAAGCTGCCGTCTCCCCGGAAGATTCCCCCGGAAGCGCGCCCGCCGGAAAACCCCGATCCCGAACTCGTCACGGCGCAGTTCCGCATGGCGATCCAGCGACTGCAAGCGATGATCGAGCAGTGGCCGACGGAACGTCAAGAGCGCGTGTTCGTGGCGCATCCCATCCTGGGTGACCTGAACCTTCCCGAGTGGGTGCGATTCTTCTATCTCCATTGCCGCTTCGCCGCACACAAGATCCGGGTTCGGACGCGATGGCTGCGGCGCGCCTCCTAGCCGCCGGGTTCGGCGTCGCGTTCGCCGCCGCCCCCGTCGCGGCGCAACGCCAGGGGGAGACCGACTCGACGAGCGTCACCCCGGTCGTCGTGCAGGCGACGATCCCCGAGCCCCGCTCCTTCTCGTGGTGGGCGTTCACCGCGGGGATCCTGACGAGTCTGGCGGCGCACGAGACGGGACACGTGGTCGCGGCGCTCGTCCTTGGTGCATCCCCCTCGCTCGGCTTCGATACCGGCCGGCCGGTCATTTACTCGGGGATCGATCCCCGCCTCAACCCCCACGACCAGTTCGCGTTTTCCGCGGCGGGGATGAGCGTGCAACTGTTGCTGAACGAGATCATTCTGGACTGGCCGGGCCATACGGCGGGGTTGGCCGGCGAATTCGAACGGGGTGTGCTCGCGAGCGGGATCGGTACGGTGCTGTTCTATTTTACGGTGGGCCGAAACACGAGCGTGAGCGACGTGCAGAACATGGCCGACTATTCCGGTCTATCCAAGTGGTCGTTGACGGCGATCTTCGGTGGGGTGGCTGCGACGGATGTCCTGCGGATTGCCCTTCGTCAACGGTACGCGCACTTTTTCGCCTATCCCGGTCCGGACCACACGATGCGGGTCGGCGTGCGTCTCGGGCATTGAGCCGGTCGGCAAGAGGAGGGTCGATGGCGCGTGATCGTCTGGTGCTCGTCGTAATGGCCGCCGCGTTACTCCCCGGTCCGATGTGGGCGCAGTCGCTTCCCGCGGGGACGCGCGACATGCTCGTGCAGAGTCTCGAAGGAGATCGCGCGCTCGCGTTGTCGATGATCGACTCGATGCCCGCACGCCTGTTGCGGTTTCGCCCGACCACGGACGTGCGGGACTTCGCGCAGCAGATCGATCACGTTGCCAGTAACGCGGTGTTTCTCGTTTCGCGTTTCGTGCTGGATGCGCCGCCACCCGGCATCGGTGACTCCACGGCCTATCTGAATGACAAGGACGCGCTGGCGGCGGCGGTCACGACGGCGTTCGAGTTCTGCCTGAACGAGGTGCGGGGTCTCCCCGACCACCGGCTGCTGCAACCGACGCGGATCTTCGGGAACGACGTTCCCAGGTGGCGGGTGTTCATGATGGTCCATTCGCACGATGTGTGGACGATGGGCCAGTTGGTGGACTATTTCCGGCTCAACGGGATGCCGCCGCCGGCGTTCGGGGCGTTCTAGGCTACTCGGACACGACCTGCAGTCCCTCCGTCGCGATGGCGGGTGTTGCCGGGACGGCCGCATTCCCTGCCTGCACCAGGGCCGCCGCCATGGCCTCCGCGACCTGCTCCTGCCGGCCGCTGGGCACGATGGCCACCAACGCCGACCCAGCTCCCGAGATCGTGACCCCATGGGCCCCCGCAACCAGCGCCGCCCTCACCGCGGAGTCGAACCCCTCGATCAGCCCTTTGCGATGGGGAACCGCGAGGCGGTCATCCATCCCGAAACGAATCAGATCCGGATCGCCGGTCGTCAGGCCGATGACGAGCGCGGCGGATCGGGTGGCCTGCGCGATCGCGGTTTCCCGGGGAAAGGCGGTAGGGACGAGGTCCCGCGCCGCCTTGGTGGAGATGCTCTTTTCCGGAACGGCGAGTGCCACCGCGAGATCGCCGTGGAACGGGAGCGGCGCCGCCGACTGGGCCGCCAGCACCAGCCCGCCGAACACCGCGGGTCCGGCGTTGTCGGGATGGCCCTCCTCGATCGTCGCGCCCCGATAGATCGCTTCGAGGTCGAGCGGGTCACCCTCCGCCAAGCGGGCCAGCGCGAGTCCGGCGACCAGCGCCGCCGCCGACGAACCCAGCCCCCGGCCGATCGGGATGCTCGATTGCACGGTCAGCCGATACCCGTCGAAGGCGTCGCGTTCGGCCAGCATGCGATACACCAGATCCGTATCGCCGTCGAGTCCGGAAACCGTTCCCTTGTATTTCGGTCGCCCGCTGCCGGGCACGAGCTCCGCTTCGAGCCACAGATCCAATGCCAGGCCGAGGCAATCGAACCCCGCTCCCAGGTTCGACGTGGATCCCGGGACGCGAACGGCGAGATTGCGCAGGCGATCGGTCATACGCGGAACAGGTAACTGAGCTTGAAGAAGAAGCCGTCGTTCACACGCCGCAGGTCGCTGAACGAGAACGTCTCGGTCTCCGTGAGGCTGCTGCCGTACCCCGCGAAGAGCACCGTGCCCGGTACCGGTCGATACGAGAAGAGCCAGTCGATCCGCAGGTCATTGTCGACCTGGCGGGTCGCCGTCGCGAACGCGCCGGTGCCGTCGTGGATCAGAATAGGGCGTTCGGTTGCCGGATCGCGCAAGGCATCCCGCTTCTGCGCATTGTACTGTCCGACGAAGCGGACGAAGATCGGTCGTGCGAGCTGGTACTCGACCTTGACGCGCGGGATATGGGCGGTCGACAGCCGCGTTCCGTCGCGCACACGGTTCAGCACGGCATACACGTAGCGCCCCTGCACGCGGAGCTGGTCGGTGGGCCGCCAATCGACCGTGCCGTTGATACTGTAGGTGTTGGCGGCGGCCGGCTCGAAGAAGGCCGCGGCCTTCCCGAGGCTGGCACCGGTACTCGCGGAGACCGATGAAAACTGCGGTGTCGAGGCGCTGACGCGCATCCCGTAGAGGCCGTTGAGTCGGTCCGGAACGGCGAACGGCACCGTGTCGCTCGCGGTGACGGTCGCATAATCGGCGTAAAAGGTCGGATCGAACGCGACGGTCTGCCACTCGGGCGAAATGGTCGCGCTCCAGCCGCCGCGCACGGTGAGGAAACTCGTGTGACCGACGTTCGTTTCGAGTGGGTTCTCCCCGCGGAAGAAGCCGTCGTAATCCCAGATACCGGTCAGACGGAAGAACCCGGTCCAGTTCTCGAGTAGCGCACCCGGTGCGCCATACACGGTCAGCCGATTGGCAATGGACGGCTCGACGATCCCGGACCGCGGGACGAATCCGGTCTCGGCCTGGAAGTCCGCATGGATGCCGGTCACACGATAGTTGAACCCCCAACTGCGCCCAGTCCGATCGGCCGTGACTTCCCACAACGGCGCGGTGCGGGTCGTGCCGCCGGCGCGCGTCACCGATGTCGCCGCCTGGACCTCGAGAAAATACAGTTTGGCGAACACCAGACGGGCATCCGCGGAGACGACACGGTTGAAGTCACGGCCGTCGATCCGGTCGGTATACGCGAGCCCCGCGGTGGACTGGCCGCCGAGGTCGCGCCGGACGCGCAGGGCGTTGACGATCGGATTGTCGGTACCGCCGGCCGAAGCGGCCTGCTCATCGACGGCGGTGAGCAACGCAATGCTCGTACCGGACACTTTACCCGTGAGTTTGCCGCCGCCGATGGGTCGGCGAATGCGCCGTGTGTAGATGAGCGAGTTCGGCGTATTGAACTGCTCGATGCCTTCCAGGAAGAACGGTCGTTTCTCCGGGAAGAAGACGGGGAATCGCTCGTTGACGGTGATCTGGCCGACGTCCGCCTCCACTTGGGAGAAATCGGGGTTGATCGTGGCATCGAATGACAAGGCGTTGCTGATACCCCACGACGCGTTGATCCCCACTTCGGGCGTGAGGTCGTAGGCCCATGCGCCGGTGCTGTCGGGTTCGCCCGGAACGCGTCCGGTGGCGAACGGGTTCACATCGAGCACGAGGCCGCGGTGGAGATCCCGCAGGCCGTCGAGGGTGCCGGACTGTGCCAGGAACGACGCGTTGGCGCGTTCGGCGGGAACCCACGTATCCTCGTACGCCGAGTGTTGGATCTTGCGGATGATGTTGACCGCCCAGCGCTGGGGATCGGCCGACTGGTACGCGATGCTCTTGAACGGAATGCGGATCTCGATCTCATAGCCGAAGGACGTCAGCCGTCCCTTCGACTCGTACACGAAGTCCGGATTCAGGTCGACGTTCTCGAACCGTCCTCCGGCGCCCGGCCCGCCGGCGGCACCGAAGCCGCCTTCGGTGCGAATCCCGTCCGCCTGCACGCCGAGGGGATTGACCCCGAACACGAATGCCCGCCGCCGGTCGTCGAACGTATCGAGCAGGATTTGTACGTAGTCGTCGCTGTCGATCCTGTCGCGGTCGGCGAGCGTAGCACGGACCGCGCCGTGCGGTTCATAGGCGCGAACACCGAAATAGATGGCGTCCGGCGCGTACCAGACGAGCACGTCGGTGGAATCGACGGCGGGCCGGCCGTCGACCGGGCGGTACTGCGAGAACCCGGTCAAGAGGGCCGCGGACCCCCAGGCTGGCTCGTCGAGCGCGCCATCGATCGTGGCACGCGCCTCGATCCGTGGCGGGGCGACCGACAACTGGCGTTCGCGTCCGTGATGGACGGCTGGGGTGGCCGCCGCGGTCTGTGCCGCGACGAGAACGATGGGGAGCATGAGGGGAAGATACCGCCGTCCGTTGGGGCGCACAGCCGCGCGGCCCAACGAACGGCGTGGTCGTTATTCGTATCGCAGGGCGACGATCGGGTCAAGCCGCGCGGCGCGCTGGGCCGGCCAGATTCCAAAGAACAGGCCAACGGCGCCGCTGAAGACGACCGCAAACACGATGGCGCTCACGGAAACCAGGGTGTTCCAGTTGGCGAGGCGTGAGAGCGCAACCGCGCCACCCGTTCCCGCGAGAATGCCGATGAGCCCGCCGAGGAAACAGAGCGCCATCGCCTCGACGAGAAACTGCAACATGATGTCCCTCCGCCGGGCGCCGAGGGCCTTCCGAATGCCAATCTCGCGGGTGCGTTCGGTGACCGACACCAGCATGATATTCATGATGCCGATCCCCCCGACGAGGAGGCTAACCGCCGCGATGCCCGCCAGCAGGAAGGTGAAGGTTCTGGTGGTCTCCTCTCGGGTCGACAGGAACTCCGTGCGGTTGCGGATCTGGAAGTCGTTGTCGCTGCCGGGGCGGATCCCGTGCTCACTGCGTAGCGCTCCCTCGATCTCGAGCATGGCGACATTCATCGAGTCGGGATTCCCGACCCGCACCGTGATCTGGCGCAGTCGGTCGGTTCCGAACACGCGAAACTGCGCGGTTTGCAGCGGGATGAGAATCACCTCATCGGGATTGTCGAACGAGCTGGTCGACCCCTTTTCCCCCAGGAGTCCGATCACCTCGAAGGAGATCCCTCTGATCTGAAGGGTCTGCCCGATCATGGCATACCCGTTGATGCCCAACATGTCGGGGATGGCCCAGCCCACCACCGCGACGCGTTTGCGCGCCTCGCCGTCACCCGGCGTAAGCATCTTGCCCGCTGCCAGCCTGTAGTTCTGTACGTCGGTGTAGTTAGGCGTGGTGCCCATGACGTTCACGTTGATGTTCTGGCTGCCGAACTTCACCTGCTGGTTGCTACGGAGTTCGGGCACCACGTCGGAGACGGCCCTGGCCGCGCGTTCGATGGCGGTGGCATCGTCGGTGGTGAGGCTCACCCGTTGGTCGGAGGCACGGCCACGGAAGAACGACTGTCCGGGGTAGATGCTGAGCAGATTCGTGCCGAGTTGGTCGATCTGATCCTGCACGGCTTTCTGGGCGCCCGAGCCGAGCGCGACCATCGTGATCACCGCCGCCACCCCGATCACGATGCCGAGCATGGTAAGCGCGGAGCGCAGTTTGTTAGCGCGGATGGCGCTGAACGCCACCGCCAGAACCTCGGTGAGCAGCATGGGTCTATCTCCCGCTCGGCTGCGAGCCGGTCTGGCGCTGCACGCCCGGGATGCCGCCACCACCCATGCGATTCATCCGCTCGCTCCATTCGGCCTGGGACTGCATCAGGCTCGCGGAAGGCAGGATCAGCACCGTGTCAGCGTCCGTGAGACCGTTACGCACCTCGGAGTAGTCCAGATCGGTCAGTCCCGTCCGGATCGCGACCGCCGTGGGTTGCCCTTCACGCAGCACGAACACGATGTACTCCGCACCCATGAGGCTACTCGTTTGCGTGCGTCGCTGACGTTCCGCGCCGCCTGGTCCCGGGCCGCCGCCCGGCGGACGAAGCCGCCGCATGAGTGCCCTGTCGGCGTCCGACATGTTCTGGAAGCCGCCGCTCTGCACGCGCGCGAACAGCGCCTGGACCTGGTCCGCGGTCACGCCCTCCGGTAGCGGGATCTCCCGTCCGTCCGGCGTGCGATACACGTTCGTCGGCGTCGCGTCGGATGCGGTGGTCCCGCCGAGGGTCGCTTGCCCGCCTTCGCGCGTCTGTTGCGTCTCCCGTGCCATCGCGAGCTGCTGCTGGACGACATCCGGGTCGATCCCGAGCACCATCGCCGCCGATCCGACGTCACGTTGCGTGCGGAGCGCCGCGTTGGGCACCGTCAACACGTTCTGGACCGAGCCCACGTGCATCTCGACTTCGGCGTTCATCCCGGGGCGGAGCAGTCCTTCGCGGTTCTCGATCCGCACGAGCACCGGGAACATCGTCACGTTTTGTGCGGTCTGTGCGATGGGCTCGATCTTGAGGACCTGGCCGCGGAACGGCCGATTCGGGTACGCATCGACGGTGATGGTGACGTCCATGCCGGGCTGGATCTTTCCGATATCGGTCTCGTCCACCAGCGAGCGGACCTGCACCGTATCCAGGTTGGCCATCTGGAGCAGCACCGAGCCGCCGCCCACTTCCCGGGTGGCGGATGAGATGACCGTACCGACTTCCACGTTGCGCTGGATGATGACACCGCTGATCGCCGCGCGAACGTCGGTGTCTTCAAACGAGATCCGCGCGTCCTCGAGGGATCGTTGGGCCCGCACGAGCGAGGCCTTCGCGTTCGCCTGCTGCAGACGGGCCGTCTCGTATTCCTGCTCGGTGATCGACTTCGTGCCGTACAGCTCCTCGGCACGACGAGCCTGCGATTCCGCGTTGGTCAGCTGCGCCTGCGCGACCTCGAGGTCGGCTTCGGCCTGGGTCAACGCGTTTTGCGGCTGGCGTTGGTCGACGCGCACGAGTCGCTGGCCCGGTCGCACGGCGTCACCGGTCTCCACCAGTACCTCGATGATCTCGCCCGAGGCCTTGGACTTCACGTCCACGGTCGTCACCGGTTCGACGGAACCCGCGGCCGAGGCCGACACGACGACGTCGCGGCGAGTCACCGGGACCGCCTGATACACGATCGGTGCTTGCTCCTCGGCGCAGGCTATCGTGAGGAGCACTGCGAAGGCGATGTATGAACGCTTCATGATACTCTCGTGGTTACGATGTCTTCCTCGATCTTCCCGTCCATCAGATGGATTTGACGGTGCGCGTGCGCCGCAATGTCGTGCTCATGGGTGATCAGCAGGATGGTTTGTCCGGTCCCGTGCAGCGTCTCGAACACGGCCATGATCTCCGCGCTCGTCGTGCTGTCGAGGTTCCCGGTCGGCTCGTCGGCCAGCAGGATGCTTGGTTCGTTCACGAGCGCGCGTGCGATAGCGACCCGCTGCCGTTGACCGCCCGACAGTTCGTTGGGCCGGTGGGTCATCCGATCCGCCAGACCGACTTTGTCGAGCGCCCCTTCGGCCAGCTCGCGACGCTTCTTCGAGGCAATGCCGGCATAGATGAGCGGCAGTTCGACGTTGTGCAGTGCGGACGCACGGGGCAGCAGGTTGAACGTCTGAAACACGAACCCGATTTCCTTGTTGCGGATCCGTGCCAGATCGTCGTCGCTCAGTTCGCTGACCTTCTGGCCGTTGAGCCAGTACTCCCCTGCCGTCGGCGTGTCGAGACAGCCGATGAGGTTCATCAGGGTCGATTTGCCCGATCCCGACGGTCCCATGATGGCGGTAAACTCGTTGCGCCGGATCTGCACATCGACGCCCCGCAAGGCGCGCACCGTTTCGGACCCGAGTTGATAATCGCGCGTCAACTTGTGGGTGAGGATGATGATATCAGGCGACGGATGGTCACCCGTATTGAAATCGATCAGAGTCGGCGCGGTCACAATTCTCTCCCCAGCAACGCCTCGAGCTGAGCCCGGGCCACGAGGTAGTCGAGTCGTGCCTGTACCAGGTCGACCGCGGCCTGATCGAGACTCACCTGGGACGTCAGTACCTCGACGATCGTGGCGGCACCCAACCGGTAACGTTCCTGCTGGACTCGAAGATCTTCTTCGCCTGCCGCAAGACTGGCCCGGGCGATGCCGATGCGGGCCTCGGCGGACTCGAGCCCGGCGAGTGCCTGGGTCAGTTGGGCCGACGCCAGCCGGCGCTCGTCGTCCACACGCGCGTACGCCACGTCACGGGCGGCGGCGGAACGCGCGACACCCGACTCGCGCGCAAACCCGTTGAAGATGGACCAGTTGGCGCTCAATCGAAGCGACCACGACCCCGACCACGGGCTGATCGCGTTGCCGCTGCCGTCGAGCCGCGGGCTCCGGGACCAGGATGGTGAGTAGGATGCGCTGACGGACGGGAAATACTGTGCTCGGGTCACCCCGACCTGGGCGTCCGCGGCACCCACCGCCGCCTGGGCCGCCGTGATCGACGGCGCCATCTGGAGCACTTCTCCGCGGAGACCGGCCGTATCGAGCGGTGAGATGGTGAACATCGCGGAATCGGCGACGACCTCGAGCTGGCCGTCGAATCCGATCAGCCGCGCCAGTGAGGCGTGCGCGTTGGCCAACTGGGTCTGCGCGTTGAGCAACTGAAGCCGCGCGTTGGCGAGTTCGACCGTACTGCGCAGGGTGTCGGACCGTGTGGCGCTGCCGGCGGCGAGTTTATCGCGAGAGATCCTGAGCTGTCCGTCGGCGCGCTCAATGCGGGTTTCGCTGACGCTCACCAGCTGTTCCGCCGCCACCGCATTGAAGAACGCCTGCTTCGTCTGCAGCACCACGTTGAATTGGGCACTCACGAGATCGGCGTCCGCGCTCACAAGATTGGCGCCGGCGGCGCGACCCTGTGCCGAACGGCGGAAGCCGTCGAACAACTGGATCGACGCGGTGAGCCCACCGGAATAGGAATTGCCGGTGACCGCCGAACTGACGAAGCTCTGCGTGGCGTCGTTCCAGCGGTTGTTCGAGTTTCGACTGATCGACCCGCTGCCACTCAGGTCTGGCAACCAGTTACCGAGTGCTTCCCGCTTGCCGGCCTGGGCGATCCGCACGTTGCCGACGGCCTGGACGACCGCGGGTTGGACCCGCAGGGCCAGCCCGATGGCTTCGTCAAGGGTGACGGTGGCCACCTGTTGTGCGGCCAGCGCCGATCCCAGTCCGAACACGACGGCCCCGATGGTGCCCGTCGCAACACGTCTGCTGCCGTTCATTGGCTTCTTCCCCGTCCCCGGTGTGCGTCAGGCTCGTGCGCGGCGCGCACGCTGTCATTCCGGGCGTTGTATGTGGTGTAGGCTTCCCGCTGCTCATCGGTGAGCAGCGAGAGAATTTCACTCCGAACGTTGGACCGAATCGTGTCCATGCGCGGTCGCGTCTCGGTCCACAGGTCGCGCATCGCCTCCTGATTACGACGCAGGATCTCGACGATGCTGTCGCGCTGGCCGGCATCGAGGCCGAGTTCCTGTTCGAGCCGCTCGGCGTAACTGCGGCGCGGCGGGCGGTCGGCGTTCCCGGTGCGTTTGGCCGCCCGATCTCCCCAGGCCGCCGAAACGGCCCCGCCCACGACGGTCCCGGTCACGAACACGCCAAGCAGGAGCAGGAGTGCGTAGAGCTTGGATCGATTCAACATGGTCACGTCCTTCAGTCGTTCTCATTCGACGCGAACAGCACGTCGACATCAGGCGGGCGCGTCGTGCTCGCGAACGCGGTCATCGTACCGTTTCCCGTGCCCGCGATCAGTGCTTCGTCCAATGCGATGAGCGAGTCCGAGCCGCGTACGGCGTTTCCGAGCCAGAACCCCGCCGCCGCCGACAGGAACAGCGCCGCTGCCAGTCCCGGGCGCACCCACAAGCCCAGCACCTCCCACCACGCCGATGGCTCCCCGACGTCAGCCATGACGCGACCGACGAACGCTGCATCGCCGGAGGCGGAGAGTACCGCTCGCAGCGCGTCGCCGAGTTGCGCATCCGGACGGTGATCGAAAGCGGTATCGTCGTGCATCGTCTACTCCTTCCAGTCCGCCCACGCCGTGAGCTTGCCGCGGAGCGCCCGACGGGCATGGAACACGTCGGATCGGACGGTTCCTTCGGGCACGTCCAACATCTGCGCAATCTCCCGGTGACTGTAGCCTTCCACGTCGAACAGGACCACCGCGAGCCGCTGCCGCTCGGGCAACGCAGCCAACGCCCGCTCGAGCGCCGTCACGAAGGCGCGCCGATCGGTTTCCTGCGCGGGGCCCGCGTCATGTGACGCCGCGACGGGCGACAAGACCTCGGTCCGCCGAACGGTCCGCCGGCGCCGCCGATCGGTGGCGGCGTTGGCAACGATCCGCAGCAACCACGGCCCGAACGGCCGTGACGGATCGTACCGACCCAGGAAACGCAGTGCCGCCAGGAACCCGTCATGCGCGGCATCGTCGGCATCGTCGGGGTCACCGAGAATTGTCCGGGCCACCCGGCGGGCCTGCGCCGCGTAGCGCGTTACCAGCTCTCCGAAGGCTTCCCGGTCACCGGCCTGCGCGCGGGCCGCGAGTTCAGCGTCCTGCACTATAGATGTACGCACGGGGCAAACGGCGCGTTGAACCCTCCGGGAAACCGCGCCCGCCGGTCACGCACCGCCGAGGCCGAGGGTGGCCTCGCCGGGCCGGAGCGCCTCGATCACGAACGCCACGTGTTCGTCGAGCGGGATGCCCAGTTCGTCGGCGCCGGTTTGGATGTCCTCGCGGCTCACGCCGCGGGCGAACGCCTTGTCCTTGTACTTCTTCCTGAAGCTCTTGTACTCGAGGTCCATGAGCGACTTGGAGGGTCGCACCAACGCGCACGCCACGAGGAAACCGCACAACTCGTCGACGGCGAACAGCGCCTTCGCCAGCAGGCTGACCCGCGGCACGCCCGTATAGGACGCGTGGCCCAGGATCGCCTCGCACACCGCCTCATCCACGCCACGCTCCCGCAGCAGTCGCACGCCAAAAGCGGGATGTTCCTCGGTCGCCGAGTGTGCATCGTTGGGATACCGCTCGTAGTCGAAGTCGTGCAGCAGCCCCGCCAGTCCCCACGGCCCGGGGTTCTCGCCGAACCGCACCGCGTACGCCCGCATCGCCAGTTCCACGGCGTACATGTGCTTGCGCAGCGCGTCCGACGGCGTGTACTCGTGCATCAAGGCCAGCGCTTCCTCTCGCGTCATCGTAGCACCTCCGGTGCCCATCGCTCCATCCAAAGATGTAAGACAAGGAGCGCCCACAACCCCCTCGCATGAGTGAAATCGCCCTGGCGGTGGCGTCGTACGAGGGCGGCGATGGCCGGCCCATCGAACAGCGTGACGCGCTCGAACGCCGCCATCATGCCATCGACCCGGTGAGCCAGCGGACCGTTGAGCAGCAGAGGAACGGGAACGCTCAGGCCGTGTTTGCGCCTGCGGAGAATAATATCGGGAACCCACGCGCGTGCCACTCGTCGCAGCACACACTTGGTGCGAAGGCCGCGCACGTGGTAGCGGCCGGCAATGGCCAGCGCGGCGTCCGTCACATGTCGGTCGAGGAACGGCGCCCGTGCCTCGATCCCCGAGAGCATCGTGGCGCGGTCGACCTTGACCAGGAGCCGGTCGGGCAGGGCATGCCGGTAGTCCCAGCGCATGGCCTCGGTGACCGGATCAATTCCTGGCGCGTCGGCGGGCGGTTCCTCGACTACCGGCGCGCCGGCGAGCAGATCGTTCGCCAGACCGGTGCCGAACCACGCCCGGTGGCGGACCGCCCACGGCGAGGCGGCGTGCGCCACGAACCGCTTGAGCAGGTATTCGACCGGAACGCTCCCCGTCGAAGAAGGCAACAGTGCGGCGAAGTGCGTGGCCGCCCGCCTGAGCGGCTCGGGCAGGCCCGCGTATCGCGCGGCCAGGCGATGTCCCACGTAGGTGGGATATCCGCCGAACAGTTCATCCGCGCCTTCACCGCTGAGTACGACGGTCACCCGGCGTTTGGCCTCCGCGGCCAGCAAGACGGTTGGCAGGGCCGCCGGGTCGGCGATCGGCTCGCCGGAGCCCGCGAGCCGGTCGAGCGCGTCCACCAGGTCTCGCTCGCTTGCCTCGACCTCGGTGAAAGGCGTTCCCAGCGTGGTGGACAGGTGCCGCGCGAATGGCCGCTCATCGAACGATCGGCTGGCGAAGCCTACCGCGAACGTGTGAACGCGGTGCGGCCCCAGATGTCGCGCGGCCAGGCACGCGAGTATGGACGAATCGAGCCCCCCACTCGTAAACACGCCGATGGGCACGTCGGCCGTCACCTGCTTGGCCACGGCCTGCTCGATCAGTTGAGACAGCTTCACCGTGTTCGGTGGGGCGTCACTGACGTCGACGCTCTCCGGTCGCCAGAACGGATGCACGCCGGTGTGCTCCCGGTCAAAGATACAGATGTGCGCGGGCGGTACCTGACGAACGTCGGCGAACAGGGTTCGCGGTTGGCTGACGTACCCGTCGCGCAAGTATCCGTCAAGCGCGACGCAATCGAGCGTGCGGTGAACCATCGGATGTTCCAGCAGCGCGCCAATCTCGGACGCAAACGAGACGACGTTGCCCTGCCTGGCGTAGAAGAGCGGCTTCTCGCCGGCTCGGTCCCGCGCAAGCGTCAAACGGCGCGCGTTCGGTTCCCATACCGCCAGGGCGAACATCCCGTCGAGGTCCGTGACGCCGTCCGCACCGCGCTCGAGCACGAGGGGGAGTATCGTCTCCGCGTCGTTGCCGGAACGGAACGCGAAGGCGCGAAAGCGTCGTCGCAACGCATCGGCGTTGTAGATCTCGCCGTTGCACGCGACGACGGCTCGGCAGCGCCCATCGGTGAACGGTTGATCGGCGCGGGGATCGAGATCGACGATACGGAGACGTTCCACACCGATCGTGGCGTCGGGCGCGCGGTACTCACCGTGGCCGTCCGGTCCGCGATGTGCCAGTGCCGCCGCCATGCCATGCGCCGCGTCGGGGTGGGGAATCGGGGTCCCATCGAGGGACACGACGCCGTAAATGCCGCACACGTCAGCCGCCGCGAGCCAGGGTTGCCAGGCCGCAAGGCCCGTACGCCGCGACCGTGCGCGTCTGGCCAATGAGCGGGAGCGAACTCGCCAGACGCGCTCGGGCGCGTGCGTCATCCTGGCGCACCACGAACACGCGTGGCCGGTCGCACAACGCGAGGGCCTCCTCCCACCAGGCGGCCGGACGCAGTGGCGATCCCGGGACGCGCCGCAACCGCTCGAGCTGCCGCGGCACATGATTGCTCGTCAGTTCGCGTCCGTCGGCCGTGGCGAGCACGAGCGGTCGGCCCAGATAGAACGCCAGGCTCAGCGGGTACACGCCGATGGCGACGACCTCCGCCTGTTCGGTGACGGCGGCATTGAGCGTTTGGGCCAGCGCCGCCGACGAACGATCGGCACCGATGGCACGCATGAGTGGCATGGCCATGAACGGGATGGCGGCGACCGGCAGCACGAGGGCGGGGAGCAGCAGGGTGGATCGACGGGCGGTCGTGAAGGCGGCAACCCCGCTCGCCACGCACAAGACGCCGAGCCCCAAGGCGGTGGCGGGAATCGTCCCGGCCACCTCGACGCTGCTCGGGACGAGATCCGCCAGCCCTGTACGCGTCACGACCAGCGCCACGCCGAGTGCCGTCAACACGATCCCGGCGGCCCGCCCTCCCCGGCGGCGGGCGGTCCCGTCCTGCCATCGGGTTGCGACGAGCAGGGCCATCGCGGGCACCAGCGGTAGGACGTACTGCGGTCGCTTCGATTGCGATAGCGTGAAGAACAGTAACGGGATCGCGAGCCACAAGAGGAGGAACACGGTTCGCCGGTCGTGCGGACGCGCTCCCGGCTTCTCGGCGCCCGCCAGCAGGAAGGCCGTCCACGGCAATGCCGCGCCGAACAGGATCGGAACGAAGTACCACATGGGCCCGGTTCGACCGAGATTGGGGGTCGTGAGGCGCTCCGCGGTCTCGACGAGCAGGACATAAGAAAGGAAATCCGGGACGCGACGGCTCATCGCGAGTACCCATGGGAGGAGGACGGCCACGAACGCCAGCAGCCCGACGGGATCGACAACGCGCCGCAGCGCGCCTTGCCAGATGGCCCACGGGATGACGACCAGCAGGGGTACCGCGAGCGCGACCGGGCCCTTGGTCAACACCCCCAGGCCCATGGCCGCCCAGGCGATCGTGCTCCATGCCCATGCCGGAAGCGCCGGCCGAACGGTTGTCCCGGATTTGGGGTCCCCGGGGACGGTAGCGGCCATGTAGAACGCGGCCAACGCGCTCGTGATCCACAGTGTCAGCGCGCTGTCGAAGATGACCGTGCGGGCGTACGCGATCGTGAATGGCGACGCCGCGTACGCAATCGGCGCGGCCCACGCTCCGGTCACACCGTACAACACCCCGGCGAACCAGGCGATCAGCGCGGCGGTTGCGAGGGTGAATAGGAGGGACGGGATGCGGGCGGCGGTTTCCGTCGGACCGAGTAGCTCGATCACGGCCGCCCCGACGGCGAAATACAGAATCGGTTTGTCGACGTACGGCAGGCCGTTGAGGCGCGGCAGCACGTAGTCGTTGGTGGTCGCCATTTCGCGCGCGACCTCGGCGTTCCGTCCCTCGTCGGGTTCCAGCAACGGATAGGCGCCAAGCCCATAGAGCAACGCGCCCGCGAGCATGACGGCGCACGCGACGGGCACGAGCGAAAAGCGCGGGGCGCGCACAGCAGGCGCTCTCAGTTGAGGTCTGGGCGGGGTGCCGACGGCCGATTGCTCGCGGTGCCCACGACGATGGGCACGACGGTGTCCAACGTTCCATCGACGCTGATTTCGAATTGATATCGGCCTTCATGGTCGAACGGTACGTCGAACGCCAGGACGGTGCCCGCTTCGATTTCCAGTACGCCGGCGGGTGGCTCATTGAAGGTGATCATGCCCGTGCCGCTCAGGGTTTCCGCTCCCGCCGCGTCCGTGACCCGAATGTCGAGACGGTGTTCGCCTATCTCGGTGCGCTTGCCTTTCATCCGCACCACCAGGTGCAGGCGGGGGTGGACCGTCGGGAACTGCGCAACCCAGATGTGCTGGAAGATCCCGAGCACGGACAACTTGCCGAATTGGTCGATCAAGGCGTAGTCACACACGACGGCGAAGTCGATTTTCATGGGTACAGTACCTCGAAGAGGGCATCGGCTGAATCCACCGGTGGATGGCAGCGCGCGCCTTCGCATATGTAGGCGCGGGGCGCGCCGCCGTCCATGGCGGCCTGCACCGCCGGCGGCAGCCCTCGATCGTCGGCGGTCGGGCCGCGCAGGGTCACGACCTTGCGGGGACCGTACACGACCCGGGCCGCGCGGCGTAACGCGCGTCCGGCGTCGTCGTCTTCCGCCACGACGACGATGTGGGTGGCCGGATGGTGGGACCAGCCCAGCGCCATGAGCATGGTGGCGGCGTGCATTCCGAGGTCCGCGAGGTTCCCCGCGGTGGCGTCGAGCAACACGCGGCGCGCCTCCCCCCACGCCGCATCACCGGTATGTTCGGCCAGTCGAGCCATCGCGATGGCGGCCACGCCGTTGCCCGACGGTGTCGGCGCGTCCTGCGTTGCAATCAGTTTCTCCACGAGGAATCCTTCACCACCCTCACCGGCACGGTCCCACAATCCGCCGTCCGGCGCGGCGTAGGTGTCGCCGACGTGTCGCATCAGGGTCTCGGCGCGGTCGAGCCAATCGCGCGTTCCGGTCGCCTCGTAGGCATCGATGGCCGCGTTGGCCGCGAGGACCTGGTCGTCGAGGATACCATGCACGTCGCTCCCCAGCGCGTGCGCCAATCCGGGGCCGCGTCCGGCCTCCCGGAAGATCCGGTCCAGGGTACGCAGCGCGTGATCGTCGAGTGCGGCGCGGTCGAGAAACGCGCCCGCCCGTAGCACCGCCGACACCATCATCGCGTTCCACCCCGTGTAGATCGTGCGATCCACGAACGGCGTCGAACGCGCATCCCGCGCCTGCCTGAGCTTGCGGCGTATCGACGTAAGCCGACGCGCCACGTGATCGGCGGGCAGGTCGAGCGCCCTGGCGACCGCGTCGGGGGGGCGCTCCACTCGCAAGACGTTCTTGGCGGGGTTGTGATGCATGTCGCCGTGTTCGGCGATGCCGTAGTGCGACGCGGCGATGGCGAACTCCTCCGCATCCAGCACTGCCCGGGCCTCCGCGGCTGTCCAGGTGAAATAGTCACCGTCGTCGTGCAGCCCGACATCCGCATCCTGCGAGGCGAAATACCCTCCGGCCGGATCGGCCATGACCGTGGTCACCCAGTCGATCACGCCCTCGATCACCGTCCGGTACAGCGCCGCGGCGTGACGATCTTCCCCAGGCGGCACTGACGCCGCGTGCACGTACGCCGACAGCAGCGCCGAGTTGTCGTAGGCCATCTTCTCGAAATGCGGCACGATCCACCGCGCATCGACCGAGTACCGGTGGAAGCCGCCCCCGATCTGGTCGTGGATGCCTCCCAGCGCCATCGCCGTCAGCGTGCGATCGACGATCTCGCGCGCCCATGAGAATCCGTGCGTCTGCCAATGCGCCAACAGGAATTCGCAGGCGGTGGGATGGGGGAATTTCGGTTGCGTCCCGAAGCCGCCGTACCGGAAATCGAACAACCGCGCCATGCCGTCTGCCGCGCGGGCGAGCACGTCGCCGTCGCTCGGCCCCGGGGTCGCGTGGGACACGGCTTCCCGCAGATGTGCGCGGATCGCCGCGGCCTGGTCGGCGATGGTATCCGGTTGCTCGCGGAACGTGCGGGCCAGGTCCGTCAACACGGTGGCGAAGCCGGGACGCCCATACTTCCCGTCGGGCGGAAAGTACGTGCCGCCGAAGAACACGTCGCCGTCCGGTGTGAGAAATGCGGTCAGGGGCCAGCCCCCCTGACCGGAGATGGCCTGAACGGCGCGCTGGTATCGCGTGTCCACGTCCGGCCGTTCGTCGCGGTCGACCTTGATACAAACCCAGTCCCGATTCAGCAACGCGGCGATGGCAGGGTCTTCGTAGGATTCGCCGTCCATCACATGGCACCAGTGACACCAGGTCGCCCCGATATCCAGCAAGATCGGTTTCTGCTCGTCGTGCGCCCTGGCGAACGCCTCGGCCCCCCACGGGTGCCAGGCGACCGGTTGGTGCGCGGCCGACCGCAGGTAGGGAGAGACGGCGTCGGCGAGTCGTGATGACATCGACTAGCGCCGTTTGCCGGAAGCGCGGGGGGTCTGCCGTGGCGACGCACCGCCGGGAAACGGGCAGAGGTCGTTGATGGGGCAGGCCTCGCAATGAGGGGTTCGAGCCTGACAGATGACCCGTCCGTGGTGGATCATGAGATGGGGGAACAGGGTCCAGTGTTTCTTCGGCACGACGCGCATGAGATCCCGTTCCACTTTCTCGGGCGTCGCCTGCCGTGTGAGCGCAAGTCGGTGCGCGATGCGTTTGACGTGCGTGTCGACCACCACGCCTTCATCGACCCCGAAGGCATTGCCCAGGACGACGTTGGCCGTCTTGCGGCCGGCACCGGGCACCTTCACGAGCTCTTCCATGGTGCGGGGGACGAGACCGGCATGTCGCTCGACCAGCGCCCGGCCCATGCCGATGAGCGATTTCGTCTTGTTGCGGTAGAAGCCGGTGGACTTGATGATCTCCGACAGGTCGTCGGGGTTGGCGTCCGCATAGTCCTGGGCGGTGCGATAGCGCGCAAACAAGACCGGCGTCACCATGTTCACCCGCTCGTCGGTGCACTGCGCGCTCAGGATCGTCGCGACCAGCAGTTGGAGCGGGTCCTCGTGCTCCAGCGAACACTCCGCGTCCGGGTACGCGCGGCGCAGCCGGCGGATGATCGGCCCGATGCGGTCTTTCGGGGTCATGCGCCCGCCCGATCGGCGAATGCGAGGAAGCCCTCGGTCGGCCGCGTGTTCAGCACCTGCGTGGCGGTGAGCCATCCCTTGCGCGCGATCCCGATGCCGATGTCGATGTTCGACATGCCGGCGGTGTGGTGCGCGTCCGCCCCGATGGAGATCGTCACGCCGGCGCTGGTTGCCTGGCGGAGGACCCGCCAGTCGAGATCGAGCCGCTGCGGATCGGCGTTGATCTCGATCGCCACGCCGCGGTCGGCGGCCTTGTCGAAGATCCGGTCGAGGTCCATCGGAAACGGATCGCGCGAGAGCAACAGGCGGCCGGTGGGGTGGCCGAAGATGGTCATGGTCGGATCGTCCATGGCGGTAAGGACACGCTGCGTCATGGCGCTCGCGTCCATGCCGTATCCGTCATGCAGCGAACCGATGATGAAATCGAACCGCGCGCGAATCGCCGGCGTGTAGTCGAGCGAGCCATCCGCGAGGATGTCCGCCTCGACACCCTTCAAGATCCTGATCGACCGGTGCCGCCGGTTGACCGCGTCGATTTCCGCGTGCTGCCGAGCGATGGCGTCCGGAGCCAACCCGCCCGAGTAGGTCGACGCCTGGCTGTGGTCGGTGATCCCGACGTACCGGAATCCGGCGCCGGCACACGCGGTCGCCCAGTCCTCGATCGGGCTGCTGCCATCGGAATAGTTGGTGTGGCAATGGAGGAACCCGATGATGTCCTCCCGCGTGACCAGATCGGGCAGGGCGCCGCCCGCCGCCGCTTCGATTTCGCCGATTCCCTCCCGCAATTCCGGCGGAATCCACGGCAGGCCCAGCGCCTCGTAGCAGTCCGACTCGGTCGTCATCGGCAGCGGCATGCCCTCATGGAGCAGGCCGCCGTCCGTCCACCGCAGGCCGCGGGCCGCGGCGCGGGCCATCAACGCGGCGACGTGGTCGACGTTCCCGGTCGAGCGCACGAGTTGGAAGCCGTACTGCTCCGGGGAGGAGAGTTGCAGGTCGGCCACCATCCCGCTGTGGAACGTGAGCGTCACCGCGCGTTCGTCCGCGTGCACCCACTCTCGCACGCCGGGTGCCGCACCGAGCCGCTCATACACGGGCTCGACCGGTCCGTCGATCTCGATGACGAACTCCAGATGCCGAATCGTCTCGCGACAGCGTCGCACGGCGCCGGTGATGTCGACGCGTCGTACGGCGGGCATGGCAGTCAGGACACTCACCAGCGCGCGCGCCTCGTCTCGCGCGTGGTGAAACAGGCGGTACCCGCCCTCATGGCGCAGGGCACTGATGCCGCGCAGCACCCTTTCAGCGGTACGCGGCCCAAACCGCGTCAGCGTCGCGAGCCGGCCGTCACGTGCCGCCGCCTCCAACTCATCGAGGCTGTCGATGTCCAGGACCTCGTGAATCTGACGCACCTTCGCGACGCCGAGCCCGGCGACACGCAGCATCTCGACGAGGCCGTGGGGGACCTGCGCACGGAGCGCCGCCAGCATAGTGCTGTGGCCGGTGTTCAGCACCTCCTCGATGATGTCGAGTGTCGCGCTCCCGATCCCCTTCACCTCCGCAAGCGCGCCGGAGTGCAGCGCGTGGCGCACGTCGCGGGGGTACGCACTGATCGCGCGGGCCGCTGCGCGATAGGCCCGTACGCGGTAGGTGCTCTCACCCTGCAACTCCAGAAAGGCGGCGATCTCCGTGAGAACGCGCGCGACATCGTTCTTGTCCATGAGATGACTTCGAAGCTAGCCGACCGCCGAGGTGAGCGCGAGTTGGTGCAGCACGAGCAGCTCCGCCTGCGAGACGATCGATCGGACGCCGGCGGCGCTCCCACCGTCCATGGCCGGTGCGAAGCGATCCGTGCGGATCTGGGCCGCGGCTGCCGCGACATCGTCAGATCGAGCCTCCATGGAGACCTGGCTGAGTCCGACCCGTTCCGGTCTGAACCCGAGGATCGCGACGAGCAGCAAATCGCCACGCGGTTCCTCGACTGCGAAGTACCCGTCCATCGGTTCGTGGAGCGCATCCGCTGCCACCTGCGCCCAGATCCATCGCTCCGGCAGCTGGACGTAGCAGGTCCCGTTTGGTACGGCACGCCCCTTCGCCGGCAGGGGGCCCAGCATTGCCGCTGCGAGGCGATCACGCGCCACGGTGATGAGGGGTTCACCCGCGTCGCAGAATCGGAACGCCGCGTACAACAGCGTGAGGTACTCATCCCCCGCCTCGGGGTGCGCGTCGAGCAGCGCGGGAGTCCCGATGGTGTCCAGCAGCGCGAGCGCTGCGGGGAGTCGCATGAACCCGGGGCGGTCGATCCGGCCATGCGTGGCGCGGATGGCCACCAGGGTGTCGCGCAGCGCGCCGAACACCGAATCAAATGGCGTTGGGCGGGTCACGGGATGGCCGGGAGCCAAGCGTCGAGCATACGCGTGAACCGTTCGGGCTCTTCGATGTAGGGACAATGCCCCGATCGTTCGAAGCGGATCAGGTCGGCCCCGAGCAAGGTCGCGACCTCCGCCGCCAGCTGGACCGGGATCGGATCGTGGATGCCGTGAAAGACGCGGGTCGGGATCGCCAGGGCCGCCAGCGCATCGCGCAGATCGTACTCGCCGAGGCTCGCCCAGACGGCTCGCTGGGTTCGGCCCGTCACGCGGAACGGGGTCAGGTGACGCGCCCGCCCGAGGTCGTGGAAGTACCCGGCGACCGACAGTTCAAAGGCGCGCTGGCGATAGGCCGCGGGATCGTGCTCGCGGAGTCCGGACTGCGTCAGGTCGCGGCGGGCATCGAGGACCGCCGGCGCGCGCATCCGCTCCGCGAAGCGGGCCTCGAACAGTCGCCGGCCGGCCGCCGTGGGCGGCGCGGGCGACACCAAGGCCAGGCGTGCGACACGATCGGGGTGTTCGACGGCGTACAGCATGGCGAGCAGCGCGCCCCATGAATACCCGAGCAGCGTAGCGGGGCGAAGTTGCCACGCGTCGAGCAGTGCGTGGAGGTCCTCCACCTGAGCGCGCCACTCGACGGACACGTGGCGGTCGACCGGGGATCGGCCCCCGCCGCGTTGATCGTAGTACCGCAGCGACCGTTTCGTGGCGAGATGATCGAACTGGGGGAGGAGATAGTCGTGATGCGCGCCCGGTCCGCCGTGCAAGACCACGACAGCCGGCCCGGCACCGATCGCTCGGGTGAACAGCTCGATGCCGTTGACCCGAACGGATGCCGTTACAGGAATGTGGCGAGCGCGTCGGCGACGGTCTTGACGGCGGCCTGTTCCACAGCGTCAAAGCCGGCGCGGACGTCACTATCGATGTCGATCTCGCCCAGGATCAGGTCGTGCCGCCGAATCAGCACGACCAGCTCCGCCTGGGTCTCAATACTGCACGCGAGGTATCCCTCGGCGGCCGCGACATCCGGAATGTTGAGGTCGCTGGCGCTGGCCACCGCCTGTCCGCACACACCGTCCCCCGATCGAATGCGGGCGAGGTCCGTCGGGCGGCCGTCGAACGCCTCCAGCACGAGGTCCTCCCCCACGTGTACCATGTACATGTAGACGCCGGTGTACGGGGGGCCGGCCTGCCGGATCCGCGACGCGGCGAGTTGCAGCAACTCCTGCCGCGCGGCGCCCCGTGCGAACGCGCCCTGAAGCGCTCGCACGACCTTGTCGGCATCCAGAATCGGGCTAGCTGCCACGTTGCCCGAGGGTGGCCGTCAGTTCCAGGGTCTGACCGTCCCGCAACACGACGATGGTTACCACGTCGCCCGGTTTGTGCGCGGACAGCGCATCGGTCATCCCGTAGAGGTCCGCCACGTCGTGATCGCCGATGCGCGTAATGATGTCGCCACCGAGGATGCCGGCCGCTTCAGCGGGGGATCCGGACCGGACCCCGGTGAGCCGCACGCCACCGGGCGATTCGCTCATGTCGGGGATCGTGCCCAGCCACGCGCCGTACCCTCCCGCCACCGGGGCCGGCTGCGGGATCGCGACGTAGGTCGGCCGCTCGACACGGCCGGCGAGGCTCCACACCAGATCGGCGGCGAAGCGGCCCACCCGCGCCGCGCCGTCGGCGTTGATCTTGTCCGCGTCATCGGTCACGCGGTGATAGTCGACATGCGTACCGGTGAACAGGTGCAGCACCGGAACATCGACCGCGTAAAAGGACTGCTGATCGGACCGCCCCCACCCGTCACCAGAACCCTCCAGTGCGAACTGATGGATCGCGTTCAATGAATCCAGCAGGCCATCGAATTCCGGGGCCGTCTCGGTGCCGAAGACCATCAGCTTGTTGGCGTCGAGGCGTCCGACCATGTCGAGATTGATCATGGCGATGGCCGAATCATTTGGAAGGACCGGGTGCTTGGTGTAGTACGTCGACCCGATCAGGCCGAGTTCTTCGGCGGTAAACGCGACGAAGACGATCGTGCGGCGATCGCCGGCGGCCCGAGCCCGCAGTCGCCGGGCGATTTCGATCAACGTGGCGGCACCGGAGGCGTTGTCGTCGGCGCCGTTATGCACCACGCCGACGCTGTCGGGGTCGAGACTGCCCATCCCACCGAGCCCGAGGTGATCGTAATGGGCGCCGACGACTACTACCTGTCCTGCGAGCGGACCGCGCCCCGGGAGGATCCCGACGACGTTCCGTACCCGGGCGCCATCGAGGCCCGCGTGCGCGACCGCCGGCGCCGTGGGGTCGATGTCGAACACCTGGAAGAAGCCGTCGCCGTTCGGCTGCGTGAGGCCGATCCGGGCGAATTCGCGGGCGATGTAGGCACCGGCCGAGTCGAGCCCGGCGGTGCCAACGCCCCTGCCCTGGAGCTGGTCGGACGCCAGGTAGTCGATATGGTCCTGAATACGCCGCGCGTCGTTGCTCTGCGCCCGGGCGAGACCCGCTGTCCCGACGAGCAGAACCGCGCACACCCTCCAACGCTTCATCGTTCCCCCAGTACCCCGATGGATGTCCTATCGAGACGGATTCGAGGCCGCCCCTGACGAAAGCTAACGGGGTTCCCCTTCGGTCTCCACGCCGGGCCCGGAGGATCGTTGCCGCCCCGCCGAGCGGCCGGTAACTTCATTCCCCCGTATGCTGAATCTCGAGAACTTCGCCGTGGTGCTCGCCCGGGCGGTCGAGCTGTTCCGCTCGTCTCCCGGCGCGGTCGCCGAGCAGAAAGGCGCCCTACGAGCGCTGGTGGCGCTCACGAAGTTGGGTGGCGCGACCGTCAAGGTGACCGATGGTTCATTATCCGTCGAATCGGTCGTCATTCCTCCAACCCTGCCCGGGATCAAGAGCCTGACGGCACAGCTGGACCTCCATGGAGTGGGGGAGATCCGGATTGCCCGGAACGCGGCGCCGGCGGACATGCTGGGCCTGCTGCGGGGCCTTGCCGCGTCCTTGACAGGCGCGCAATCCAACGGGGGCGTCGAGGGGGGGGACAGCATCCGGGTCCTGCTGGCTCCGATCGAAGCGGTCAAGTCCGAGCCGAGAGCCGCCAGCGTGACGCAGGCATTCGAAGCGGCCGGCTTGCTGGAGGCCGAACGGGCGGCCGAGGCGGCAGCCATCGTCTCCGCCGCGGTGAGCGGCGTGTCGGCCACGCCGCTCCAGAACGCCATCGCGGAGCTGGCGCTGAATTACGGAGGCCCGGGGTTGCTGCGCCGGCTTTCGGCGGTGGCTGAACTGATCGGAGCCGAGGTCGAGGCGGGCAGGATCCAGGAAGCGGTCGAGTCATGCGGTGAACTGGTGCGGCTCGAGCGGGTGCTGCGGGAAGAGGGGCGTCGCGTCGCGGCGATCGTGCTCAACCGGATCTTGTCCAGATCGTTTCTGGAGAAGACCACCGAGACGGTTGCCGACGAACAATGGAGCGAGCACGGCGAGACGGTGTTGCGGCGCGGAGGTGTTGAGGCGGTCGCGGCGCTGGTGGACGCACTCACCTCGGTTCGTGTCCTCGACCATCGGCGGCGCTTTCTCGAGACGCTGCGTGGGATGCCGGATGCGTTGCGTGCCTCGCTGCACCTGCTCGATCACCACGACTGGCGTGTCGCCCGTGACGTGGCTGAGCTTGTCGGCGAGGCGCGGATCGCGGAAGCGGTACCGCAGCTCGGTCGGGCCATCGAGCACGAGCGCGAGCAGTTGCGGAAGGCGGCGGCGGTCGCCCTCGCGCAGATTGGAACGCCCGACGCGACGGAAATTCTGCGCCAGGGGCTCAAGCGCGGCGACGCCGACATCAGGGGGCTGGTGGCGAGCGTGGCGAGCGGGCGCACGTCCGGCGCCTTGGCGCTGCCGCTGGTGGTGGCGGCGGAACACGATCCCGATCCGGAGATGCAACGCGAGTATTTCCGTGCGCTCGGGCGGATCGGCACGCCGCACGCGATTCAGGCGCTGATCAATGCCGCGCAACCCGGCGGCCGGTTCTTCCGGCGGCGTCGACCCGAGACGCGGCTTGCCGCCATCGAGGGACTGCGGATCGCCTCCGGTGCGGCCGCGACCGGCACATTGGAGGCGCTGCGGCATGATGCGAATCGTGCGGTGCGCCGCGCCGCCCGCGAGGCCCTGGAGGACATGTAGCACGCCGACCGGTGTGGGTCCGGCGCCGTTGCCGAGGCCGCATCACGGCCGTATCTTCGCCGGACTGCCCATGGAAGACGAAGTAAAATACGCCGTCCTCATCGGTCGCATGCTCGACCTGCTCCAGCGCGGTGGCGATGCGTCGTCCGACGATCATCGGATGACGCTCCGCGCGCTCGTCGACCTTGCTTCCCGTCGGTCGGCCACACTGCGCATCGACGAACACGGCCTGACCGTCGAAGGCCGGGTCGTTCCGGATGACACCCCCTTTGCCGGGATCGCGCGGGGACGGCTCGAGGGTCACGGGATCGCGGCGGTGAATGTGGCCAGTGGTGCGTCGGCGGTGGATCTGATTCACTTTCTCCGAGCCCTGGCAGGCGAGCCCGCCGCCGAGGGCGGCATCACCATCGAGCAACGCCTGCAGCGCGCCAAAGTGACGACCGTCTCGGTGTTGACCGCCGAGCTCGACGCGACCACGAAGGCGCGACGCGGCGTGCGCATCACCGAAGCCCTGAGGGCTTCCGGGGTCCTTGGAGCGACGAGCGACGAAAAAGAGCAGTCCGAACTCAGCGCGTCATTGAAAGACAAGGCCGATCTCGGGGTACTGCCCGCGGTCAAAGGCGCGGCGTACGACGAGATGGTGCGCCATCAGCGCGCGTCGGCGAACACGCTCGCCGGCGCGGTGATGCGATTGGAAGAGGACCTGTCGGTACCGGCATTGCGTGGTCGGCTGGAGGCGGTACAGGCCGGGATTCAAAAGGCGCTGGAGCAGCGGGAGGTCGATATCGCGCTCGAGGCCATCGTCAAGCTGATTCATCAGGAAACTGCCGCACCCACTCCGGACGTACGGCGATCCTACGGGATCGCGTTACGCCGCATTCTGACCGCCGATCATCTCAAACGGTTTGCGCCCCGCCTCCTCGACGAAATGTACGCGGCGGATGTGATCGTGATGATGCGCCGCGCGGGGACCCAAGGTACCAAGATCCTCATCGATCTGCTCATCCAAGCGCCCACCCAGGCCGAGCGCAAGGCGTATATTCGCGCGCTCCGGCAGATCGAAGAGGGCCTCGATGTCGTGACGAGCTTGCTGAACCACCATGAGTGGTTCGTCGTCCGCAACGCCGCGGATCTCGTCGGCGAGTTGCGTATCACGGAGGCGGCGGGGGCGCTGGGCGCGGCGGTGCAGCATCCCGACGCCCGGGTGCGCCTCGCCGTCGGTATCGCGCTGGCTCGGCTTGGCAACCCGGCGTCGGGTCAGCCGTTGCGCAAGGTCTTCCAGGATCCCGATCCGAAGGTTCGGCTCGCGGTCGCGAAGGAAATAGGTGGGCGTGGGTTGTCGGGACTGGCGATGCCGCTCGTTTCGGCGGCGGAATCCGAAGTGGATCCGGCGGTACAATCCGAGTACTATCGCGCGCTGGGAAGGATCGGGACGCCTGACGCCGTGCAGGCGTTGCGGAACGCCGCCAGTGCCGGGTCGGGCCTGTTCACCTTGGGCCGCCGCGTGAGCGTCACTCGGCTCGCGGCCGTCGAGGCCCTCGGCGATGCCGGAGGCGCCGCCGCGGTCGACGCCCTCACCGGGCTTGCCAAGGATCGGGCGGGCGATGTGCGTAAGGCGGCACGCGTGGCGCTCCAGCGAGCTCGCGCTAACTCCGAATAAAGTCCGCTTCGGGTTTCAGGCGAACCGCGACCGCGGCAAGCAGTTTCGCCGCCCGGTCGAGATCTTCCAGTGCGACCATCTCATTCGGCGTGTGCATGTACCGGCACGGCACCGAGATCAACCCGGTCGCCACGCCGCGCAGCGCCGTGCTGATGGCGTCGGCATCGGTGCCGGTATCGGCGGGTGCCGCCTGAATCGAATACGGGATCTTTTCCCGCTCAGCCGTTTCCGCCAGCAACTCGAACACGCGCGGATTGACCGCGGACCCGCGGGACAGCACGGGGCCTTTGCCGAGCTTGAAGTCTCCAACCCGCTTCTTGTCGGTGCCCGGTGCATCGGTTGCGTGCGTCACGTCAACCACGAGCGCGATGCGGGGGTCGATCTCGGCCGCACTCGTGCGGGCGCCGCCGCCCGACCACGCGATCTCCTCCTGGGCGGTGGCGACGGCGAACACGGCGGCCGGAAAGCGGCGCCGCTTCAGGTAGCGCAGGGCCTCGAGCACCACGAAGGCGCCGATTCGGTTATCGATGCTGCGTGACGCGATGCGCTTGTTGGGGAGGGCCACCGACGTACCCGCGATGACGGCGGGATCGCCGATCCGGACCCGGCGGAGCGCGTCCTTCTTGTTCTGCGCCCCAATGTCGATCCAGAGGTCGGATACCTTCGACACTTCCTCCCGTTCCTCCGGCTTGATGAGGTGTACGGCTTTCTTGCCGACGACCCCGGGGATCGGACCCGCCTTGGTCACGATCGATATGCGCTGGCCGACGAGCACCTGGCTGTCCCACCCACCGATAGTGGAGAACGACAGGAACCCGTTGTCGTCGACGTGGACGATCATGAGGCCGATTTCGTCAATGTGCCCCGCCAGCATGATCCGGGGTGCGCCATCGGGGTGGAGCACGGCAGTCGAATTGCCCGACACATCGGTCGAAACGCGCGCGGCAATGCCCTCCGCTTCGGCGCGCCACACCCGGGCGGGCAGCGTCTCGAATCCCGACGGCCCTGGCGCGTCCAGCAGTCGGTGCAAGAAAGCGAGTGATGTTTCTCTCATGGACGGCTCGGCTAAGGGTGCAGCCCTGACGAGACCATTAGGTCGTCGGCGTCGTGGGCACGTCCGGATCCCACCCGGGATATGCCAGGAATCCCTCGCGGCGCAGCACGCGTACGAGGTCGCCCAAGCGTTCCTCGGCTGGCTCGACCGCCTCTCCGAACGCGCCGCGCAGTTTGGCCGCGATCTCCGCGATCGTCTGTTGCCCGTCCAGCTCACGCCACGCCAGGGTGCCGACGGCATCCAGCCGAATCCTGCGGACGGCCAGATGGTGCAATACCCAACCAAGCAGGGTCCGGACGCTCGGTGGGGCGGGCGGTGGCCGATGCAGCGTGATCCGGCCATCGATTTCGACCCAGGTCGCGAGGCGAACCGGAGCCACGTCCAGCAGGTTCACCTTGTCTAACGGAGATGCCCGGCGACGCCGAAACACTTCAGCACCCGTTCCCGGAGGCGACAACCGCCTCCTGCTTGGGGAGGCGGTTGCCGTCACGTCCTGTCAATCGTTACTCCGCGATCTTGACCGACGGTCCCGTCCCCTCGCGGCCCGTCCTGGCCGCAAAGAACACCAGCGCGTAGATCACCAAAGGATATACGAGCAAGCTCAACAGGAAACTCGGTGCGAATCCGCCGCTCAACCGCTGAAATCCGAGCAGCCACGGCGCGAAGTCGCCGCCGATGACGAACAGGGCCAGTAGCACCGCCATCAGCGATTCCCCGGCGATGAACCCGGAGGAGACCAGCACGCCCGTGTTCTCGGCCCGCGCGCGCTCCTGGTCCGTCGCGCCGAGACGTTTCATGCGAAGGTCGAACAGCCACCTGATGATGCCGCCGACGAAGATGGCAGCCGTCGACTGAAACGGCAGGTACATCCCCACCGCAACCAGCATTGGTGCCGGCGCCTTGATGAGGATCAGCGCCACCGCCAGGAACATGCCGACCACAATGAGTGGCCACGCCATTTCGCCGGCCACGATCCCCTTGGCCATCAGCGCCATCAGTCCGGCCTGGGGTGCCGGGAGCTCGGCGGACCCGATCGTGTAGACCCGGTGCAGCGCGATGAGCGGGAAGGTCATGACCATGGCGGCGAAGATGACGCCGATGATCTCGCCGACCTGCATCTTCCACGGGGTGCCACCGAGAATGTGCCCCACCTTGAGGTCCTGCATCATGTCGCCGGCGATCCCGGCGGCGCAGCAGACGACTCCCGCGACGCCCAGGACGGCTGCCACACCATGCACGTCCGTCACACCGAGAAAGACCATGAGCACCGCGGCGATGATGAGCGCGCTCAGGGTGAGGCCGGAGATCGGATTGTTGGAGCTGCCGATCAGGGCGACGAGATAGCCGGCCACGGCTGAGAAGAGAAACCCGATCACGACCATCACGAGGGTGAGCACGAGGGCGCCCACCAGGTTCTGCGCGAAGTGGTAGTACAGCACGAAGGTCGCGACGGAGACCGCGAGTACCGCCGCAAACACCTTCTTGAGGTTGAGATCGAGATCGGTGCGCTCGACGGCCGCCGCGGTTCCCAGATTGATGTGCTCAATCGCCTTGCCGATGCCCGCGATCAGCGAATGGCGCAGGTTGAACAGGGTGTAGAACGCGGCGACGATCATGGTCCCCACCGCCACCGGCCGGATCTGGCGAGACCAGATCTCCGTCGCGAGTTCGGCCATGTCGTGACCGCTCCCCACCGCCGCGACGATACCCGGGTTGAGGAACAGCGCGAGCGGCACCATCATCAACCATCCCAGCACCGCTCCGCAGAACAGCACGGCCGAGATCCGTGTGCCGACGATGTAGCCGACGCCGATGAGCATCGGGGACGCCGACGGCGTGGCCAGCAACATGCCCCCTGCGTATTCGAGGCGTTGCTGGAACATCACGATCGTCGAGCGTCCGAACGTCGTGAACGTCGTCATCGAGTCCTGCACGAACTGGATGCCGTTGGTGTTCTTGAGTAGCTCCCAGAGCCCGGCGATTCCCATCGAACCGAACAGGTACGCGGCGCCGGTTTGTCCGCCTTGGCCCGCCTTCACGATCTCGGCGGCCGCGACGCTCTCGGGGAACGGCAGGTCGGCCTCCACGACCAGCGTGCGCCGCAGGACGATGACGAACAGCACGCCAAGTGTCCCACCGATCAACATGATGGCCGTACTCTCGATGTACCGCAGTTCGTCCCACGCGCCGCTGATCAGAAAGGCGGGGAGCGTGAAGATCGCGCCCGCCACGAGGGCCTCACCCACCGATGCCGTGGTCCGCGAGAGGTTTTCCTCGAGGATCGATCCTCGGAACATGCGCAGGACCGCCATCGCGACGACGGCCGCCGGGAAGGTCGCGGCCACGGTCAGGCCCGCTTTCATTCCCACGTACGCATTCGCCGCGCCGAGTACTACCGCCATGATCACGCCGAGTCCGACGGCCTTCACTGAGAGCTCGCGGAGCGTCTCGGACGCCGGCACGAAGGGCGCGAACGGTTTGTCAGCCATAGGTCCTCATTCCAAGGTGACGAAGACCGGCACATAGTAGCCCGCGCCCAGGGAGACGTCAAACGACAGCCACGCGCGCGCGGCATGGCGCCGCGCGCCGGCGAGGGGGAGACTGGGGATCGCTCGTGCCCGCCGGTTCCGGTGGTTACGTTCCGGGTCTACGAGGAGGGGACATGACGTTCGTCGCGACGTTCGAGCCGATCGGGCTGTGGCGCCATTTCGACGACATTCTCACGATCCCGCGCGGATCGAAGAATGAAGCGCAGATGCGGACCCACGTTGCGCGCCTGGCAGACCGATCCGGTCTCCCGTGCCGGGTCGACGCGGCCGGGAACGTCGTGGTCACCAAGCCGGCAACCGCGGGCCGGGAAGCCGTGGGGGCCACCATTCTCCAGGCCCACCTGGACATGGTGAATGAGAAGAATGCGGATGTCACGCATGACTTCACTCGGGACCCGATCATTCCGCTGCGGGATGGTGACTACCTCAAGGCCACGGGTACCACGCTGGGATCGGACAACGGGATCGGCGTCGCGACGATGCTGGCGCTCATGGAAACGGCGGATGTCGCCCACGGGCCTTTGGAATTGCTGTTTACGGTCGACGAGGAAACAGGGCTCACGGGAGCGGCGCAGTTGGACACCCGCCTGCTCTCGGGACGGCGGCTCATCAATCTGGATTCCGAGGAAGAAGGCGCGGTGTACGTGGGCTGCGCCGGTGGGGGAGATTCCACGCTGACCCTGCGGACAAAAGCGGCGGCACCGCCGCCGGACACGATCGCCCTCCGTATCCGGCTCCGCGGTCTCAAAGGGGGACACTCCGGTTGCGACATCCACCTCCAGCGAGGGAACGCGATCAAGCTTCTCACCCGGGCACTGCTCGCCGCCCACCGGGTGACGCCGTTTCTCGTCGAACGGCTCGAAGGAGGAAACGCCCACAACGCGATCCCGCGAGAGGCAACCGCGGTGGTCGTGGTGGCGAGTGAGGTACGCGACCGCCTCGCGGCCGCCGTGCGGGGCGAGGCCGCGGCATTCCAGGCGGAAACGCGCGTCGATCCCGACATGAACCTCGCCATCGACGACGTGGAGCTACCGTCATCGGTCTGGGAGGCGAAAACGACGTCGCGAGTCATGAATCTCATCGCGAGTCTGCCGCACGGGGTGGTCCGTATGAGTCACGAAATCCCCGAACTGGTCGAGACCAGTACGAACGTTGCCACCGTGCGGGTGCACGCGGAGTCGATCGAGATCGGGATGAGCAGCCGTTCCTCGGTGGCGAGCGCGATTGCGGCGCTGCGAGGGGAGATTCGCGCCGTCGCGGAACTCGCCGGCGCCACGGTCGTGGAAGGCGACGGTTATCCCGGGTGGCAACCCGACCTGACCTCAGCGCTGCTTGGGACCGTCAAACAGATGCACGCGCGGCTGTTTGGCGCGGAACCCGCGGTGAAGGCGATTCATGCCGGGCTGGAGTGTGGCATCATCGGCGAGAAAATCCCGGGAACCGACATGGTGTCGATCGGACCGCAAATCGAGTTTCCGCACTCACCGGATGAGCGCGTGCATATGGCCTCGGTGGAGCGATTCTACCGCTGGCTCACAGCGACGCTCGAGGCGCTGACGTAGCCGTCAGTCCTGTAGCAGGGCCTTGGCGATGGTTTGCAACTGCATGTTGCTGGTCCCCTCGTAGATCGCGCCGATCTTCGCGTCGCGGAAGTACTTCTCGACAGGGTATTCCTTGGTGTATCCGTACCCCCCGAACAACTCGACCGCGAGGCTCGTCATGCGCTCGGCGGCCTGAGAGGCATACAGTTTGGCCATGCCCCCTTCGACCATGAAGGGCGCGCCCGCATCCTTGAGGCGTGCGGCATTATAGACGAGCAGTCGCGTTGCTACGATTTCCGTTGCTGCCTGCGCAAGTTGAAACTGGACGCCCTGGAACTCGCCGATCGGCCGACCGAATTGCTGCCGCTCCTTGACGTACTTGATCGACGCGTCGAGGGCGCCCCGCGCCACGCCGAGCATCTGCGCGCCGATGCCCACCCGCCCGGCGTTCAGCGTCTCGATGGCGACCTTGTATCCCTTGCCGACATCGCCGATGACATCGGCATCGGGTACGATGCAGTCCTCGAGCACGACCTCGGTCGTGCTCGACGCCCGGATGCCGAGCTTGTCCTCCTTCTTGCCCACCGTCAGGCCCGGATTGCTGCGTTCCACCATGAAGGCGGTGATCCCCTTGTATCCCTTCGTGGGGTCCACAGTGGCAAAGACGACGAACAGGTTGGCTTCGGCGCCGTTGGTAATCCATAACTTCTGTCCGTTCAGTACCCACGCGTCACCGCGGCGCTCGGCACGGGCTTCCAGCGCGAACGCATCCGAGCCGGAATTCGCCTCCGAGAGGGCGTACGCGCCGAGCTCGCCCGCGGCGAGGCGCGGGAGATACCGCGCCCGGAGTTCGTCGTTTCCCCAGGTATGCGTGGCCACGTTCACCAGCGTGTTGTGTACGTCCAGCATGACCGCGGTGGCCGCGTCCACGGCGGCGAGCTCTTCCACCGCCAGGACGCTCATGAAGAACGTCCCACCCGCTCCACCGTACTGCTCGGGAATATCGATGCCCATCAGTCCCAACTCGGCGAACTTGGGAATCAACGACTGATCGTACTCGGCCATGTGATCCATGCGGGATACGTGTGGCGCGATCTCGCTGGAGGCAAAGTCGCGAATGGCGTCGCGAAACATCCGTTCGTCCTCAGTCAATGAGGTGAGCGGCGGGATCGTGGTCGAATCCGCAGGCATTGGGGAGGGGTGCTCCGTCGGTCGGGTTGGACTGGAATCTAGTCGGGCGTCACGCAGGACGAGCGCTAGTAGTCCTTCCAGCCGTCGGTCCAGGCATTGCCGATCGGCGCGAACCCGGACAGTGGTGCCATGGCCTGGCGGATGAAGGAGGAATTCAGGTCGATGTCCAGGTAGTTCCCACCGATTTGTCCCGAACCGGCCGCGATGCCCAATTGGGCGTTCAAACCGGAGGCGATGTATCCGTCGAATCGCTGATCGTTCGCGTCGAACCGGATGCGCCCGCCGACCAGAATCACGCCGTACCACTGCACGAAGTTCCCCTGAATGGTGAGCGTGTTGCCGACCACCAGCAGGCCCGTCCCGTACGTTGTCTGTCCCGGAAGCCCGAGGGTCGCGTTGCCGGGGACCACCATCACCGGGTAGTTCCAGTTGCCGGTCTGGATCGTGGTGTAATCGGGTTCGAGCACGCCGGTGATCGTCTCGAACCAATCGACGTGAGTGGAGTCGGCGACGTTCTTTGGATTGGACCATCCCTGCACGTACGGCGACACGCCTGTCAGATTGAAGTCGGTGAGCGGGGACGGAACGCCATCTGACGGTGTGAGCACGCCGTACCGATTTGGGATACGGCACGACGACGGCCAATTCTCGTCCGCCCCGTGGAGCTGGCCACTTCCGCCCGAGGCCCGGGTGAGTCCATTGGCCGCGACGAAGGCGGCCGGCATGTCGATCGTGCCGGACTGCCACTGCGCGAACTGGGCGACGGTGCGTTTTGCCTGGCGTACGGAACTGGAGGGATTGATCACATAGCCGGTGGAGCGCACGACGTACAACCAGTTGGCGAGCGTATCCAGCGGGCGCTGTGCCACGTACGCGACGACGTCCGCGTATCCACCGGTCACGTTGATCCGCGTCGAATCGCCATCCGATGGCCGTATCGGCCGCTCGCACGCGTCCGTATTCAGGGTTCCCAGGTACGACTGCAGCCCGCTCTGTGCGACGGCGACGGCCGCGGCCATGTCCGTGCTGGCGTTCGCCACCTGTCGATCCGCCCGGACCCTGGCAAATCCGCTCGACAGCATCACCGTCAGCAGGGCGATCAGCAGGATCGTGAGCGGCAGCGCAAAGCCGCGACGATCACCAAGGCGACCCATCACGATCCCTCGATGTTCATGAACGGTACCTTGACCGTCACGTCGTACTGCGAGGGACGGACGTTTCCGCGCGGCGTCGCTACACTCTCGCCGACGAGACGCAACTCGATCCCCCGGATATCGGTGAACGAGGGTGAGGCCTGGGGCGTCAAGTTGTTGCCCACGAGATACCGGAATCCCGAACTGTCACCCAACGGCACGAGGATTTCTTCGAACGATCCGCCTCCCACGGTACGGGTGAGGGCCGTACGCCCGGTAAGCACGAGCGACGGCTCGAATGTGTACCGAACTTGCTGATAGAGATAGACGATGCTCCCGGCGGGTCCGAGCGAGGGCCCGCTGATCGTAATCAGGCTCCCGCCCGGGATCACACGAATGCTGTCGGCCGTGCAATCCGAGAGCGCTCCGGACATCGTCACGGTGACCCCCGGGGCGAACGCGTACGTCCCGTCGGTCTGCCGCCACGCGGCCCCGTTCACGGTCGACGCAAGCAGCACGGAATCGGTCGGGAGCATGGCCGCCACGGTGTCGCTGCACAACGTACCGAACGCGATCGGCGAGCGGACGGTCACCGCGCTGGTCGTGGCTGCCGTGATGCCACCGAACGTGACGCGTCGGAACTCGGGAATCATGACGTTCATGGCCGCCCGCGTCACCTGACGCGCGTCCATCTGGGTTTCCTGCAGGGACACGAAGCGAGAATTGCTGATCACGAAGCGGGCAAGGGCCGTGCCCAGCACCGCCGTGACCGCCAGCGTGACGAGCAGTTCGATGAGCGAAAACCCCTTGCGAGCGCGGCTCATGAGTGCAAGGTCGAGGCCTTGTGCGGCTTCGTCCGCCGCACGACCAGCGTATCGGGGCGAAGCGACGCCTGGTTTGTTGGGACCACGATCACCCGAACCTCCTTCGTCCGCGTGTTCACCGTCACCAACTGCGTGCACTGCGTGTACTGGAGTTGCGCGACGGTATTGGCGGTGCACCCGACAAGCGTGCCGAGGCTGTCCCACGCCGCGGTCTGTGCCATTGCCGACGCGCTCTCCAGGGCCGCGGTTCGTAACGCCGCCATCCCCGCGTCACGCGAGTGGTTGGCCATCTGCCAGACCAATCCGGCCAGGGACATGAGCACCGTGCTCAGGATCGCCAGCGCGACCATCACCTCGACGAGTGAGATACCTCGCCGGTTCTTGAGTCTAGTTGACAACGGTCACCCGAATCTGGCCCGCCACCGTCATGGTTACGCGCCGCCGGTTGTTGCCGACCCCAACGGTGAACGTGGTCGATTGGCTCGCGACCCCGTTCGGATACAACTCCATCGACGCGGGGACGGCGGCGAACTCGGACAAGTCGTAGGTGCCCCCGGATCCAAACTGGCGCTCGCGATAGATCGTCGTCCCGGATCGGTTACGTAATTGCAGCACCTTGGTGGAGGTGTTCACGGAAAACACGATCGGGATCCGGTCGCGCGCCGCCAGCGCCTGAGCGTACTGCAGGTCGCCGGCCACGACATTGGCCGCGCCGCGGACCCGGGTCCGCTCGAGCGTGGGGGCGACCCGAACGAACGTGATAGCCGCCATCAACCCGATCAGGGTCAGCACGATTGTCAGTTCGATCAGCGAATACCCGGCACGACGCCTCATGTGCATCCCTTCGAGCAAGACTCGCGCCACTCCGGATGAACGTCACTTCGTCGCCAGCTCGACGTAACTCTTTCCAGCGGTTGAAGATATGTCGTATCGACTCCGTCCACCGGCGTAAAGGAGGCCGGTCACTCGACCCGCTTCGAAGCCGGTGGTGCCAACCCGTACCCCTGATAGTATGATCTCGGCGACGAAACCCCAAGCGGGTGAGTAACTTCCACGGCGGTTTCGGACCCGAGCGGAGGCCTGTTGAAGCAGACCAGCGGCTGCCAAGACTCTGGTTGACCAAACAGGAGGTGTGATCGCATGCGGTATCCATACGTGGGAGGGTTGGTGCTCGCGCTACTGACAGCGACCGGGGGATGTGCGCGGGATGGTGACGCCGGGGTGGAAGTGGTCCCGGGGTTCAACACGCGCGGATACTCCCAGAGCGTGGCCGTCGCGATCATCAGCCCGCAGCCGGGCGAGGTCGTCCAGAACCCCGTCCAGCTGCAACTCGTTCTCTCGGGCTTCGAGCTGGGGGTAGCCACGCCGGGAGCCGACCTGCGCGGTATCCAGCTGGCCGAGGGCGGCCAGCACCTGCACATCATCGTCGATGACGAACCGTACATGACCGTGTATGACGCCGATAAACCGCTGGACTTGGGCAATCTGACGCCGGGACCGCATGCGGTGCGGGTGATCCCGTCACTGCAATGGCATGAGGGGCTCAAGGGCCCCGGGGCGTTCGAAGCAGCGCAGTTCTACGTCGAGACGCAATCGGGGACGCTGCCGATCGTGCCGGGATCCGCCTTGTTGACGTTCAGCCGCCCAATGGGAACGTATCGCGACGCGGACGCCGATTCCGTTCTTGTCGACTTCCACGTCCGCAACGCTCAGGTCGGCCCGGGCAAACTCAAGGTGCGCCTGACCATCGATGACACGCAGGCTGAAGACCTGTCCTTGTGGGTTCCCTACTATCTGGTTGGACTTGCGCCCGGTCCGCACACGATTCGCCTCGAGCTACGTGACCAACTTGGCCGATTCGTAATAGGCCCATACAATCGGTCCACGCATATCATCACGGTGGAACGGGACACGCTGGCCGCCGGGCCGTCGTAGCAACGCGGGTCGAATCACGCGAGGACCCCGACAACGATGCCTGCACCGATGGCGGCGAGGACCGTCGCGCGCCATCGAACAGCCCGTGCCTGCCGCGCGAGCAGGAACCGCTCGGCGCTGTGGGTGACGAGTTCCTCCCGCCCGTCCATGTTGCGCGCTCCCCTCGCCGCCAGCGCGACACAGGTCCGGGTGCGTGCCTCCTCGAAGCCGAGCACGCCCAGCCACCAGGGGACAAACACGGCGATCCCCCACAACGGGGGCGCGCTCGCCACGGTCAGTACGATCGCGACGGCGACGCCGGACACGATCGCAGCCACGCCCCAGGCGCGGCGGACCTGTCGGCCACGCGGACCGATGTTCGCCGCCCGGGGCGTCGGGGCATGCGGGCCATCCATGGTTCCAAGCTGGTAATCGGGGCACGGCGAAGCAATCCCGCCGGGCGCACTCGCCCTCACGGTCGCGCACGCAGAGTCGCCAGCGCTAGGGGGGTGGTGCGGGTTTGGGGGGTGAGGCTCAGGGCTCCCGCTGCTCGTACTGGTCGAGACGGGCCGCCAGGTTGCTCGGGCGCGTTCCGAGGATCGTGCCGGTGGGTGACACGTAGATTTCCACCGATCTCAGGCCGAGCCGGTTGCTCGTGTAGCGAAATACCCAGGCGCGTGGCGTTCCTGCGAGTCCCTCGACACCCTTGAACGCGAAGGTCTGCTGCCGTCCACTCACGGGCGGCTTGGAGCCGAGGAATTTCCCGACGGAAGCGCGGACGGCGAAGAACGATCCGGCGCTGAGCAGGGCCACCACGAATGTGGCGAACACGAGTACTTTGATGAGTCGCTTCATGGGCGAGTGAGATGTACGTTGCGCCGGCCGGGCCGGCAACCCCGGGGGTGAATCGCTAGACGCCTGCGGCGCGTCCCGGTAGCTTCCCTTGCCGATGGCCGGACCCGTTGTCCCACCCCCCACCGATCTCCTTGCGCGGCTCCGCGCGCCGGAGCCACTGGTGTCCGTTGAGCTACGACCGCCACGTGCCGGGCTCTCGTCCGATGAGAGTATGGATCGGTGGATCGACATGCAACACGAAGTGCGGCAGTTGGCGGCACAGGACGTCGTGATGTTCCTGACCGACAACGCGGTCGGCGATTCGGAGGAGGAGAACCTCCGGCACCTGACGACGAACCTGGCACAGGAGATCAGTCCGGCGAGGGTCGTGCCGTTTCTGACCTGCAAGCACACGTTGCCGTACTGTCTGATGTACGCCGACCGCGCGGCGTCGTTCGGCTACCAGGCGTTGACGGTGCTCGGAGGTGACCGCACCGTCGGGCCGCCGCGCTGCGTCGACCACGCGTTCGAGTTGCGGCAGTTGATACGGCATCGGGCCGCGGGGCTGGCCCTCGGCGGCTGGGCGAATCCGCATCGGGATGCCGCCACGCAGGCGCAGTTCCTTCTCCGGCCGGACTTCACCGGTGAGTTCTTCCTCACCCAGATCGTATCCCATCACGATCTGCCGGCTATCGAGGCGTTCGTCCGCGAAACGCGTGCACGGGGCGTCACGTTGCCCGGCGTGTTCGGCGTGTTCTACTATCGCAGCGCCAACCCGGCTACCCTCGCTCATCTCTCGGCGTTTCTCCCGGTGCCGGTTGCGGCCATCACGCGCGACTTCGCGGCAGGGCTCTCCGCGGCCACCATCTGCGCGCGCACGATCCGCGCCTTGCGTAACCTGGGAATCGAGAAAGTCTACGTCAGCAATCTCGGGTTCCGCGGCGCGGCCAGACGGTACCGGGAGATCCTCGCGGCCGTCGATCGCTGACGACGGTCATTGCAGCACATCGAGCGCGACCTGCACACGACCGCTTGGCGCGCTGACGTGCACGCCCTGGACCATGGGCGTGAGGCGTTCGAGCGTCTCGCGCGCGATGGCGATGCCCTCGCGCTGCACCGCGTCCTCGCCCTGCGCCTCGGCCCGCCGGAGCCGGTCGATGACATGCGGTGGAACGGAAACGCCCGGCACTTCGTTCGCCATGAACTCCGCCCCGCGCAACGAGACCAACGGCGCCAGCGACGCGATGACCGGGACGCGAAAATCGTGAATGCGCTCCAGGAACGCTTCCAACTGGTCCGGATCGAAGATCGGCTGGGTCACCGTGAAGTCGGCGCCGGCGTCGACCTTCCAGTAGAACCGGCGCGTTTCCTGCGCGATATCGACCGCGGCGGGGTTGGCCGCGACGCCGATGACGTACTGGGTCGGCGCGCCGATCGCGCTGCCACCCGGGGCGTGACCATGATTCAACCGGTGCACCATGTTGGTGAGCCCGATGCTATCGATGTCGAACACGGCCGTCGCGTCGGGATACGGCCCCATCGTCGGCGCGTCGCCCGTCACGATCAGCAAGTTGCGAATACCGAGGGCGGCCGCGCCCAGCAGGTCGCTCATCATCCCGAGCATGTTGCGGTCGCGGCAGGTATAGTGCACGATCGGCTCGATTCCCACCTCGCGCAGGACGAGCACCGCGAGGGGGATCGATCCCATGCGCGCTTGCGCGCGCGGTCCGTCGAGCAGGTTGACCGCGTCGATGCCCGCGCCCGCCAGCTGCCGACAGCTCGCGATGAACGCGTCGGCCACGCAACCTTTGGGTGGCGGTAGCTCGACGCTGCGCACGAATTCGCGCGCCACGAGCTTGGCGCCCCAGCGCGACCGCGCCTCGAGCGCCACCGGCTCGATGCCCTCCGGCCCTCTCACCTGGGCGCGAAGCACGCTACCGTGGCTCGCGCGGGGTTGTGTCGTGGCGACCTCGGCCCGGAGACGCTTGATGTGGTCCGGCGTCGTGCCGCAGCAGCCCCCCACGAAGCGGGCGCCGGCATCGATCAGGCGGCGCGTATATCGCGCCATGTAGTCCGGGCTCGCCAGGTAGATCTGGCGGTCGCCCACGGTACGCGGCATACCGGCGTTCGGCTGGGCCGACAGGGGTAACGTGGTGGCCTGCGCCATGCGCTCGATGGCATCCAACATCCCCGCGGGCCCGACCGAGCAGTTCAAGCCCAGCACGTCCGCCCCCCACTCGGTGACCGCGCGGGCAACGGTCTCGACTTCAGTGCCATACGAGGTGCGCCCGTCGCCTGTGATAGTCACCTGCGCGACCACGGGCAGATCGGTTCGCGCCCGCACGGCGTCAAACGCGGCGTGCAGTTCGTCGAGGTCGGAGAAGGTCTCGAGAATGAAGCCGTCGACGTTTCCCGCGAGCAGGCCGTCAACCTGGCGTCCGAAATAGGCAAGCGCCTCGTCGCGTGACGTCGGACCGAACGGTTCGAGGCGAAGGCCGAGTGGCCCGATGGCACCGAGCACATTGGCCGACTGGCCGGCCGCTTCCGCCGCGATGCGGGCGGCGCGCTCGTTGATGGCTTCGGTCGACCCGTCGAGCCCGTGACTCGAGAGCTTGATGGGATTGGCACCGAAGGTATTGGTCTCGAGAATCTGGGCGCCCGCGTGGAGGTAGTCCCGGTGGATGGAACGAATCAGGTCGGGCTGGCTCAGATTCAATTCGTCATAGCATACGTTGACGAACACCCCACGGCCGTACAGCACGGTCCCCATGGCGCCATCGATCACGTAGACGTCGTCGGACGCGATCCGGTCGGTGAGGGAGGGTCTCACGGCGACGCGCTCACCGGCTCGGGGTCGTACGCCAGGGTCGGCGCCAGCCGGCGCTCGGCCTCTTCCAGCGGTATCCCACGCCGTGTCGCATAGTCTTCAACCTGATCGCGCCCGATCTTGCCAACGCCGAAGTAGAACGCCTCCGGATGTGAGAAGTACCACCCGCTCACCGCCGCCGTGGGCAACATGGCAAAGCTCTCCGTGAGCGTGATGCCCGTGCGTCCCGCGACGTCGAGCAGATCGAAGAGGGTCTGTTTGCCACTGTGCTCCGGGCATGCCGGATAGCCGGGCGCCGGCCGGATGCCTGTGTACTGCTCGGCGATGAGGGCTTCGTTGTTCAGGGATTCTTTCGGGGCGTGGCCCCAGAATTCCACCCGCACCCGTTGATGTACTCGCTCTGCAAACGCCTCGGCCAGGCGGTCGGCCAGCGCCTTGGCCATGATGCTGGCATAGTCGTCGTGATCACGCTCGAACTCGGCGCAGAGTTCGGTCAGGCCGAAGCCCGTCGACACCGCGAAGCCGCCGACGTAGTCGGCGATATCCGCGTCGCGCGGTGCGACGAAATCGGCCAACGCCAGATTCGGCCGTCCGGCCGCCTTTTCGAACTGTTGGCGCAGCGTGTGGATCGTTGCGAGCCGTTCGGTCCGGTCCTCCGATGCGTACAACGCGATGTCGTCACCGACGGCATTAGCCGGAAACAGGCCCACGACGCCGCGCGCCGTGAGGAGCCGCTCATCGATGATGCGGCGGAGCAACGCCCGGGCATCCGCGAACAGCGATCGCGCCTCGGCGCCGACGATGCCGTCGTCCAGAATCCTGGGGAAGGTGCCCGCCATCTCCCACGTCCGGAAAAACGGTGTCCAATCGATGAACGACGCAAGTTCGTCCAGGGGATAGTCCGCGAAGACCTGTATCTCGGGGCGCAACGGCACCGGCGGCACATATGCGCCCCAGTCCAACTGGAGTCGACGCCGGCGTGCCTCTTCCAACGACAGAATCGTCTTGCTCGCCTGCCGCTCGGCGTGTTGCGCGCGCTGGCGCTCCTGGTCGGCCGCTACCTCGGCGCCGAATGCTCCGCGCAGATCGTGGCTCAACAACTTTGCCGTGACCCCCACGCTGCGAGACGCATCGAGTACGTGGATGGTCGTTCCATGGTACGCGGGAGCGATCTTGACCGCCGTATGCACTTTGGACGTGGTTGCGCCCCCGATCAGAAGGGGTTGCGTCATCCCCTGACGGGTCATCTCCTTGGCGACGTGCACCATTTCATCGAGCGACGGCGTAATGAGGCCGCTGAGGCCGATGATGTCCGCCTCCCGATCCCGGGCCGTATCGAGGATTTTCTGCGCGGGGACCATGACGCCGAGGTCGATCACGTCGTAGTTGTTGCAGCCCAGGACCACGCCCACGATGTTCTTGCCGATGTCATGAACGTCACCTTTGACGGTAGCGAGGACGATGCGGCCCGCGCGCGCGATTTCCTGACCTGCCTGCGACGCTTCGATGAACGGCACGAGGTACGCCACGGCTTTCTTCATAACCCGGGCGCTCTTCACGACCTGCGGCAGGAACATCTTCCCTGAACCGAACAGATCACCGACCACGTTCATGCCGTCCATCAGTGGTCCTTCGATCACGTCGATCGGCCGGTCGGCGGCGACGCGCGCTTCCTCGGTATCGTGCTCGATGAACTCGACGATACCCTCCACGAGGGCGTGTCTGAGCCGCGCGGCGACGGGTTGCTCGCGCCACGTGAGATCGGCCCCTGCGCCGGTCGTTCGTCCCTGGAACCGATCGGCGAGGCCGGTGAGGCGCTCGGTCGCGTCCGGCCGCCGGTCGAACAGGACGTCTTCGACCGCGGTGAGCAGCTCCTCGGGAATATCGGCATAGACCGCGAGCTGTCCGGCGTTCACGATACCCATGTCCATCCCGGCCTGGATGGCGTGATACAGAAACGCCGAGTGCATCGCTTCGCGGATCGCGTGGCCGCCGCGGAAGGAGAACGATAAATTGCTCACGCCGCCGCTTACCAGAGCGCCCGGGAGCGTTTGTTTGATCCGCCGGCACGCGTCGATGTACGCGATCGCGTAGCGGTTGTGTTCCTCGATGCCGGTGGCGACCGCGAAGATGTTGGGATCGAAGATGATGTCTTCCGCGGGGAACCCGACGCGCTCGGTGAGGATCGCGTACGAGCGGGCGCAGACGGCGACCTTACGCTCGACCGTGTCGGCCTGGCCGTTTTCGTCGAACGCCATGACGACGACCGCCGCCCCATACCGCCGAACCAGACGCGCCCGCGCGATGAACTCGTCTTCCCCTTCCTTGAGGCTGATCGAGTTCACGATCCCCTTCCCCTGCAGATCGGCGAGCCCCGCTTCCAGCACCTCCCAGCGGGACGAGTCCAACATGATCGGCACGCGCGTAATGTCGGGTTCGGCGGCGAGCAGTCGCAGGAACTTCACCATGGCCGCACGGGCGTCGAGCATCCCCTCGTCCATATTGATGTCGATGACCTGCGCGCCGTTTTCCACCTGCTGCCGCGCGACCGCCAGCGCCGCCTCGTAGTCACCCGCGAGGATGAGCTTGGAAAATCGCGAAGACCCCGTGACGTTGGTGCGCTCACCGACGTTCACGAACAGGGATTCCGGTCCGATGTTGAGCGGCTCCAACCCGCTCAGGCGGCAGCGTGGCTCGAGGGAAGGGATCGAACGGGGCGAACAGTCGGCCACCGCCGCCGCCACGGCGGCGATGTGATCCGGCGTCGTGCCACAGCAGCCTCCTACCAGATTGACGAAGCCGGATTCCGCGAATTCGCGGATGATCGACGCCATCTCGCCGGCGGTCTGATCGTATCCGCCGAACGCGTTGGGGAGGCCGGCGTTCGGATGGCAACTCACCGGCACGTCCGCCACCGTTGAGAGTTCTTCCAGGTACGGGCGCAGTTCGCGGGCGCCCAGGGCGCAGTTGAGGCCGATGCTGAACGGTTTCGCATGACGGACGGAGTTCCAGAACGCCTCCGTCGTCTGACCGGAGAGCGTGCGGCCACTGGCGTCGGTGATCGTGCCGGACACCATGACCGGCGTGTCCAGGCCGCGTGCCTCCAGCACGCCGCTCACGGCGAAAAGCGCCGCCTTGCAATTGAGCGTGTCGAATACCGTCTCCACCAACAACAGATCGGCGCCGCCGTCCAGCAATCCCTCCGTGGCGTCGCGGTACGCCGCCGCGAGTTGCTCGAACGTGACCGCGCGATATCCGGGATCGTTGACGTCGGGGGAAATGGACGCGGTGCGATTGGTCGGTCCGAGGACGCCTGCCACGAACCGCGGTTTGCCTGGATCGAGGGCGGTGACTTCGTCCGCCGTTGCCCGGGCCAGGCGCGCGGCGGCCGCGTTCAACTCGTAGACGATCGACTCGAGCTGGTAATCCGCCTGAGAGATGGCCGTCGAGTTGAATGTATTCGTCTCGAGAATGTCCGCGCCGGCGGCGAGGTACGCGTGGTGAATCTCGGCAATGATGTCGGGCCGCGTCAGCGACAGCAGATCGTTGTTCCCACGCAGGTCGGTGGGGTGATCCGCGAAACGGTCACCGCGGAAGTCGGACTCCTCCAACGGGTACGACTGGATCATCGTGCCCATCGCGCCGTCCAGCACGAGGATTCTGCGCGCCAACAGCTCCTTGAGTAAGGCGTTACGGCTTGTCGTCGTCATGCGTCCGGCACCTCCACAAACACGAATCCCGGGTTGCCGCCTATCCGGCTCCCGGGGTCCGGCCTTTTAGCGACTTGTTTAACGTGGCTGCAATCTGCCTCAAATCACCACGAACTTCGATTGTGTAACACGCAAATATACACGGATCATCCCCGAAAGAAAGTGTCGGGCAGGGCCCCGGAGCTGCGAGGCCTCTGGACGAGCGGCGGTCGGCGCGCCAGAATGCACCGCACGCGCTCACAGGAGTCACCATGCCTTCGGTTCGTCACGCGGTCGTCTTGAGTGTCTCGCTGATGCTGGCGGGGCCGGTCTTGGCGCAGGAATCCACCGAGGCCACTGTCAAAGCCCTGGTCGGCGGGACGCTGATCGATGGGTTTGGCGGCGCACCGGTGCGCAACAGCGTCATCGTCGTTCGCGGTGACCGGATCGTGACCGTGGGGCGGGTTGGCGAGGTCGCCATCCCCACGGGCGCGCAGATCATCTCGACGGAGGGAATGAGCGTGCTCCCCGGACTGTGGGACATGCACGTGCATCTCATGATCAACGGGCACTCCGACTACGCGCACTGGGACTCGACCTATCCAGCCGTGTTCGAGTCCGTGATCATGCCCGCCTCGGCACACCAGCTCCTGCTCGCGGGGGTGACGAGCGCGCGGGATCTGGGTGGACCCCTCGACGCGAGCCTCGCGGTGCGGGACGCGGTCAATCAGGGACGCCTGGCCGGCCCCACGCTCTACGTGTCCGGTCCGTTCATCCAGCACGCGCCTTATCCGGGCACCGAGCAGTTTCGCTGGGGCGTCGACGGTCCCGCCGACGCGCGCGCGAAGGTGCAACGCCTGGCCGATGCCGGCGTGGACGTCATCAAGCTGATCGACCAGGATCAAATGACGATGGACGAGGTGCGGGCGGTGGTGACCGAAGCGCACCGGCATGGCCTGACGGTCGTGGCGCACAGTCACCGCCCGGACGAAATCCGGCGTGGACTCGCCGCGGGCGTGGACGCCTTCGAGCATACCGGACTGCAGACCGCCCCGGAATACCCCGCCGACATCACCGAGGCGCTGCACGAGCGGACCGCGCAGGGCAACATGAGGCCCCTGTTCTGGACGCCGACGGTCAGTCCGCTGTACAACTATCAGTACATCCGGGACAATCCTGAATGGCTCGATGATCCGTCCTGGCACCTGGGACTTCCCGAGCCCATCGTGGCGGACATCGCGGCGTCGCTCGCGCATTGGGATCGCCTGCCGTATTTCCAGATTACCCCGCAGCGCCACCCGACGCTGCGACGCAAGTTCACCCAGCTCCGCGAGGCCGGGGTGGTGCTGCTCATCGGTACCGACTCGGGGATTCCGGGGAACTTCCACAGTCAGTCGACCTGGCAGGAACTCGACGTCTGGGTCAATGCGTTCGGTGTGGATCCCATGATGGCCATTCGCGGCGCGACCTATTGGCCCGCGGTCGCCATGGGTGTCGCGGATGACGTCGGCACGGTGAGTGAAGGAAAGTTCGCGGATATCATCGCGGTGCGCGGCGATGTGCTGCGTCACGTGAGCCGTCTCCGCGACCTGGACATCGTCATGAAGCACGGAACGGTGTATCGGTCACCGGGGACGGGGACGCCGCCGCTCCCCTGACCGGGGGCGGCGGATCGCGCGCGGGTCACGCGGGTATCTTCCGTGACCGCACCCTCGGCACACGGGATCGACAGCGCATGCGACGACCAATCGGCTTACTCGCGTTCGGGTTGGCGCTCGTCATGCTGGCCGCGTCGTGGGCCGGTGGACGCCGGCTCACTGGCGCGCAGGTCGTGACGCGGGAGACCGTGACCCTTGCGCTCGACTCGCTGTGGCTCGACGGGGTCCGCCCGGCCGCTCCCATCGGACACGAGGCGTTCGAGGTGACGCTCACCCCGGGCGGTGCCGCCAATTCGATCGTGCTGCGCGCGGGCGATGCTGACGGATTCACGTTCGAGGCCACCTACACGACGCGCGGGCCCAACTGATGCGCACGCGCCCATTCGCCCTCGTGCTCGCCACGCTCGCGGCTGGCTGCGGGTCCGCCGACGATCCCGTCGATGCCGTTATTGCGGTGGCATCGGGTACCTACGAGGCCCTGGCTGGTTCGGCGCCGTTCCCGCTCGGGTTCCCGCACGAGGGCGCGTCGGAGTTTCGGATGGTCGTCAATCGGGCTGACGGCGTGGTGCAAATCAGCTACGTGAAGGCCGGGAGCACCGTGACCGAGTTCTGGCGCATCGCCACGACCGACAACCAGTGATCGAGACCGGGTTGCCATGCACATCAAGGTCAGTGCCATCGTCGTCCCCGGTTTGTTCTTCTGCAACCGTGACCCCGGTGGCGGCGCGACGCCGTCGGCCGAGTGGGTCGCGCTCGCGTTGGATGACGACGAGGAACTTCGCGCGGTGCTCCGGGGCGGACAACCGGCTGATCTCAGGTGAGTTCGACACGGCCACGCCGGCGCACGGCGCCGAGTCGGCTGCGCGCCACCTGCCCAGGGACGTGCACGTCGCGGTCCCCAACCCGAGCCATGGATTTGCGCACTTCACCACGGCTCGCCTGGCTCGCCATGCTGGCGTGGTCGGTGGCTTGCAACGACGGTGGACCGTCGGGACGGGCGTTCAACGGATCGATCCTGGTCGGCGATACGCTACGCACCTTTGCGCTCTATGTTCCCGAGGCCGAGCAGCTCGGCAGCGCGGCGCCGCTGATTCTGGTCTTCCATGGATCCGGCAGCAGCGGGGCCGGGATGCGGTCGATCGGTGGCTTCGACGCGCTCGCTGACCGGGAGGGATTCGTCGTCGCCTATCCGAACGCCCCGCTCGGCAACTGGGCAGAGCGGTGCGGCTGCAACAATGCCGATCGTCTGGGTGTCAACGACACCGGATTCGTGAGCGCGCTGATCGACAGCCTCGAGGTAGCGTTCCCCATCGACCCCGGGCGCATCTACGCGGCGGGATTATCGCAGGGTGGGCTGTTCGCGCACCGGCTCGCCTGCGACATGGCGGATCGGTTTGCCGCGGTCGTGAGCGTCGTCGGCCCCATCTCGACGCCCCTTTCCGAGGACTGCGTTCCCGGCCGGCCCATCTCCGTGCTCACGATGATGGGAACCGCCGACGGCGTGTTCCCGTTCGAGGGCGGCGGCGAGGGAACTCGGGCGGTGCTTGGGGCGACGGCGACGGCGCGGCATTGGGCGGACGCCAACGGCTGCACGGGCGCGCCTTCGCACAGCGCCCTACCCGACGAACGCAACGACGGCACGACGATTGAGCTCGACATTTGGTCGACATGTAACGGCAGTGCCGAAGTGGGGTTGTATACGGTGAACGGCGGGGTGCACACGTGGAACATCTCCGACGACGCGGGGACCGCCGACCTGCTGGTGGCGTTCTTCCTGCCCCACCGCCGATAGCCGGTCTCGCCTAGCCCCGCACCGCCGCCAGCACACGCTCGATGAACCCGTCGATTGCGCCGGCATCCATCCATCGCATCACAGCCACCAGATCGTGCTCCGGGTCCACCCAGATGATGTTCCCGCCACCGCCGCGCGCGAAGAACGCCGATGCCGGCGCGTGCGGATACATCCGGCGGCCGGTGTTGAGCCACCACATGTAGCCGTAATCGGGCGCGATATCGGTCGGCGTGGTCATGGCGGCGATCCACCGCTCAGAGAGGATCCGGCTGCCGGCCCAGACGCCGCGCCGCAGAAACAACAGGCCGAACCGCGCGTGATCCAGCGTGCTCGCCCACACGCCGCCGCCCCAATGGCCGCCGCCACTCACCGACTGCATGCGGCGGCCGTCGACCTCGACCCACGAGTTGCGGTACCCGTGCCACTCCCAGGTATCAGACGCGCCGACGGGATGCATGATCTCTCGCCGTAGCACCTCCGCAAGGGGTTCCCGCCACACGCGGAGCAGGGCCAGGGCGGTGCGGTTCACCCGAACGTCGTTGTACTCCCAGAACGTGCCCGGTGGCGAGAGTGTGCGGTCGCGCCCGCGGCGCCGATCGGCCACGTCGGGTTTGTCCCACAACGTCCCTTCCCACTCGTTCGTCTGGTTCAACAGCATGTGCCAGGTGATCGGGCCGTTGTGCGGCCCGTCGAACCCGCCGTCATCCACGTAGTCGCCGACGCGGTCGTGCGGGTCGCGGATCAACCCCCGGTCGAACGCCAGTCCGGCGACCGCCGAGAGGTAGCTCTTGGAGACGCTGAAGGTCATGTCGACCCGCTCGATGTCGCCCCATTGGGCGACGACGTACCCGTGGCGGATCACCAGGCCGTTCGCGGCGCCGCGGTCCTTCATGGGGCCAAGCAACTCGCCGTAGGGATCGGCGACGAACCGGCTCTCGAGGTAGAGCCGGAGATCGGTGGCGATCCGGATTTCCGACGCCAGCGCGAAGGCCACCGCCTGTGCCAGCCGCGTCGAGTCCATCCCCACGGCCTGCGGCGCGCGGCGCTCCCACCGGCCGGGTGGCGGATAATACGGTTGCTGGGCGGCGGCGACCCCGGCGAGCAGGGCCACAGCCAGCGACGCCGGCAGGACTGGTCGCCTCCATTGTGGTCTCATCGGCTTCCCTCGCGTCCCATCAGATCTCACCGCACATTCCCACCAAGATCGTCGCGGCACAAGCGACGTTCCGCCACGGCTTCACGGCCCGAAGGCGGGCTTGGGCTGCCCTAGCGGCCCGATGGGCGCCGCCGCAGCTTCGGGGAGCCGTTGCTCTTTCCTCTTGCAAGGTCGAACCATGATCAGACGGGTGTTGTTCCTCTCGTTCGTGACGGCGGCGTGCGCGCCGACCTATCCTGCGCCACCCCGGACGCGACAGCAAGAGGTGGTCGACGTCATTCATGGCGTCGAGTTCACCGACCCATACCGCTGGCTGGAAGATCAGGCGTCGCCGGAAACGCGGGCGTGGATCGACGCGCAGAACGCCTACGCCGAACAGGTCGTCGGCGAGACGCGACTCCGGGCCGAGCTGCGGGCGCGGTTCCGTGCGCTGATGGATACGCCCGACAAAGGTGCCCCGCGACGGGGCGGCGACTTCGAATACTTCACGCTGCGCCGGATCGGGGAGGAACTGGCGACCGTCTACCGGCGGCCGGTGCCCGCCGGCGATCTTCCGGTCCCGATCGATCCCGCCGAGGAGTACGAAGTCGTGATCGATCCGCACCCGATGAGCGCCGATCTCACGACGCAGGTGGAGGTCCTGTCCCTCTCGAGCGATGGCCGGTTCATGCTGTACAGTGTGCGCGAGGGAGGGCAGGACGAAGTCAGCGTGCGGCTGCGCGATCTGCGCTCCGGTACCGACCTGCCGGACAGCCTGCCGCGCGCGCTGTACAGCAGCACCTCGTTCGACAACGATGGCCGCGGCTATTTCTACAGCGCCCGCTCGCGCGAGACCGGCGCACGCGTGCGCTACCATCGCATCGGCGGGACGGGCCCGGACGAATCGCTCTTCGGCGAGGGGTACGGCCCGACGGCGTTCGTGAGCTTGCGGCAGGCCGATCGGGGTCGCGTCCGGATCTTCACGGTGTCACATGGCTGGGCGCGCACGGAGGTACACGTTCAGGACATGCGGCGCGACCGCACGCCCAGGCCGATCGTCACCGATGCCGAGGCGCTGTTCGACCCGCAGTACATTGACGGGAAGCTGTATGTCCGCACCAACCTCGACGCGCCGAACTACCGGGTCGTCATCATCGATCCCGCGCGACCCGGGCCGGCGCAGTGGCGCGAGTTCATTCCCGAAGCGGAAGACGTCCTTCAGAGCTTCTCGTTGATCGGCGAGCAGTTCTACGCGAACTACCTGCACGAGGTGAGCGCCGAGATTCGCGTGTTCGAGCGGGACGGCACGCCGGCAGGCGAGGTCGACGTCCCGCCGTTCCACAGCGCCGGGATCCGCGGTGCCGGCGAAGGACGCGCCATGTTGACGCTCGCGTCGTACCACGCGCCCTCGGCGACGTACCTGCTGAACCTCGCCACCGGCGAGCGGGAGGTGTACGACCCCGAAGAAGTGCCCTTCGATCCGACGGGCGTGGTGGTCGAGCAGCACTGGTATCAATCGCGGGACGGCACGCGTGTGCCGATGTACGTGGTGCATCGCGAGGACGTGGTGCTCGACGGCGACAATCCCACGTTGCTCAACGGGTACGGCGGGTTCAACGTGGCGCTCGCGCCGCGGTTCGACGTCAATGCGGCCATCTGGGTCGAACACGGGGGTGTGTATGCGATCGCGAACCTGCGGGGCGGAAGCGAGTTCGGTGAAACGTGGCATCGCGACGGGATGCTGGAGAACAAACAGCACGTGTTCGACGACTTCATCGCGGCGGCGGAATGGCTGATCGACAACGGGTACACGCGGCCGGAACGTCTGGCGATCCGTGGAGGGAGCAACGGAGGACTCCTGGTCGGCAGCGCGCTCACCCAGCGTCCCGAGTTGTTCCGCGCGGTGTTCTGCGGGTTCCCGGATCTGGACATGGTGCGCTTCAACGCGTTTACCGAGACCAATAACATGCCCGCGCTGCTCGAGTATGGGGACGCGTCGATACCCGAGCAGTTCGCATTCTTGCGCGCCTATTCGCCCTACCAGCATGTCGAAGCGGGCACGCGCTATCCGGCGGTCATGCTGACGTCCGGTGACCTCGATACGCGCGTGCCGCCGTTGCAGGCCCGCAAGATGACGGCGCGGCTCCAGGCGGCGACGCGATCGGGCCGGCCGGTGGTGTTGCGCTACCACCCGATGAACGGTCACGCGGCCCGGCGCGGGCGGCCCTTCAGCCGCATCGTGGAAGACGCGGCGGTGGAATTGGCGTTCCTGCTCGAACAGCTGGGCGTCGAGACGGGAGGGCCGGTCCGGTGACGGCGCCCGTCGATTTTCGCGCGTTCGTGGCCAACATCGCCGCGTCGGCGGCGTCGCTGCTGTCGGCCGCAACGACCGCGGCGAGCGATGAGGCGGACAGCCGGGGTGCCGACGGCGGATCGGGCGAGCGACCGGACCCGCGAGCGCACCTCATGATGGCGCGGCAGCTCATCGATACGCTGATCATGCTCGAGGGAAAGACCCGCGGGAATCTCGACAAGGAGGAAGCGGATTTCCTCGCCAAGGCGCTCAACGACCTCAGACTCGCGTACGTCAAGACGAACGACGGCATCGGCACGTAGGCCGCCCGCCCGGTGCTGATTCGGCTGCGGGACGGGCTGCGTCTCCACGTGCGGGATCGCGGGCGCGGCGTTCCCGTCGTCGCGCTCCATGGATTCGCCGGCCCGTCCGACGCGTGGGACGCGGCCGTTGCCGGGCTCAGCGCTACTCGTCGCGTCGTCGCCATCGACCTGCTCGGCCACGGCGCGAGCGATGCGGCCGCCGTGCCGGACCGATACGCCATGGACAACGCGATCGCCGACGTGCTGGACGTGATGGACGCATTGGATCTCGATCGCGCCGCGGTGGTCGGTTACTCGATGGGTGGACGCGTGGCGCTGGCGGCGGCGTGCCACGCCCCCGGGCGGATCCACGCGCTCGTGCTGGAGAGCGCTTCGCCGGGGTTGCCATCGGATGACGAGCGGCGGGACCGGCGGGCAGCGGACGAACGGCTGGCCGCCGACATCGGCGCCCGCGGCACCGAGTGGTTCGCGGATCACTGGAGCGACCTGCCGCTCTTCGAAACCCGCCAACGCCTCGGCCCGGAGGTCCTCGCCGCGGTGCGCCGGCGGTTGCTCGCCAACCGGCCCGGCTGTCTCGCCGCCTGCCTGCGCGGGCTGGGCGCTGGCGCGCAACCGCCGCTGTGGGACGCCCTGACGCGGCTCACCGTGCCGACGCTGCTGTTGGCCGGCGCGGATGATACCCGGTTCGTCGAGATCGCCAACCGGATGCACGGGTTGCTCCCTGCCGCCCAGGTGTCGGTCATCGAGGACGCGGGCCACACGGTCCACCTGGAACAACCGGCGCAATGGCAGCGCGGCGTCGGGACGTTCCTCGAACGGCATCTCCCCACCCGGTAGGACTGCCGCCGTTCAAGACGGGTCGCCGCAGCCGCCGAGCGCGCGCTTCAGCGCGCGAATCTCGATGCGCGGCCGGCCTGACGCCCAACGCCCCTAACGTTTGTATCCGACCGACCGTATGTAGAGCAGAGAAGCCAGACCGTTTTGGTGGGGTGCCCGGCACATGACCGATAGCTCGGGGTACCGCGCGGCCTTCGGGTTCGCGCTCGTCGCCATGTTGCTCGCGCCGCCCGCGCTCGCACAGGTCGGCGTGACGACCGACATCATCACCGGGACCGTCACCTATCCCGACAGCGCTCCCATTCCCGACGTCCTCATCGAGGCGCTGTCGCTCGAAACCCAGATCACCCGCACCACCCGTACCGACAGCCGGGGACGGTTCTCGATCCTCTTCCCGGACGGTGGCGGGCAGTACCGCATGTCGGCCAGGAAGGTCGGCCTGATGCCGTATCAAGCCACCCTCGTGCGCTACGCCGACGAGGACCGGCTCGTCTGGAACGTGCGGCTCTCGGCCCACGCGGTCGTCATGACGCCGATCGAGGTGCAGGCTCGTCTTGCGCCGGTGCGGGTGCCCGACCGGCCGTCGCCCGGGTCGACCGAACGCGTGCTCACCCCCGCGGTGGTGCAGAGCCTGCCGATCGATCCCGACGACCTCAACGTGCTCGCCACGCTGGTACCGGGCGTCGTGGGCCTGGAAGGGACCGACAGCAGCGCCGCCGCCTTCTCGGTGGCGGGGCAACGCGGCGACGCGAACGCGCTCACGCTCGACGGGATGACCTTCGGGTCCGGCCAGGTGCCGCAGGAAGGACTGCGGGCCACGCGCATCATTACCAGCACGTACGACGTCTCGCGCGGACGGTTCAGCGGCGGGCTGATCGCCGGCGTCTCGCGGTCGGGCACGAACAACCGACAGGGATCGCTCAACTACTCGCTGCGCGATGACGATCTCTCCGTGCGGGCCGAGCGGGCGTCCGCGTTCACGGCGGGATTCAGCCAGCATCGCGTGAGCGGCGGGATCGGTGGGCCGATCGTGTCCAACCGGCTCTTCGCCTACGTCTCGGCGCAGGGCAACCTGCGGGCCGATCCCCTCACCTCACTTTCCACCGCCACTCCGGCCGACCTCGAAAGGCTCGGCGTGTCGCCCGACTCGGTCGCACGGTTCCTCGACGTGGCCGATCGGATCGGCGCGGCGACGGACCTCGGGACCGGCGCCACGCGCTCCAACGACAACCTCGCGGCGCTCGCGCGGCTCGACTACCTCGTGTCCGCCAACCACACGCTCACGCTGCGCGGGGACTGGCAAAGCAGCCGCCAGGATCCCACCCGCGTGTCGTGGCTCGGTGTGACCGAAACGGGCGGGGTGGCGGGAAGTCGCGGGGGCGGCGTGATGGCGAGCCTCGCGTCGCGCATCGGGTTGCACATCATCAACGAGGGGCGCGTCTACGTGACGCGGTCGCGCCAGAACGCCGATCCGCTCGCCTACGTCCCGCAGGGACGAGTGCAGGTGGCGTCGGTGCTGCCCGACGGATCGGTCGGCCAGCGCACGCTGCAACTCGGCGGCAACGCCGGCATGCCGTCGACATTGCACGCATCGATGATCCAGCTCGCCAACGACTTGTCGTGGTTGCCGGGACGCGGCGCGCACCGGTTCAAGTTCGGCGGCGAGCTGACCGTGCAGCGTCCCAGTTCGGTGCGCGGATCGAATCGACTCGGCACGTACACCTATCAGTCGATCGACGCGCTGGAATCGGGAACGCCGGCCTCGTTCCGCCGCACGCTGGTACCGGCCGAGCGCGCGTCGCACGCCATCGAGTTCGCCGCGTACGCCGGCGACGCGTGGCGCGTCTCGTCCGCTCTGCAACTCACCTACGGACTGCGGCTCGAGCACTCGTCGTTCCGGCGCGCCCCGCTCTACAACGCCGCGCTCGACTCGGCGCTCGGGTTTCGCACCGATCGGCTGCCCTCGGAATGGTACGTTGGCCCGCGGGTGGGTTTCACCTGGACGGCAGGCGGCGGGCAGGGCAGGCCGCCGGCGTGGATCGTGCGCGGCGGGGCGGGCTCGTTCCGCAGCCCGCTGCCGCTCGGGCTCGTGACGTTGACGCAGACGGCAACCGGGCTGGCCAACGCGGAAACGGAGTTCACCTGCATCGGTCCAGCGGTGCCGGCGCCGGACTGGAACGCGTTCGCGGAGAACATGGCATCGATACCGGACGACTGTCTCGCCGCCCCAGGCGGCGCGGGCGTCCCGCGGGCCGACCGCACGCCCACCGCGACGGTGTTCCACGACGCGTTCGGCGCGCCCAAGGCGTGGCGCGCGTCGCTCGGCGCGCAGCGCGCGCTCTCGACTCTGTTGCGGCTCTCGGTCGACGCCGCCTACGCGCGCGGGACGAGCCAGTACGGGTTTTCCGACGTCAACCTCGATACCGATCCCGATTTCCGCCTGCAGGCCGAGCGCAACCGCGCGGTGTACGTGCCCACCGCGGCCATCGTGCCGGCGAGCGGTGCGATGCGCCTCGCTGACTCGCGCATCGATCCGGGGTTCGGCCAGGTGCTTCAGATCGGATCGGATCTCGCGTCGGACACGAAACAACTGACCGTCTCGCTGAGCGGATTCACCCGGGGCGGGATACGGGTGCAGACCTCGTATACCTGGTCGCACGCGCGCGACCAGTCGTCGACGTCGGTCGCGTTCGGCGGGCGCGGCGGGTCCGGTGGCGGGACGGGCGGTCTCGGATCGGCCACGACCGGCGGCAATCCCAATCGACGCGAGTGGAGCCGCAGCAGCTACGAACGCCGCCACGCATTTCTCGCCACGGTCGGCTATCCGTTCGGGACGGGTCTGGAGGTCACCGCGATCGCACGCGTGTCGTCCGGCACGCCGTACACGCCGATGGTCGGCGCGGACATCAACGGCGACGGGTCGCGCAACGACCGGGCGTTCGTGTTCGCGCCGAGCGCGGGCGGCGTCGATCCGGTGGCGGACGGCATGGCACGGCTGCTCGCGGTGACGTCGGGCGGCGCGCGCGCCTGTCTCATGCGGCAGGTGGGCGCGATCGCGCGGCGGAACAGCTGTGTCGGGCCGTGGCAGAGCGCGTTCGATCTCCAGGTGAACGCGCGTCCCCGGTTCCTGAGGTTGGCGGGCCGGCTCACGGTCTCCGCCGTCACGGTCAACCTGCTGCGCGGGATCGACGAGCTGCTGCACGGCGCCCAGGGGGCCAAGGGGTGGGGCGGCCGCGCGCGACCCGACGAGACGTTGCTTGTCGTCGAGGGCTTCGATCCGGTCGCGCGGATGTTCCGCTACGCGGTGAACGAGCGGTTCGGCGCCACCGGCGCGACCGCGACCGCGGTGCGCGCGCCCTTCCAGATCGGCATCCAGCTACGGTTCTCCTTCGGGCCCGATCGCCAGCGCGACACGATCGACCGGCTGCGCGGCGGTGCCCGCGGGCTCGGAGGCGGACGGGGCTTCGCCGGCGTTGCGGGTCTCGTGAGGGCGCCCGACGAGTTTCTCGAGCGGTTCGAATCGTTACTGCCCAATCCGGCGGCCATCGCCCTCGCGTTCAGGGACACTCTGCACCTCACCGATCCGCAGGTGGCCTCGCTCGAGTCGATCAGGGACTCGCTCGTCGCGGCCAATGACAGTCTCGCGACCGAACTCAAGGCGGAGATCGACGCGTACGGCACGAACCGCGAGCCACGCGGCCTGCTGGCCCTGATTCAGCCCAAGTTGCAGGAAGCGCGGATCAATCTGCGGCGCAGCGTTGCCGCGGTCAGGGCCGTCCTCACGCCCGAGCAGTGGGCACTGTTGCCGGAAGGGATTCGCGAGATCGGCGTGCAAGCCGGAAGACCGCGCCGGCCGGGCAACTGAGGCGTGCTATCGAGGCGCCCCTCGCGCCGTAGCACCCTCCGCTCCATCTTTGCCGCCCTATGTCGGAATTTCGCCGCGTCATGGGGCTGCCCCGTGCCACCGCGATGGTCGTCGGCACGATCATCGGGGCGTCGATCTTCGTGCAGCCCTCCGAGATCACCGGCCGCGTGCCGTCGGTGGCGGGCGTGCTCGCGGTCTGGCTCGTCTCCGGCGGTCTCACGCTCATCGGCGCGCTCGTCTGCGCCGAACTCGCCTCGACCTTCACCCGCACCGGTGGGGTGTACGTCTACCTGCGCGAGTCGTTCGGCCCGCCGGTCGGTTTCCTGTGGGGCTGGGCGATGTTCTGGAGCATGCACTCCGGGATCATCGCCGCGATTGCCGTGGTGTTCGCGCGCTACACCGGCTTCTTCGTGCCGCTCGGTGACGGCGGTGCCAAGGTCGTCGCCGTCGGCGTCATCGTCCTGCTGTCGGCCGTGAACTATGCCGGCGTGAAACACGGCAGCGGCGTGCAGACGCTGTTTACCGCGGGCAAGCTGGCGGCGATCGTGCTGATCATCGTCGCCGGGTTCCTGCTCGGTGGGCGCGTTCCGGACCACTTCGTCGGCGCGAGCGGCGACGCCGGCATCACGCTCGGAGGGTTCCTGACCGCGTTGGTCGCCGGCCTGTTCGCGTTCGGCGGCTGGCACATGGTCACCTACAACGCGGAGGAGACGATCGCGCCGGAACGAACCATTCCCCGCGCGCTCATCTTCGGCACCCTGATCGTCACGGTGAGCTACCTCGCCATGAACACCGTCTACCTCTACGTGCTGCCGCTCGACGCGGTGGCGCAATCCACCCGCGTCGCGGCCGACCTGGCCGACAGCCTGCTGGGCTTCGGCGGTGGGGCGGTGATGTCGGGGATCGTCATGTTCTCGACCTTCGGCGCGCTCAGCGGGATCGTGCTGGCCGGCCCCCGCGTGTACTACTCGATGGCGCAGGACGGCCTGCTGTTTCGCTGGGTCGGCGTGCTGCACCCGAAATTCCAGACACCCCATCGCGCCCTCGTGCTCCAAGGCGTGTGGGCGTCGGTGCTCGTCGTGACCGGCACCTTCCGCGCGCTGTTCACCCGCGTGGTCTATACCGAGTGGATCTTCTTCGGGCTGATGACGGTCGGGCTGTTCCTGCTGCGCCGCCGCGCCGTGGAACGCGCCTACTCGGCGTGGGGGTACCCGTGGCTGCCGGCCATCTTCGTGGTGTCGTCCTTCGCGATCGTCCTCAACCAGGTCGTGACCGATCCCGCCGAGAGCCTCGAAGGCCTGCTGCTCGTCGTCGCCGGCGCGCCGGTATACTATCTCTGGGGACGCACTCCTTCACGCGAGCGGAGCGCATGACCGTCATCGACTTCCACAATCACTTCTATCCGCTCGACTACATCGCGGCCTTGCGGGAGCATTCGACCAGGATCACGGTCACCACCGACACCGCCGAGAATCCGGTGCTGCACTCGCCCGGAGACGAGAACGTCATCGTGCCGGGACACCGCGATGTCGTCGTGCGGACGCGAGTGCTCGACGAGGCCGGGGTCGACATGCAGGTGCTGAGTTTCACCGCCCCGGGCACCGTGGTCGAGCAGCCCGCGACGTCGGTCGCGATGGCGCGTCGGGTCAACGACGCGCTGGCCGCGATCGTGGCCGACCACCCCAAGCGCTATACGGCGCTGGCCACGCTGCCGCTGAACGATGCGGTGGCGTCGCGCGGCGAGGCGAAACGCGTGCTCGAGGAATTGCGGCTGCCGGGCATCATGCTGTACAGCAACGTCAACGGCGTCGCGTTGCACGACCAGCGGTTCTGGCCGCTCTACGAACTCGCCAGCGAGCGAGGAACCGTGCTGTACATCCACCCCACCTATCCGGTCGGGGTCGAGGCGATGGAATCCTATTGGCTCATGCCGCTGGTCGGGTTCCTGTTCGACACCACGCTCGCCGCCGCGGGCCTGGTGTTCAGCGGCGTGGTCGAGCGGTTTCCGGGCATCCAGTGGGCGCTGGGCCACCTGGGCGGCGCCATTCCGTACCTCGCGGAGCGGCTCGATCGGGGGTACGAGGCGTTCGCCGACTGTCGCAAGCACATCGGCAGACCGCCCAGCGAGTTCTTGCGAGGGTTTTACTACGACACGGTGAACTTCGATCCGACCGCGCTCCGGCTCGCGCTCGAGTTCGCCGGGCCCGATCACCTCCTGGCCGGCAGCGATTATCCCCACCAGATCGGCAGCATCGAGAAGATGCTTTCGTCGATTCGCGGCCTGGGGCTGCACGCGACCGACGAGGCGAAGATCCTCGGCGGAAACGCCACGCGACTGCTCGGTCTGTAGCCGAAGCCCCGCATGCAGCTCACCGACCGCGATCGGCACCTGCTCGACGGGGGCGGAGGACCGGCGGCCCGCATGGCCATGTCGATCGTTGTGCGGATGGCGGCCGTGCAGGGTATCGACCGCCTGCTGGACATCACCGCCGCGCACGTCGACTCGTCGCTCTACATGGGCGACGCGACCCTCGACTACGCGCTGCGGCTCGCCGGCCACGGCGCGCGGGTCGTCGTGCCGACCACGCTCAACGTCTCGGGCGTCGATCCGCACGGCTGGCGCGAGTGGGCGGTGCCGCCCGAATGGGCCGACAAGGCCTATCGCCAGATGCAGGCGTACAAGCAGATGGGCTGCAAGGCGACGTGGACCTGTGCGCCGTATCAGGAATCCGAGCGACCCCGGTTCGGCCAGCAGATCGCCTGGGGCGAATCGAGCGCCATCGTGTTCGCCAACTCGGTGCTGGGCGCGCGGACCGAACGGTATCCCGACCTGCTCGACATCTGCGCCGCGATCACCGGCCGGGTGCCGGCGGCCGGATTGCATCTGGACGAGAACCGCGCCGGGGAGTGCGTGTTCCGCTTGCACGGTATTCCGGGAGCGTTGCAGGCCGACGACGCGTTCTATCCGGTGCTCGGCCACCTGGTCGGACAGGTCGCGCGCGATCGCGTCGCCGTGATCGCCGGGCTCGAGGTCTCGCCGTCCGAGGACCAACTCAAGGCGCTCGGTGCGGCCATGGCGTCGTCGGGCGCGGTGGCGTTGTTCCATCTGGTCGGCGTGACACCCGAGGCGCCGACCGAAGCAGCGGCGCTCCGCGGGCGCATGCCAGACGAAGACCATCGCGTGACCGTTGAGCGGCTTCGCGCCGCCCGCGACGGGCTCAGCACGGCCGCCGGGGATCGGTTGGACATGGTGGTGCTCGGCAGTCCGCACTTTTCGCTCGACGAGTTCCGGCGCCTGGCGCCCTTGCTCGAGCGTCGTACGCGACACGACCGGGTGCGGCTACTCATCACGTGCAGCCGCGCGGTCAAGCTGATCGCCGAGCGGGCCGGGTTGCTGAAACCGGTGATCGAGTTCGGAGGCGAACTCACGGTCGACACGTGTATTCTCACGAGTCCCATGTTGCCGCCGGATGTTGGCACGTTGATGACCAACTCGGCCAAGTACGCCTACTACGGACCGGGCTTGCTCGGCAAACAACTCGCGTTCGGCAGTCTCGAAGATTGCGTGCGCTCGGCGGTCGACGGTCGCATCGTGCGGGACGAATCGCTGTGGGCGGCGTGATGCGGGGGCGCGCGGTCATGCCGGGCCAGGCGCAAGGCCGGCTGCTGGTATCGAGTGAGCCGCTCAGCTTCTGGGGCGGGTACGATCCGGCCACCGGCGAGATCATCGACCGGCGGCATCCGCTGTCGGGCCGGACGGCGGCGGGACGCGTTCTCGCGGTGCCGTCGACGCGGGGGTCGAGCACGAGCACCGCGGTGCTTCTCGAAGCGATTCGACGGGGGACCGCCCCGGCAGCCATCATCACGGTGGGCGTCGATTCGTTCGTGGCACTCGCCTCGATCGTCGCGGACGAGCTGTACGGCCGGCCGCTCCCCGTGATCGCATTGGAGCGCGCGGATTTCGCGGAGTTGACCCCGGACATGTCGCTGACCATTGGGGCCGACGGCGTGATCGAAACCCGGACGTGAACGCCTGGCGGCGTGGGCCGGGGGGCGTGCTTCCGTGCCGGCCCCCCGCGACCCGCGCTACGTCTCGCTCGGTGCCTCGATCGTGAGCGCGCCCTCCACCAACCGCTTCTGAAACGCGATCCCTACCAGCCGCAGCATCCGCTTCGTCTCGGCGACCGCGACCGCGCGCCCCAGCTCGGTGAGCCGATAGTACTTGCGACGTTGATCATCGAACTCGGGATCGGGCCGCGCTTCCGACTCGGTAATGAGGCCTTCCTCCAGCAACCGCTTCGCCGCGAGATACAGCGCGCCGGTGGCGGGCTTCATTTTCCCATCGGTTTGCTCTTCCACGTGCTTGATGATCCCGTAGCCGTGCATTTCTCCGTCGGCGAGGGCAAGCAGAAAGTGATAGGACAGCGGCGTCAGCGGGAGCAGTTCCTCGACTTGGTGCGGATACATGCGTGAATATATAAGTCACATATGGATATGTGCAAGGCGCTATGAGACCCTCGTTCGAACGGGTGACCACGCTCGGTCAGGCACGCTAATATCTTGTGGTATAATAATTTACGATTTGTAAACAGCGTTCGGCGCGCTCGAGGTTTTTGATGTCGTCATTCTGGCCAGAGCTTGACACGGGCCGTGAAAATACATATATGACCTATGCATTTGTTCCATATTGAATGGAGGCTCTGAGCATCGGGAGGGGAGATGAAACCGGGCACCCCACAGGCGGTCGATGGCCCTCGTGCTCGCGTCGAGGTCGGGCGGGCGCTCTTGCTGGTCGGATTCTCGGCGACGGCGGTGTTCCTGGTCGATCGGGCGATCGCGGGTCTGGCGCCGTTCGGTCTCGAGTTGAGCGATGGGGTGGCGGTGCTGATCGATCTCATCGTGGCGTGGCCGATCGTCAGCGGCGCTATCGTGCGGGGCGGTTCCGTGCCGCTCGACGAGTGGTATCCCAGCCGCTCGTTCCCACTGCGTGCGCTGCCGATGCTGGCGCTGGTCTGTGTCGCGGGAAGCGCGCTCGCCATCGGTCTCACCACGTGGATCCCGGGCGGAGAGGGGTTGGTGCTCGACCAGGCGAGCGAGGCGGTGTCGGGCGGCAATCTCGTCGGGGTGATGCTGCTGGTCGTCGCGCTGGCGCCGCTTGCCGAGGAAGCGTTTTTCCGAGGGTGGCTGCTCCGCCGGCTGTCGGGCCGACTTTCATCAGGCAGCGCGGTGGTGATCGCGGCGGTGCTGTTCGCCATGTTCCACGCGCTCACCTGGGAGGGTCCGCTGGCGCTTCCGGCGGGCCTGCTGTTCGGCTGGTTGGTGGTGCGCACCGGGTCGATTCTGCCGGCCATCGTCGGACACGCCGCGGTGAGCGGGACAGTACTGTTGGCCACGCTGCCCGCCCTGCATCCGTGGAGTCGCGGCACGGTCGACCGGCCGAGCCCGCTTGCGGAGCCGTTGTTGTTGGTCGGGTTGTGTGCGTTGTGCGGGGTGGGGGTGTGGTCGGTGTTGCGCCGCGCCGGAACGGCCGGGCGCAGCCGGTTCGTTTCCGGCGACGAGTGAACCGGCGGGGAAGTGCCGATCGGCACCCGTTCG